>JANRBI010000191.1 GCA_030727625.1 Salibacteraceae bacterium
TTAATGCACCATTGCTTTGTCCATTGCAGCTTACATTGTTTATTAAACTAATGCTAGCATTAAGACTGGATGGTAAAAGATTGATAGTAGCTATTGCGGTTGTGCTGCAATTATTAGCATCTGTAATTGTGGCTACATAAGTTCCAGCAGCTAAACCAGATACTGTAGCTGTAGTAGCACCATTTGGCCAAGTGTAAGAATACGGATTTGTTCCACCAGTTGCACTCACAGTTGCCGTTCCGTTATCTGCTTCAGCACAAGATTGGTTCACGGTATTTGCGATGCTTGCTGCTAATTGAATTGGCTGTGTAATGGTTGCGGTAGCTGTATTTGTACAACCAGATGCATTTGTTACAGTAAGGTTATATGTTCCGGCAGCTAAGTTTGAATTAGTTGCGGTTGTGTTTCCATTGTTCCATTGGTAAGTATATGGACCTGTATTTCCAGAAACGCTTGCCGAAATTTGACCAGTACTACTTCCGAAACAAGCTGCATTGGTTGGAGTAAGCGTAATTGAAATAGGATTTGCGGTTGGCGCAATGGTTATAGTAGAATCAATAGCACAACCATTAGCATCGGTTGCTGTAACGGTGTATGAACCAGAGGCCAGGTTAATTGCTGTTGCAGTTGATTGTCCATTATTCCATGCGTAAGTGTAAGGAGTTGTTCCACCATTTATGCTGATTGCGATACTCGCATTGCTTACTCCAGCACAAGTACTTGGCGTTACATTAACAGAGGCTACAGTTAATGCAATCGGCTCTGCTACTATCGCAGTTTCTGATTGCGAACAGCCATTGGCATCAGTTACAGTAATGGTGTAAGATGCTGCGCTCAAACCAGTGAGATTTGATGCAGTAGAGCTGGTGTTCCAAGCGTAAGAATATGGTGTAGTTCCACCGCTAACAATGGTCGAAATGCTTCCTGTGGTACCACCATTACATGCAACATCAGTTTGGGTAAGTGAAACGGTCATTGCTGCTGGATTAATTACTTCAAAAGAAGCCGTATCTAAACAGCCAACTGCATCGTTCACAGTAAGTATATAGTTGCCAGCAGCAACATTGTAGATGCTGTCATTGGTAGAGCTGTTGCTCCAATTGTAAGTTAATGCTCCAGTTCCTCCGGTACCAAATCCTGCAAGTATTGCTTCACTTGCTCCAAAGCAAGTAAGACCTTGCGCTTGGTTAATTGAAGCAATAAGATTGCTAGAAACAAGCGTCAATGTTGAATTGTCTGTGGCAGTACATCCGCTTGCGTCTGTAATAGTAACTGTGTAGGTACCTGCTGCTATTCCTGAGTTTGCTGCTGATGTAGCTCCATTACTCCAAGCGTAAGTATAAGTGCCGCTTCCTCCTTGGCCAGATGCAAACAAAGCACCGTTGTTTGATTCAGGGCAGCTTTGAGCAGAAAGACTGTCAATGCTGGCTGTTAATAGAGTCGGATCGTTTAGAGTTACTACTAATGAGTCGTAACAGCCATTGTTGTCCGTTACAGTAACAGTATATGTTCCTGCTGTAAGTCCAGTAATATTATTTGAAGTTGATCCAGTATTCCAGCTCATAGAATATGGTCCAGAACCTCCTGTTGCTGTAACACTTATGCTACCATCTGATGATCCATTGCAGCTTGGGTCGGTAGATGTATTGGTTATAGTTACATCCACGTTTACCCCAATGTTAACAGCCGTAGTGTCGGTACATCCATTTCCATCTGTTACAGAAACCACATACGTACCAGCATACAGATTAAACGCAAGAGCATTTGTTGTTCCGCTAGGCCATGAATAAGTGTATGGCGATTGACCATTCGATCCGAATACTGCAGCATAGCCATCGTTTGTAGTGTTACAAGTAGCGTTACTCACAGACAGAATATTTAATAGTGGTTTTGCAAACACATTTACCGTAACCGTGTCATATTGTGTACAACCAAAGAAGTCAGTATACTGAACGCTGTATGGTTGAGTAGCCGCAGGAGATGCTGTTACAGAGTTTCCAGTTGCAGTATTAAGTGATGCGCTTGGGCTCCAGTTATAGTTGTTGTTTGCTGCGCCACTTACAATGATTGCAGTGCTATTTCCAGCACAAATTGGGTTGTTCGCCACCGTGAAATTCAAACCAAAACTTGGGGCAACAGTAATGGTGATACTGTCACAAGTACTGTAGCAGCCATCAAGGTAGTTTATGGTGAAGAATTTTCTTGTGCTTGCAGGAGAAACGGAAATTGAAGGGCCGCTTCCAATGGCCAAATTAGTGTCTGTTTCACACGAGTTTTCAAACCAATAAGTTCTTTGGTTAGATGTTGGAAATGAAACTTCAATGTATGCTTCACCATAATGTGCTAACGCACTACAATAGTCCATTCCATAATTGTAAAGCGCAAGTTGCAACGAACCATTTGAAATCCAAGATTGCATAAGCGATTGCGATACTGTAAATGTTTGACTTACATAACCATTGCAGTAAGTGTTGGGCATACCTGTGGTTGCACCGATATAGTAGCTGTTTTCTCCATACACCTGAAGATATTCACTAGATAAGGATCGGTCTCCTTGAAAATAAACGGTTAAAGATGCATTACCCAAAATCTGTGTTGGAACACTTAGCGCATTCAGGCTAAGTGTTTGGTTTGATGCTGAGAAATTGATTGTGTTAGTAGTTCCTGTAAAGGTAGATGTGCCAGTTCCGTTTGCACCATTCACCGCTGTGATTGTAGTTGAATTGCCAGGGCAAATAAACCCGTTACTCGTGGTTAATGGTCCAGCAGCTGATATTGCCTGAGGCGAAGTGATATCAATAGAATCAATTCTTTCACAAGCGTTGGCATCAGTAATGGTGATTGAATTGAAATCTCCATTCAATGCGCTTGCAGTATCATTGGTTTCTCCACTTTCCCACAAATAGGTGTATGGACCAACTCCGCCAGAGGCAACTACATACGCTCCACCATCTGTAGCTTCAAAACAAGTTGCACTTTGGGTTTGTGTTAGTGATGACGAAATGGCCGTAGGTTCCGTAAGGGTAAATTCTATTGGAACCACACACGCATTCGAACCGGTTACCGTGACGCTGTAAGTTCCGGCTGTTAAACCAGAAATACTGTCGTTCTCACTACCATTTGACCATAAGTATGCATAAGGAGAAACGCCACCCGATACATTTAAACCAATATTTCCTGTAGAATCGTTATTACAAAGTACATCAGTTTGATTAGTAGTAACTATAGGTGACTGAATTACAGTAAAAGTGACAGTGTCGTAACATGAAGTAATTCCATCAGTTACGGTTAAACTATAAGATGTTGTCGTGTCTGGACTCACATTCAGATAAGAAGTTGTGTCGCCATTACTCCATGTAAAACTTAAGTTAGCGTATGAGTTGCCGTAGTTTATGTCTGTGGCATCGGCTTCATACAAGTACTCAGACCCAATGTATGTCGATCCTAAATTAAATGCAGCCTCTGAATATCCATACCATTTTTCTCTCCATGGTGAATAGGCGATTACGCCAGTGCTACCAAGTGTTTGAGTTTGAAGAGCTGTGGTAGTGGAAGTGGCAATATCATACCTTGAAAGGTAAGTGCCAAGTCTTGCTACAATAGAATGATCATCGCCATTGCATTCTGCAACACCCCAAAAATGGTAGATATCTGTATTATATATAGTCAGATTAGCTGTTCCAAGTGTTGATACTTGACCATTTCCAAGATCAATTTTATAGAGGGTATTGTTCCAATCGATCCATAGAATAAGGTAGCCTTCCCCTGCGAAAATTCCGTTATAATAGCAACAGGTTGGGTTCCACGGAATTTGCTGTGATAAGTTTAACGTAGCGCCCAATATACCATTGGCGTCCATTTTTCTGATGGCATCAACATATTGGGTGTTGTAAAAGAAGTCTGTGCTAGAATTGTACCAAAGGGTGTAAAGCTGTCCTGAAGAAAGGTCAGAGAAAATTCCGTCTCTGTTTGCACCTAAGTTTGATAAACTGCCACTCGCTATGTTATTAGCATCAAAGCGCATGAGGCCAGATGTAGAGTTGTAATAAATATAGTCTTCCGTAGCTGCAATTCCACCTCTATCATCCACCCCACTAAATCTTGAAGAAACATTGTTGGTGGTCATTGTTTGAATGGTCAATCCGCAAACACTGTTTTCAGGATATATTCTGAAAGAGTCTGCAGAACAAACTGTTGTGTCAGAAACATTCAATCTTGCATCAACAATGCTTACTAAAACAGTATCTGTTGCACTACAGCCATTGCTGTTGGTTACTTTCAACCATTCAGAGCCTGAACGCGTAAAGTATGTGTTTTGTGTTGTGCTTCCATTGCTCCATAAATATGCATTTGAACCAGATGGACCTGAAATAATTGCACTGTCTACATTACATGATGATACAGTATCAGCAATACTGATGGTAGGCAAAGCACTTACACCAATAGCCACGGTATCATAACATGTTGATATTCCGTCAGAAACTATTACACTGTAGCTAGTAGCCGAAGATGGCGAAACCGAAATTCCAATAGAGGTTGCACCATTGCTCCACAAATGAGTAGAAGTAGCTCCTGCGCCTGTGGCTCCGCTTACGGTGGCATTTGCATAGCCCACACCTTCGGCAGAAGATTGACCAACAATACCCGAACCTTCAAAACTATTGTACCATCTATTGTCTGATGCAGAATAAACAAAGGTTCCCCAGTCTCCACTCAGCGAGTAGCCTGGCGAAAGTGACGTGTTTAATGAAACCGTGTTGTTCGAAGTTTGGTACTCATAGAAGTAGCTTCCATATCTATATACGAAGGTGTATTCATTATTAGCATTGCACTCGGCAACTCCCCAAGATGCCCAGTTTTCAGTTGCTGTATATAATAAAATCAGGTTGTTGTTGATGGTAGTAACAACACCTGTGCTCAAATCAATTTTATACAGATCGTCAAGCGTTGGGTTGTAGACACCTACAAATCCATTGCCCGCCAGTATTAGTGACCCATACGGTAGGCTCAGCGTTTGTGACAGCGTTACTGTGCTCCCTAGCGTCAAGTTCTGATCTACTTCGCGAACCGAGTTGATGCTTGCATAGTTAAAGTTGCTAGAAGTTGTGCTCCAGAATGTATAAAGAGAAGAAGTGGCCAAATCGCTAAACAAACCATCCATTTGTGTCAAATAGCCAACCACACCCAAGGTAGACTTATTGATTTTCACGGTTGCGCCATCTTTTTGAGCATAAATGAAATTATCATCAACTGCTATACCACCACGATCGTCATAACCAGAATTAATTATTACTGCTCCTACACCAGTGTTTGAAAGCGAGGTCATTTCAAAATAACAGCTCGAACCAATAGCATATAAGTCTACTGAATCGCCCAAACAAATGTTGGTGTCTCCTGGCGTGATATTCGCATTCACAATGCTCAAGAAAGTAGAGTCAACAGAGGTGCAGCTATTATTATCTGTGGTAGTTACAGTGTAGTAACCAGCAGTTGTTGGGCTAATACTGGCAGTTGTAGCTCCTGTATTCCAAACATAAGATGCAATACCTGTTGTGGTTGCATTTATAGTGGTTGATCCACCAATACAAGTGCTCACAGTATCAGCCAAAGTAGGCGTTACGGGAGATATACCCGTCACTACCACTGTATCTGCATCAGAACAAACACTATTACTGATAGTCAGTGAATAGGTTCCTGGATTTGATACATTGATATTTTGTGTGTTTGATCCGTTTGACCAACTGTAGCTCGTAGCTCCCGTAGGACCGCTGAGTTGAACAGTTGAGCCAGTACAAATGGTTTGACTGGCGCCTAATTCAAGTGTAGGAAGATTGATGATAATGTTCGTTCCATTGTCGCTACCAGTATATGCTGGGCTGGAAGAAACTACACGGATTCTATAATTTGAGCCAAATGGAGTACTGGTAGGAATGGTTGCAGAAATGGTAGATGCGGTTGTGCTCGTAACCGTTCCAATATTAGTTGGTGAGCTAAAACTGCCGCTTGCATTTGAAAGCTGCGCAGTAAAAATGTTTCCTGTTAAGAACGTAATTGTATCAGTTGTAAAGTTTACCGAAACGCTGGATCCACCGCAAAAAGGGCCTGAAATACTCGAAGTAGAAATGCCTGTTTCAATAACATCATAGCCCAACCAAGAAGATCCATTGTGTATGAAAATCTTATTGTTAGCGTAGCTAACACTATATGTGGTTTGCGATGGTGCGGTAGTAGGTAACTGGCTAAAGCCAACATAGTTTCCAGTTGATTTGCTAAAGAACAAGGCTCTGTAGGTTTGATAATCGTAAACCACATATTCTTTACCCGAACATCCAGTATAACCAACAAAGTAGGCATTAAGCGAAGTGAGTGTAGTTCCTGAAAGTGTTACAGTCCCTATTTGAGTTCCGTTAGTTCGGTTGTAGCGATAAATGGTACTTCCAGTTTTGTAAATAACCTCATTCGCATCATAGTCATAATCGCCTTGAGCATACGTAGCTGGCTGGTTGTAACCTGTATAGATGTTAGTTGCAGTGCCCAAAGCATTTCCAGAAGTGTTGGTCGATATTGTAAACAAGCCAGTGCTGCTATAGCCATTGGTTTCTAATTGACCCAAGTTGTTGTTCCACCAAATACCGCAATTGTAAACACCTGTAGGGTAAACAGTAGAAACAAGAGAACCGGCATTGCTGTACGTCATTAAAGCAGCTCCAATGCCGCTAATTGTACTGTAGTAGCGCTGGCTTACTGGATTCCAGCCCACACTGAATTCCGTGGCTGTAGTAACACCACCTGTAAGTGAGGTGGTTTGAGATGCGTTAGAAATAATCGTGCATTGTGCCCAAATGCTTGAATAGGATAATAAAAAGGCAGTGAATAGAAGTAAAATTCTCTTCATGGTAGACGTATCTGAATTGAGGAAACTTTTGATTGATTATAGCAGCTGCAAAGGTGCTGTTTGGAATGTTTACTATTTGTTAATTAACAAGTGTAACCTAAACGCGCAAACGCCTTTAATGGTTGGCTTTTGCGCAAAAGAAGTTTACCTGGTAACGAGATGGAAAGACAGTCTGTTTGGTTGAAAATGAAAAAAACTGGAATTTTATCCAGCCCAAGTTTCTCTATCCAAGCTTCGGTATTGTATTGCTTCCGCTAAATGTTCGGGTAAAATGCGTTCAGATCCGGCTAAATCGGCAATGGTTCTAGACACTTTCAAAATACGGTCGTAAGCTCTCGCTGATAGTCCCAAACGTTCCATTGCTCTTTTAAGCAATGCTTGGCCAGCAGTATCTATTTCACAGTATTGATTAATCATCTGCTTGCTCATTTGAGCATTGGCATAGATACCCGCATTGTTTTCGTAGCGCTTGTTTTGCACATCGCGGGCTTCTAGCACACGTTCACGCACTTTTTCACTTGGTTCGGCTGGTCTACGATCGCTGAGCTCGTCAAAGTTTACGGGCGTTACTTCTATGTGAATGTCTATTCTGTCGAGCAGTGGCCCGCTAATTTTATTCAAGTATTTCTGAACTACTCCAGGTGGGCAAACACAGTCTTTTTCTGGATGATTGTAGTAGCCACAAGGGCACGGATTCATGCTGGCAACCAACATAAACGAAGCGGGATAATCAACTGAAAAGCGCGCTCTAGAAATGGTTACCCTACGCTCTTCCATAGGTTGGCGCATTACCTCTAAAACGGTGCGCTTAAATTCTGGTAATTCATCTAAAAACAGCACGCCATTATGCGCCAAAGAAATTTCTCCAGGCTGTGGAAATCCACCACCGCCTACCAAAGCTACATCGCTAATGGTGTGATGTGGCGACCGAAATGGTCTGCCCGTAATTAAGCCTTGTGCGTCTTTTGTTTTGCCGGCTACTGAATGAATTTTGGTGGTTTCCAATGCTTCGTGCAAATTCATGGGAGGCAGAATGGTTGGCAAGCGCTTGGCGAGCATGGTTTTGCCAGCACCTGGCGGGCCAATCAGAATCACGTTGTGTCCGCCCGCGGCTGCAATTTCTAGCGCTCGCTTTATGTTTTCTTGACCTTTTACATCGCTAAAATCTACCTCAAACTCATTAAGTCTATTGAAGAATTCTTCACGCGTATTGAGTATGGTGGGCGCAATGGCTTCGGTGCCATTAAAATGATCAATTACTTCTTTTATGTTGCCTGCGGCAAGCACATCAATACCGCTTACTATGGCTGCTTCAAGCGCATTTTGTTTGGGTAAAATAAAACCTTTAAAACCTTCTTTTTTTGCCTGTATGGCGATGGGCAATGTTCCTTTTATGGGGCGTAATTCACCATCCAAAGCCAACTCACCCATGATGATGTAGTTACCAACTTCTTCAGAATTAATTTGGTCTGAAGCTGCTAAAATGCCCATGGCCAAAGGCAAGTCATAAGCCGAACCTTCTTTGCGAATATCAGCAGGCGCCATGTTGATGGTAATTTTCTTTCCAGGGATTTTAAAACCGGTGTTGGTAAGCGCGGCATCTATGCGTTGTTGGCTTTCTTTCACTGCGCTATCAGGTAAACCGACCAACGAAAAATTGATGCCCTTATCAATATTCACTTCAATGGTTATGGTAGTTGCATCTACGCCATGAACTGCGCTGCCAAATGTTTTTACGAGCATAGGTTAGAAAATAGTGCGGCTAAAGTAAGAAAGGCTTGGGGATAATTGAGAGTTGGAGCAAATACCAAAAAAAAACCCCGACAGAATGTCGGGGCTTTTTTGATTTGTAAGATCTTAGTTACTTCTGATTCTCAAATGCTTTTACTCCAGTTTCAAGCCAATTGATGTAAAGGTCAATGTCTGGATCGTAAGCGGCTGTGCCGTTTAGCGCTTTGATTTCTTTATGATTTATGATTACGTATTGTGGTTGTGAGTTTGATTGGAAATGCTTGATTTGGAAATCGGCCCACTTGTTACCCACGGTTTTGATTTTTTTGCCTGTGGTTTCAGACACGTATTGTTCTGCTTTAGGCAGTTCTGTTTTCTCGTCCACATAAAGTGAAATCAAAACCACATCTCCACTCAAAATGTCCAATACTCGTGGATCGCTCCAAACAGATTCTTCCATTTTGCGACAATTTACACAAGCCCAACCAGTAAAGTCGAGCAAAACAGGCTTTTTCACTTGTTTGGCGTAAGCCATTCCTTGCTCAAAATCATGGAAACAGTTTAAGTTGTGTGGGCAATGACTTGGGTCTGCTCCTTCAGGAATGATATCTGTGCCCGAAACATGAGCTACATTGCTGCCACCGCCACCGAATCCATTAGGTGATTCGCTGTAAAACATGGGTGGAGGAAAACCGCTGATCAACTTCAAAGGCGCACCCCAAAGTCCTGGAATTAGGTAAACGGTAAACGTCAAGAACAAAGTTCCAAATAGTGTTCTGCCAACTGTTAAGCGCTCTAATGGCGAATCATGTGGCATTCTGATAAAGCCAAGTAGATAGAGTGTAAGCATTGCTGAAACTGCAATCCAAATAGCAATGAATATTTCGCGGGTTAAGTAACCTGCTTGTACTACCAAGTCGGCATTTGAAAGGAATTTGAATGCAAGTCCGATTTCTAAGAATCCTAAAACTACTTTCACTGAGTTTAGCCAACCGCCAGATTTTGGCAAAGAATTCATCCAACCTGGAAAGGCAGCGAACAACCCAAATGGCAACGCTAGGGCTAAAGAAAAAGCACCCATACCAACTAAAGGGCCGGCCACACCACCATGAACAGCAGCTTCAACTAGCAGTGTTCCGATAATTGGACCCGTGCAGCTAAACGAAACCAGCGAGAGCGCCAATGCCATAAAGAAAATTCCGATTACGCCACCTTGGTAAGACTGCTGGTCTACTTTGTTTACAAATGATGATGGCAGAGTGATTTCGAACGCTCCCAAAAATGAAATAGCGAATATGATCAAGAGTAGGAAGAATGCAAGATTGAACCAAACATTGGTAGAAAGTGCGTTGAGTGCATCTGCACCGAAAATCACTGTCACTGCAAAACCTAGCAGCGTATAAATTCCAACAATGAAAAGCCCGTAAATAATCGCGTTGCTGATGCCTTTGGCTTTTGTGCCAGATTGCTTTGTGAAGAAACTCACTGTCATAGGAATCATTGGGAAAACGCAAGGCGTTAATAATGCTGTAAGTCCGCCTAAAAATCCGAATGCGAAAATTCCCCAAAGTCCGCCATCGTCTTCTTCTTCATCTTCTTGAAGATTTGCTTCTACAGCAGGGGATTCAATTTCTGCTCCTACTAGTTTGCCATCTTTAGCGTTGATTTCAAACTCGATGCTTTCTGGCGGCAAGCATTTTTCTGCATCGCAGGTCATGAAATAGATTTCGCCTGTAATGTTTTCGTCCCCAGCGATTTTGAAATCTTGTTCCAAGGTCATGGTGTTGCTAAAGTAGCTTAAGTCCATCATGAAGTTTGGATCGTACTCTTGAATCAATTCACCTTTTTCGCGCAGTTCGCCAACTAGCTCATGCGAACCACCTGTAAAATTGAATTCTGTAGCAATTGGCCCGTCTTCGTTTGGTAAGTCTTTAGAATATACATGCCAATGCTCGTCAATGATGGCAGTCGCAATTAAAGTGTAGATGTCATCACTCTTTTTTATTAATTCAAATTTCCAGGAAACTGGATTATAAATCTCTGGGTCACTTTGATCTTGTGACGTTTGTTCTGAAATAGCCGCCACATCCATCGTTTCTGGAGCTTCTTCGGCTTTACTCGTTTCTTTTTCTTCAGCTTTTGGAGCTGGGTTGTTTGGGTTTGATGCTGGTTTTATAGCTGCTTCAATATCAAACTCAAATTCTAGGTATTCGGGTGGCAAGCACTTGCTGTCATCACAGGTCATGTAGGTGAGTTCGCCCTTTATTTTGGCGGTTTTAGCATTCAGCTTCACCATTTGGGTTAACACGGCCTTCTTTTCAAACCAAGTGAGTTTAGCCTGAAAAATGGGGTCAAACTCAGTGTGTGTGGCAGATTCTTTTATGCCACCAACCAGTTCTGCACCTTCTATTTTAAGAAAGTCTACGGCAGAAGGCACTGGTCCTAAATCATCGGCTAGTTTGGTAGAATACACATGCCACTTGTCTTCTATAGTTGCCGAAAAGGTAAGTTCTGCTTGATTGTCGCCCACAAGCTTATGAGAAAACTTCCACTTTACAGGATCATAAACCTGTGAAACTGCTTGAAAGGCAATAAGTAAGAGTGGTAAGATGGTGTAGATGATTCGCTTCATTTCCTTGAAATTGTAACAGCGCAAAAATAATGAAAGCCCACTGCTATCAACAGAAACCGATAACGGAGTTTGGATTCTTAACTTTCTGGATGAAACCTTGTAGAAGATGTTTTTTGATTACAAATAGAATTGGCGGGATTAAAGTCTTGATCTTAACTAAGTGCGCTCATTGATACGGATTAAGTGGGATGATTAATTCAAATTTCAATCTTTAAATAAATGAAGGGAAATAGCTCAATCATAAGTAGCTAAAATTGAAACGCTAGCTAGCGTGCAAGACTTGAATTTTAGCATATGTAAACAAAAAAGGCGGCTTTCTCATTGCTGAGAAGCCGCCTTTCTTTTCCTACTAACCCATGAAACCTAAACCTAAACCTACCTTTATGATGCTGTGACACATGGGTCAGAAATCACAGCGTTTTCTGAATTTTTATAAGTGAATCTCTTTGTCACCAGCTAGGCGATATGCAAAGCGAGTTTTGAGATAATACATTGCAGGTACAATTACCAATGTTAAGAATGTGGCAAAGGTGAGGCCGAATATTACTGTCCAACTCATTGGTCCCCAAAACACCACGTTATCTCCACCTACATAAATGTTTGCATCGTAGTTGTTTAGTAGACCGATGAAGTCGATGTTTAAACCTACAGCCAACGGCACCAAACCAAGTACGGTGGTGATTGCAGTAAGTAATACTGGGCGCAAACGTGTTTTACCACCTTCTACCATGCAATCGATCAATACTGGGATTGGAAGTTTTGCATTTTCAGACAGTCCTAATTCATCTTTCTTACGATCCATGATGAGTTTGGTGTAATCGATCAAAACGATGGCGTTGTTTACCACAATTCCCGCTAAGGAAATAATACCGATCATGGTCATGATGATAACGAAGTCCATTTGGAAAATAACCAAACCAAGGAACACACCGATCAAACTCAAAACAACTGAACCAACAATAATGAATGGGGTAAGTGCTGAGTTGAACTGAGCAACCAAAATCAAGAAGATAAGGAACACTGCAATTAAAAGTGCGGTGCTCAAGAATGCCATTTCTTTCTCTTGGTCTTCTTGCTGACCTGTAAATTTAGCTTCAACGCCTTCTGGCAAGTCGTAATTTTCAAGTGCTTCTTTAAGTTGCGCTACTACCTCGTTGGCATTTTCGCTTTCTAGTACGTTTGAAGCAATTGTGATCAATCTCGTTTGCTCTTTACGCTTTACTGCGCTAAAAGTGGTAGAGTTTGATGCGGTGGCTACTGCCGAAATAGGAACTTGTTGAATACGACCGTTGCTTTGATCTCGGAACGTAATACGCTGGTTCATCATTGCATCTTGATCAAAACGATACTTGTCTTGCAAGCGAATCATGATTGGATATTCGTCTTCGCCTTCTTTAAAGCTGCTGACTTCCATACCAAACAATGAATTACGAAGCGTAGAACCAATTTGACCTGTACTTACATTCAATCTTCTTGCTTTTTGACGATCGATAGCTACGGGCATTTCTGGCTTACCTAATTGCACATCAAGTTTCAATTCCTCAACTCCAGTTACGTTTTGCTCATTCAAATATTCTTTCAGCAATTCAGCTTCTACCAATAGTTGGTCGTAATCGTCACCGCTTACTTCTATATTAATTGGTTTTGCTTGTGGTGGTCCTGCAGGGTCTTTATCTACTGTGATTTGAACACCAGGTGTGTTGGCAACCAAAGCACGGATTTCATCCATTACTTCATTGGTGCTAATTCCGCGTCTGTCTTGAAACTGAACAAATGAAACCGTGATACGCGCTTTGTTTGGCGTAGCAGCCATTGATGGACCTTCAGCAGGATCAGAAGTGCCAGCACCTACTTGTGCAATGACAGATTCGATTAAGAAGTTGTTTTTGTAAGTAATGCCATTTTCATCTGATACGTTTTCAAATTGCTTGGCATATTCTACAATCTTGTCTTCTAATTGCTTGGTGGTTTTGTTTACCACTTCAATGTCAGTACCAATTGGTGCTTCAATAAACACGTTCACATAATTAGGCATGTTTGCTGGAAAGAAAACAACTTTTGGCATGAACACACCAAGTAGCATGAACGAAACAACCAACAATCCAATGGTTCCGAAGAAATACCAAAGCGGGTTTTTTCCTTTGAACACACTTTTTAAAATGCTTTCATAAAGGCGCTCTAAATATGGAAGAATGGTTCCTTGAAAGTAATTGGTAGCTGGTGTAAGAATGAATTTGGTGATCGGAACCATGATTCCGAAGAAAATCAATAAGCTACCTAACCAAGTAATGGCTGGTGTAACCAATAAACCAAGTAAAATTAAAACGGAACCAATAGTAATGGCGCGCTTTGCAGACATTTCATCTTCTTCAATTTTCATGTAGAGCATGGTTAATACAGGATTGATAACCAATGCCACAAAAAGCGATGAACTCAAAACGATAATGAGCGTGAAAGGCAAGAAATACATGAACTGACCCATGATTCCAGGCCATATCATCAATGGTAAAAACGCGGCTAGGGTAGTGGCAGTAGAAGCAATAATTGGCCAAGCTACTTCGCCCACACCATATTTTGCTGCATCATAGCTGCTGTAGCCTTCGCTCATTAATCGGTACACGTTTTCAACCACCACAATACCGTTGTCTACCAACATACCAAGTGCTAGCACCAAGGCAAAAAGCACCATCATGTTTAGTGTAACGCCCATGGTATTGAGAATGAAAAAGCTGATGAACATAGAGAGTGGAATAGCCACACCAACGAACAACGCGTTTCTTAAACCAAGGAAAAACAACAGCACCAGAATTACGAGGAGCATACCGAAAATGATATTGTTTTCGAGCTCGCTTACTTGGGTTCTTGTTTGTTTTGATTGATCACCAGTGATGCTGATTTCTAAGTTTTCAGGAAAATCATTTTCTCTGGCATCTTGAAGTATTTCACTGATTTTATCCGAAGCGTTGATCAAGTTAGAACCTGCGCGTTTTTTTACGTCAATCATCACCACAGGGCTTTGGTATTCGCGAGCGTAGCTTTCTGCTTCTTCTTCTTCAAACACTATCTCTGCGATATCTCGTAAATAGACAATTTCTTGATTTTCTTGTTTTACGATGATGTCGCCTAGTTCGGCAGCGTTTTCAATTTCGCCAGCAATGCGCACCGATCTACGGATGTCGCCTTCTAAAATATTACCTGCACTGATGGTCAAGTTTTCATTGTTGATGGCTTGCGCGATATCGTTAAAGCTCAATTTGTTTAGCTCAAGGCGATAAAGGTCTACGTTTACCTTCATCTCTTTGTCTTGCACACCACGAATGTCAACCTCTGTAATTTCAGAAAGCTTTTCGATTCTATCTTCCAACAATTCGGCATAATCATTCAATTGATCAATGCTAAAATCGCCCGAAAGGTTAATGTTCATGATTGGCGAAAGCTCTGAAATATTCATTTCAAATACGTTCGGATCAGCAGGTAAATCTTGCGGGAAATCTGCATCGCCTTTGGCTACGTCTACCTTGTCTTTTACTTTTCTCAAAGCTTCGTCAGGCGTGATGCTAAAATCAAATTCAACCATAATGGTAGAATAACCTTCTACGGAAGTAGAAGTCATTTTATCAATGCCCGAGATAGAGCCTATTTCTTTTTCTAAAGGACGCGTTACCAGCTTCTCGATATCTACTGGTGAGTTTCCAGGATATGGAGTGCCGATATAGATGGTAGGAATCACTACCTCAGGAAATGCTTCGCGAGGCATGCTTATGTAGCTGCCCAAACCAGCTATCACCATGATAAATAGCACAACCAAAACCGTCATACGGTTGTTGATGCTAGCTGTGGTGAGGCCAAATTGACGCAGTCTTTTACTTATGTTGTTTGTTTCCATTTGTGTTAAATGCTTTTTGTTGTTTGGCGCTTAATTAACCCTCAATGTTTACAATGTCGCCATCCTTAATAGAGCGTGCGCCTTTATTGATCAGCACTTCGTAGCCATTCAAACCTTCTAAGATTTCGCTATTATTTTCATAGTTCATTCCTGATTTTATGGTTTGTTTTTTAGCCATTGCTTGACCGTCTTTTTGCTCTACTAGGTATACAAACTCTTCGCCTGTTGGTGTCATTTGAATCAATGATGTTGGGATAACAATCGTGCTATCGTTTACATAATCTCTCACTTGCATTTCGCCAAGCATGTTTGGTTTTAGCTTGCCACTTTTGTTATCTAAGTCAAGCTTGATTTTGAATGATCGGTTGTTTGGATTGATGAAGCTTGCGATACGATCAATTTTGGAGTTCATTTTTTCTTCCACTCCAGGGAAATTGATCATCACCATATCACCTTCTTTTACTTGGCCCAAATAGCGCTCAGTAATATCGGCTTTGATATACATTTTATCGGTATTGATCAAGCGCATGGCAGGCACTCCTGGGTTTGCCATTTCGCCTTCTTTGGGGTTGATTTCGTCAATTACACCACCAAAAGGAGCAGTAATAGTGTAGAGTGAGCGCTGAGCTTCTAATGTTTCAAGGTTTTGTTTAAGTGACTCAAAGTTGTTTTTTGCTTCAAGAAATTGAATTTCAGAGCCAATGTTTTGGTTCCAAAGTTTTTCTTGCTTTTTAAACATTACTTCAGCCAAACCTAAACGAGATTTCAATTCGTCAATTTGGTTACTAACGATTCTGCTATCTATGGTCATCAGCACTTGACCTTTGCTTACTTTATCACCTTCTTTTACTTTAATAGAAGTGATTTTACCAGCAGCTTCAGGAAAAATTTGTGCGTTTTGATCGGTCTCAACCACGCCTTGTACATTAAAGAAATGCTCAAATTTTACAGGAGAAACATTAAGCGTGCTAATGTTGGTAACGCGCTCGTTGTTTTGTGTTTCTATAGTAGAAGTTTCTTCTGTTTCTGCTGGAGCACATGAAGCTAACATCAAGGCAACAAAAGCAGTATAAATAAAAGGTTTCATAGAGTTATTATTGAAAATGTTGGTCTTAGTATTCATGATTAATTGTTGCCTAAAGCTTTTTCTAGGCTAAGTTTTGCGTTAAACAATTCGTTTGCTGTGTTTACATAAGCTGCCAGCGTTTGCAAGTATTGTTGCTGACTTTGCGCGTAGTTTAAGCTAGAAGCCAAACCTTCTTTGTATTTGGCATCAGTAGTTGCTTTTATACTTTCGGCTAGTGCAAGATTTTCTTTAGCTACTTCCATGTTTTGAATGGCGCTTTCGTAGCTTGTGCGTGCCTGCGTTACTTGCATCAACAAGTTTTGCTCAACCTGCACTTTTTGGCTCGTCACTTTTTCTAGTTCAAGTTTTGCCTGCTTGGTTTTGTAGTAGCGCATTCCGCTGCTCCAAATAGGCACATTAAGCTTTAAACCAACAATTGTGGTCGGGTAGTAGTCGTTAGAAAGAATGTCTTTAAACTCAGTGCTAAATCCATTTTGGCTGTGTGTGAAAAATGCTCCAAGTGATGGCATGTATTTAGTGCGCTCTGCGTCAAGCGAAAGTTCTGATAAATCCAAGCCTTGTTGTACAGTTCTGTAATCAATATGATTTTGGCTATTAAAGGTTTGATCGATTAATCCAGTTTCAGAGCCATAACTTGCAATTAACTCGTCAAAGGTGCTGCTCAATTCAATCATAGTGGTTTGATCAACACCCATTTGAAACTTAAGCACGTTTTTCAAAACCTGCAATTGACGCTCAGTATAATCAAGTTGATATTCGATGTTGCTTTTGGCAAGTTTTACTTGATCAGCATCTTGCTTTTCCAAAAATCCGGCTTCAAACATGGCCTTGGTTTCGGTGTAGCTTTCGTCTATCGATTTTTTGTTTGCTTTAAGTGCATCAATGGTTTCAGTAAGTGCCACTGCGCTGAAATAGGTTTGGGCCACATTGGCTTTTACATCTATTTCACTTTTTTCTTGACCTAGCTCTGAATAGTTCAAGTAAGCTTTCGAAGCTCTTAATCCTACAAAGTAAGATCCGTCAAACACCAATTGACTTGCAGTAACGCCTGCCGAAGCAGAGTTGGGCAAACCAAATTGCAGGGGAATCAATAATCCTGCTGGGGCAGAGGCATCGAATGTGCTAGCAAGTGCAACTTGCGTTGGAATGTCAATGTAGTGGTTAAAGCTAGCTTCGCCACTTATTTGAGGCAATCCGATTGCCGTTGTTTCGCGCACCTTAGCTTTTGATATTTCAATATCAAGAGCGGCTTGCTTTAGTTGTTGGTTGTTTTTAAGTGCATAAGCTTTTGCTTCGTCAAGGCTAAAACTTTGGGTGGTTTGTGCCTGCCCAAGGCTTGCTGCGAAAAGCAATATGAGTCCTAAAAACGATGTTGAAGTTTTCATTCTAGGTTAAAGTTGATAGTTGTCGTTTTTGATTTTTTGTTTGAGATAAACTAGGCCTTGCTCGCTTGCAATACCGCGTATGTGGTAGCGCATAAGCTCAAGGTGAATGTCTTTGAAATTGTATTTATCAGCTGGGAAAACTTCGCCATCTGTACAAAGCTCCATTTTGTTGGCGTAGAGTCTTGATATGACATATGGATCGAGATTGTCTCGAAACAGACCTTGTTTTATGCCATTAATAATGTTTTGTTCTATGCAATCTGCTACAAATTTTGTTCTGAAGGCTTCATAGATATTCCAAGCTTCGGGGTGATATTTTTCAAGATCATAGTTGATCGAAGGGTGAATTTGACCGAATTTTTGGCTGATATCTTTACTCAGTTCAAAAAGCATATCAATGGCATTGTCATGAATGGCGCACAACTTATTTGAAACTCGCTTCTCGCGCTCCACAAGGTTTTGCATTACTTTAACAACTAAGTCATTTTTGTCAGACACATATAGATAGAGTGTCTTTTTAGAAATACCGAGCTGTCGAGCAACATCGTCCATGGTCATGCTCTTAATGCCAAATCGCATAAATAGCTGGGCGGTTTTGCCTAAAATCTCTATTTGTTTTTCATCCATATATAAGATTTGAAAATCGGCCGCAAAGCTAAAAACATTTGTGTTGTCGGAAACGATTTGATGTAAAAATGTTTCCAATGTGTTGAATGGTTTCTCGCTAAGGATGAATGGTTGAATCCTATATAAAACAGAAGCTGAGGAAATGATTCGTAAGCCAAATTCTTTAAGACAGAACAAATTTTATGGGTAAATACCCAAGCAGTTTTTGCTCCATTTTCATGATGCTTTTGTGCGTTTTGCTTTGTTCTTTTGCAGTCTATCAATTTTTTAGAAAAAATGGACATTAAGCAAATTATTCAGTCAGAGCCAGTAGGCGAAAACATCACTGTAAAAGGATGGGTTAGAACGTTTAGAAGTAATCGTTTTGTAGCCTTGAATGATGGTTCTACTGTAAAGAATTTGCAAGTAGTGGTAGATTTTGAAAAGGAATCTGAGGCTACACTTAAACGCATCACAACAGGCGCTTGTATTGCTGCCACGGGCAAAGTGGTAGAATCTCAAGGAGCTGGCCAAAGCGTGGAACTAATCTGCGAAAGCATCACCATTTTGGGCGATGCGAATCCAGATGAATATCCGTTGCAACCAAAGAAGCACTCCATGGAGTTTTTGCGTGAAATAGCTCACTTACGCCCACGCACACAAACATTTGGAGCTATTTTCAGATTGCGACATGCAATGCAATTTGCTATTCATAAATACTTCAATGACAATGGCTTTTTTATGGCGCATACGCCAATCATAACTGGTAGTGATGCCGAAGGCGCGGGCGAGATGTTTCGCGTAAGCACACTTGATCCTAAAAATCCGCCTTTAACTGAAGATGGACACGTCAATCATAAAGAAGATTTTTTCGGTAAAGAAACTAACTTGACCGTTTCTGGCCAGCTTGAAGGCGAGCTATTTGCAACGGCACTTGGTAAGATTTATACGTTTGGACCAACGTTTAGAGCAGAAAACTCAAACACCACGCGTCACCTTGCAGAGTTTTGGATGATTGAGCCAGAAGTGGCATTCAATGACTTGTTTGACAACATGGAGTTGGCTGAAGATTGCTTGAAGTATGTGATCAACTATGCCATGGAAAACTGCAAAGACGATCTTCAGTTTTTGCATGACCGTCAACAACAAGATGAAAAGGCCCTTCCAGAAGACAAGCGCAGCATGCCTTTGTTAGAGAAGTTAGATTTTGTTTTGAAGAACGATTTTCAAAGATGCACTTATACGGAGGCCATCGAAATTTTGAAAAATTCAAACCCAAACAAAAAGAAGAAATTCAAATACTTGATTGAAGAATGGGGCGCTGATTTGCAAAGTGAGCACGAACGCTACTTGGTAGAAAAGCACTTTGGTAAGCCAGTGATTTTGTACGATTACCCAGCTAAAATCAAGGCGTTCTACATGCGATTAAACGAAGACGGAAAAACCGTTCGCGCAATGGATATCTTATTTCCAGGTATTGGCGAAATAGTTGGCGGTTCGCAAAGAGAAGAGCGCTATGATGTGCTAAAGCAGAAAGTGGCTGATTTTGGAATTGAGGAAGAATCACTTTGGTGGTACCTCGAAACAAGAAAATTTGGCACTTGCGTTCACAGTGGCTTCGGACTTGGTTTTGAGCGTTTAATACTTTTTGTAACGGGTATGACCAACATTCGAGACGTAATTCCTTTTCCGAGAACGCCTAAGAATGCTGAGTTTTAATTTACCTTTCTTATCTATTTTGAACGCTTAAATCAGATTTCGTTTATGGCAATGAAACAATCAATGCAACAGAAAATGCTTCAAAAATTGAGTCCTCAACAGATTCAACTCATGAAGATGTTGCAGCTGCCTACGCTGGCGTTAGAAGCTCGTGTAAAGGACGAAATTGAGAGCAATCCTGCCCTAGAAGAAGGCAAAGAGAGCAATGACGATGAGTACGAAGATTACGATGATGACAACTTTGGCGATGAGCTAAGTGATGCTGAAAAAGAGTTTGACTTTAGCGATTACATGGACGATGACGATACGCCAGGTTACAAATACGAAGCAAACAACTACAGCAAAGACGATGAAGACAAAACCATGCCTATAGGCACGGTAAGCACCTTTCATGATCGACTTACTTCACAGTTAAGCCTAAGAAATCTTACCGAAAAGCAATTCACAATTTGCGAGCATTTGATTGGTAGCCTCGATGATAGTGGTTACCTGCGCAGAGAAGTGCCGTCAATTGTTGATGATTTGGCCTTTACGCAAAGTATAATGACCACCGAAGAAGAAGTGGAGCATTTGCTAAAAAAGGTGATCCAAGACATGGATCCAGCGGGCATTGGCGCTAGAGATTTGCAAGAATGCTTGGTGATTCAGATTTGGCGAAAGCCACACACCATTGCTACGCGCACAGCAAAAGAAATTTTAGAGTTTCATTATAATGAATTTGTAAAGAAGCATTATGATA
>JANRBI010000192.1 GCA_030727625.1 Salibacteraceae bacterium
CCATCGCCATGAATGGTTGGCGCTTCATGGTGCATAAAGCGCTTGATAAATTTTGGAATGGCGGCTGCGTAAGCACCATCAGGGTCTTGCTTTGGACCGAATACATTGAAGTACCTTAATCCTATAGTTTCCATGCCATACAAATCTCCAAAAACCTTGGCGTAATGCTCATTTACAGCTTTGGTAACGGCATAAGGCGAAAGCGGACGACCAACCTTCTCCTCTACTTTTGGTAGGCGTTTTTCATCGCCATAAGTAGAGCTGCTCGCTGCGTATACAAAGCGCTGCACTTTTGCGTCACGTGCTGCAACCAGCATATTCAAAAAGCCACCAACATTTACTTCGTTAGTCGTGATAGGATCATCAATAGATCGAGGTACAGAGCCCAACGCAGCTTGATGCAACACAAAGTCTACTCCCTCGCATGCTTGTTTACAAGCCGCCAAATCTCTAATGTCGCCTTCTATAAAAGTGAAATTAGCATCGGAAAGAAAAGGCTCAATATTGCTTCGTTTTCCCGTTGAATAATTATCAAAACCAACCACTTGGTTGTCATGCTTCAATAAATCTTCCACCAAATTTGAGCCGATAAATCCTGCTGCACCAGTCACTAAAACTTTTACTTGGGAGAGCTTTCTTTCAATCATGTGCTAAACTGTTTTAAAAAAAACAGGCAAGGATAATTCCTTGCCTGCAATTTCACGTTAAGTCTATTTTATTATCGAGCAATTGAAGTTGCGCGCATTTCTCGAATCACAGTCACTTTTACTTGACCAGGATACGTCATTTCATTCTGAATTTTCTCAGAAATTTCAAATGCTAATGTACTTGCATCTTCGTCTTTTACTTTGTCGCTAGAAACAATCACACGAAGTTCGCGACCCGCTTGAATTGCGAATGCTTTTTCAACTCCGCTATAAGACATGGCCAAGTTTTCAAGATCGCGAATACGCTGAATGTATGCTTCCATTATTTCGCGTCTTGCACCTGGGCGCGCACCGCTAACAGCATCACAAACCTGTACAATCGGAGAAATCATTGTAGTCATTTCAATCTCATCGTGGTGAGCACCAATTGCATTGCAGATATCTGGCTTCTCGTTATACTTTTCAGCCAACTTCATACCCAACAAGGCGTGTGGCAATTCGCTTTCTTCTTCTGGAACTTTTCCAATATCATGAAGTAAACCAGCACGCTTGGCAGCTTTGGCATTCAAACCAAGTTCTGCTGCCATTGTAGCACAAAGGTTAGCTACTTCTCTACTGTGTTGTAGCAAGTTTTGACCGTAAGAAGAGCGGTATTTCATACGCCCAACCATTCTGATCAATTCCGGATGCAGACCATGAATGTTTAAATCGATACAAGTGCGCTTACCTGTTTCAACGATTTCATCCTCCAATTTTTTCTGCGTTTTCGCAACAACTTCTTCAATTCTCGCTGGGTGAATACGACCATCTGTTACCAATTGGTGTAAACTCAATCGAGCAATTTCTCTTCTGATTGGATCAAAACAAGAAAGGATAATCGCTTCAGGTGTATCATCTACAATGATTTCAACACCAGTTGCAGCTTCAAGAGCTCTAATGTTTCGTCCTTCTCTACCAATGATTCTACCTTTCAATTCATCGCTTTCGATGTTGAAAACAGAAACTGAGTTTTCGATCGCTGTTTCTGTTGCAACGCGTTGAATGGTTTCAATAACCACCTTCTTAGCATCACGATTCGCATTGATTTTTGCTTCATCAACAATCTCTTTAATACGACCCATGGCTTCAGTGCGGGCTTCGTTGATCAAGGCTTCGCGCATTTGATTCTTAGCCTCTTCAGCACTCATTCCCGTAAGGGTTTCAAGCTGCTTCACTTGCTTGGCCTGCAATGCAGTTAGTTCCTTTTCTTTAACTTCTGCTGCCTCTATCTGGCGTGTAAGGTTCTGCTTTAAACTTTCGTTTTGCTGTTCCTTTTTGTTCACTTCGGTCAGCTTCAGATTCAGAGCTGTTTCCTTTTGCTTGGCGCGATTATGCGAGTCATTGATCTTCTGATCTTTTTCTCGAATCACTTTTTCGTGTTCATCTTTCAGTTGAGAAAATTTCTCTTTCGCTTGCACGATTTTCTCCTTCTTAATCAATTCTGCTTCCACTTCGGCCGCCTTTAAAATAGCATCTCTTTGGCTTTTCAAGGCTGATTTTTGGAGCACAAACATGAGCCCAGCACCTGCTGTAATCCCAACTACTCCGAATACAATTTCAATTACCATGATTTAATCATCGTTTAAATTCATAAAAAACCCGCACAAACCCGAGGTAGTAGTAACCTGCAAAAAAAAGCGAAAGATCGGAGCTAGTCCTGGTACATCTGACGTCCAGTGTCTTTACTTTTTAGCAAAAATCTCCCAAACAAGTTCGGGATAAACAGGCCTGCCATCTCTACCGATCGAGACATGCTCCAGCGATAAAATTGTTCAGGTTACATAACGGTGAGTTTATGCGGGAATATTTTAAAAGAACGTTATTCCGCAGCAAGATGATGATCAATGGTTTCGATCAAATGAGAGATACTATGTAGGACTTTATCGTTTTGAAGTTCTTCTTTTCCATGACCTTTTTCAATGGTAAGCTCCAACGCCAGCATAGCCAGCAAATCAAGCTTATCCTTCACAGCAAATCCAGACTCAAGCGTCTTAATCCTCTCGTTTATATAGGTGGCAGCTTTGCGCACTTCTTCCTCTTCTTCTGCTTGAACAGTAAGAGGATAAACACGGTTCGCAATTGTCACTTTTATAGAAAGTTCGCTCATCTATTCTTAATCATTCAACATCGCAATGCAGCGGTCTATTTCCCGCACCATTTGGCTGATCTTGCGCTTCGTTTCACCAACATTTTCGGTTTCACCTTTCAAAGCCGAAGCCATTCTCAGCACTTTATTTTCTTCCTTCAATCGCTCTATTTCGTCAGACAATCCGTCAACTTTTGTGAGAAGTTGCTGCTTCTCTCCTTCCAAAACACCAATTCTTGCTTTGCTGCCAACATGGGCTTTCAGCAAGCTTTCGGTTTTTTTAGTAAGGGTTTCAACAGACGCGTTTAAATCTTTCATAAACAAACAATTACAAGAAAGAACCCATTAATTAAAACGGGTTCCCAAAGATTTGTAAAATTTATGGACCTAAGCATGGTTTAATTCGAAAAAAGAATCGATGTTTTTTTTTACCACAGAGAAAAGGAGTTTTACACAGAGAGCAAAGAGTTTTTTAACCACAATCTTTTTCTGAAGACTGAGCGCGGTCACTGAGCGAAGTCGAAGTGCAGCCGAGGATGTAAGTAGAAATACTTTTATTGCCACGAATTATTTCTGGAGACTGAGCAGAGCCGAAGGTGGAAGTAGGATGATTTTTCTGACGGCTGATATCTGAAATCTGAAGGCTTTTTCACCACAGAGAAAAGGAGTTTTACACAGAGAGTACAGAGGTTTTTTTAACCACAATCTTTTTCTGAAGACTGCACTTCGACTCCGCTCAGTGGACAGAGCCGAAGGCGGAAGTAGGACAATTTTTATCATTGCTCTTGAATTTGAATTTGAATTTTTCATTGAAGTTAAATCCCCACGATGTCCATCTCGATACAGCTTATTGCATAAGCCACTCGATGTGACAGAGATATTTGCTTTCAAATCCCGATGTTTAAAGATTAATTTAAACTTAGTCCTATTCGTGCATTCGTGGCATTCACTTTTTGACACGAATGAACGAATGGAGACTGAGCTCAGTGGACAGAGCCGAAGGCGTAAACAGGATGATTTTTCTAATTGCACTTGATTTTGAACTTGGGCTTGCACTTGAATTTGAATTTTTCATTGAAGTTAAATCTCCGCTATGTCCATCTCGATACAGCTTATTGCATAAGCCACT
>JANRBI010000193.1:0-3189 GCA_030727625.1 Salibacteraceae bacterium
GAATGGAACGCGCACTCATTGAATAGATTGGGCAGTGCTGAAGGTAAAACAGTAGGTGGTAATTTGTCGGTTTTGTATTCTATTTCCGATTCAAGAAGCGATGTGGAAACCGATGGTAAAATCTTGTTTTTAGAAGATTTGACAGAATATTTCTACCATTTAGATCGCATGATGATGCAGCTAAAACGCAGCGGAAAACTCGAAAACCTAGCTGGTTTGGTGATTGGTCAGTTCACAGAAATGATTGATAATCCAGTTTCGTTTGGCAAAACGGCCGAAGAAATAATTTTGAACGCAGTTTCAGAATATCAATATCCGGTAGCGTTTAATGCTCCAATTGGCCACGTTGTGCATAACGAGGCTGTTTATCATGGAAGACTAACAGGTTTTTCAGTATCTAAAACTAGTTCTCGTATCCAATTTTAATGCTTAAATGGACAAGGCAAACATCAAAAAGATACTACTAGATATCAGGTTCTGGTTGGCTTTTTTCTTTCTGATCAGATTTATTGGGATCACAAATGCACCGCTAGAGATAGGCCATAATTGGCGACAATCTCTTACCAACATGATTGCTCGAAATTTCTTGGAAACAGGAGGGGATCTTTTTCATCCCATAATTGATATGGCGGGAAATGGAACTGGAATCATTGGTTCTGAATTTCCAATTTTTAATTATTTAATCTATTTAGTGTCTTTAGTTTTTGGTTATGAGCATTGGTATGGGCGATTGATAAACCTTATAGTTTCAAGTTTAGGTATTTTCTATTTCTACAAATTGGCTAAGAATATTTTTAATGAGAGGCTTGCTTTTTCTGCGGCAATTGTATTAGCTACTTCGATCTGGTTTTCGTTTTCTCGAAAAATAATGCCTGATACTTTTAGTGTTTCTTTAGTTCTCATTGCGTTGTATTGCGCCTACAAATTCATCTCCAAAGGACAGGTAGTGATGCTATTACTTTTCTTTTTATTGAGTTGCTTAGGGCTGTTAAGTAAAATTCCAGCTCTTTCAATTCTAAGTGTAATTGGAGTTTTACTGTTTGTGAAAGAAATATCAAATACCAGAAAATTGGCACTACTAGTAACAGCTTTTGTTAGCTTTCTCGTGGCATCGGGTTGGTATTTTTATTGGGTTCCCCAGCTCATTGAGAACTATAAATATCAGCTCTACTTTCCGAAAGGTATTTTGGAAGGTCTCAGAGAGATTGCTCCTTTAATTCCTGATTTGCTCAAACGTTTTTACTTCAGTTCATTGCATTCGTATGTTGGTTTTGTGGCATTCTTGGCAGGACTTTATTTCGTTCTAAAGAGTCAGCGAAAGATCCTCCAGCTAGCTCTTTTAATAGTAACCGCAGTATTTGCGGTGTTTGTGATTAAAACAGGAGAAGTTTTCCCACTTCATAATTATTACATAATTCCTTTTACACCGGTGATGGCTTTGGTTGCGGGCTATTTCATAGCTAGAATTCCAAGTCTGTTTCAATATGCATTACTCCTTGTTATCGGTATTGAAGGTATCGCAAATCAGCAGCATGATTTCTTTATTAAAGAGAGTCTACGCTATAAACTTGAGCTGGAATCTATAATAGATCCAATTATTGAAAAGGAAGAACTTATCGTGATAAATGGTGGTTCATCACCTCAGGATATTTATTTTTCAAATAGAAAAGGTTGGACTTTGAGTAGTGATTCAATTGCTTCCAAAGACTTGCTAGACTCACTATCTAGAGGAGGCGCCAAGTACTTAATCCTTGATCGTCATAAAAGCACAATTGAATTTAGCCGATATCCCGAGATTTTTAAGAATGACAATTATATTGTTCAGAGATTAATGATTCAAGAATAATTCATATGGCATCACACAATGACTTAGGCAAAGAAGGCGAGCAAATGGCAGCAGCACATTTGGTAAAGTCGGGCTATAAAATATTGGAGCAAAACTGGCATTTCGGCAAAGAAGAAATAGACATTATTGCTCGTATTGGTGATGAGTTAGTTATTGTAGAAGTGAAAACCAGAAACTCCGATTTTTTTGGAGAACCGCATGAATTTGTCTCAAAAGGCAAGCAAAATCACATGATTAGAGCGGCTCACGCTTATGTAGAAAGGTTTGATTTAGATGTGGAAGTTCGCTTTGACGTGATCGGAATTATTCTCAATCCTCAAGGTCAAAAGCTTGAACATATCGAAGATGCTTTTCAGCCGCGTTGGTAGCTAGAAATAGAGAATGTGACCTCTTAATCCGCGTTGTGTATTCCACTCCAACGCAGGGAATGGGAATTTTACGATTCCAAAAATAGATTTGGTCCAATTCAGGTAATTCGGTAAATCAGCTTTAGAAAGGTCAATGTCTAGTGACAACAAAAACTGTCGTTCTGGAATCAAATTACTCGAAAGCAGTTTAGTTTCATCATCAGGATCTTTCCAAGTATTAGATTCTGCACCAAGCAAGTTATTGGCGCTATAACCCAGCGCTACATTAAGCCATTTCGGCACTTTTTCAGACTTTCCAGTTAGCGACCAAATATTAGCGCTAAGCCAATAGGTTTGACCGTTATAATCCTTGAGCCACTGCTCAAAAATGGTTGACCCGTAAAGGTTTCTTAGCCTGCGCTGTTCTTGTGGGTTGTATTGGTTGTAGTTAATTGGGGTGAAGCTGTATTTCAGTTGAACGCGCTGTTCGTGCCAAGCTAATTCTTGTGAAAGCAGTAAGCCGCTTCCCACGGTGTTGAAGCCTAAATCATACATACTGAATCCCCAACCGTCAGAAAAACCATCCATCATTTCAACGGCCAATTGAAAGCTATAGCTGGTGCCAACCGCCCACCAAAGGGCTTTTTTGTCATCAATTCCACCCCATTTGTTGATTTTGTAAAGGCCAAGTCCAGCTTGATATGCTGTGGCTGCATGGCCTGCTTTATCCATCTGTTGCCAGCCAGGCCAATCATTAAAAAAATGAAATTTCCTGTTTTGATATTGCTGATACCACGCAAATTGAAGTCCGAAAGTTGTGGCTGCGTACAGTGCGGATGTTCCGCCAATAATGACGTTTCTTCTTGCTTTATTCAGCGTATCGCTATTGTTTAAAAAGCGCTGCGCATTACATGTAAATGCAGCAAAAATCAGGATGATGAGACTAAGCTTTTTCAAAGACGAGGGCGTAATAGTTAAACAAAAATCCATCTTTTA
>JANRBI010000193.1:3289-6597 GCA_030727625.1 Salibacteraceae bacterium
AGGCAAAAAACGATTTCAAATTCTTCTTTAAACTCAAGTGTTTCAATTCCATTTTCATGGAAATCAACCTTGGGGTAATTGCTGCGATTGAAATGCGGTAAATCACGTTCGTAAATGCTTAGAAGTGGGTCAACTGCTGTCACTTTATTTTCGCTTAAAGCGGAAAAGATTCCTGCAGGACCGCAGCCTGCATCAAGAATACAATCATTGGGTTTTACAGTCACGTTTAGGGTTTTTAAAAACGTGTTCCAATAATTGGTTTTCCATGTTAAATAGTCGTCAACAGGTTTGTTTTTGAGGTAGTTTTTCCACCATCTTTTTTCAAACCATTGAGCTATTTCCCATCGCATAGGCAAATATCATTTTAATGTATTAAACCAAGCGGGTTTCGGGTAAATTCTATTTCGCAATCTTCGCAACGCATTTAGAAAAGCGGTAATCATGATTGGAAATAAGAAGCATTTTTTGGTAGCTGGAGCTACAGGTTTGGTGGGCACGAGTTTGGTTGAGCAACTTCTCCTAAATCCTGAAGTAGCTAAAATCACGCTGTTGGTGCGCAAACCGACCGGAGTATCCAATCCAAAATTGACCGAAAAAATCATTGATTTCGATACGTTTTCAGAGAATGCGCTGGCTCAAAATGTTGATGCTGTTTTTTGTTGCTTGGGCACAACATTGCGTAAGGCAGGCGGCAAAGAAGCTTTTAAAAGAGTAGATTTTGACTATGTGTTGAAGCTTGCTGTATACACGCAACGCCAAAATATTGCACAGTTTCATGTCATCAGTGCAAAAGGTTCTAATCAAAAAGCCACCGTTTTTTACAACCGTGTAAAAGGTCATATGGAGAGCGAGTTGGTTAAACTTGATAAGATTAAGAGCATTTACATCTATCGTCCTAGTTTATTGCTCGGTGATAGAGGTGAGTTTAGGTTTGGTGAAGTAGTGGGTACATTTTTCATGAAGGCCCTCAGCTTTATAATTCCAGATTCTACTAAAGCAATTAAAGATCATCAAGTAGCCAAAAACATGCTTTCAAATGCTATGAATCCAAAAAAAGGGGTGCACTATGTTGAAAATGCGGAGATGATTAATCTGGGTTAATGGTGGATTGAACCATTAGGGTTTTTGAACCATTAAGGAGTTAAGAAGATTAAGGAATTAGGATTAATAAATCGTCATTAAGGTTTTTGAACCATTAAGGAGTTAATGGGATTAAGGAATTAGGATTAACTATGCGCAATTATCCAGCCTCATTAAGGTTTTTGAACCAATAAGGAGTTAAGATAATTAAGGATCAACTACCAACTAAAAACTACCCACTAAATACTAAACTTCCGCTTCTATCCAGTCGCCATGCTCAGCGATAAGAGCAATGAGTTGGTCTACTGCTTCGGTTTCTGGGACGTTTTTCTTTACAACGTTTTTCTCTTTGTAAAGGGTGATTTTTCCAGGTCCCGTGCCTACATAACCGTAATCAGCATCAGCCATTTCGCCCGGGCCATTTACAATACAGCCCATAATGCCGATTTTAATGCCTTTGAGGTGAGATGTTCGGGCACGAATTTTAGCCGTAGTTTCTTGTAAATCAAATAATGTACGGCCACAGCTCGGGCAAGAAATGTATTCGGTTTTCGAAATGCGTGTTCTAGTGGCTTGTAAAATTCCGAAAGACAAAGAATTGATCATTTGCTTGCTACCAGCGTTCACTGCATCAATCCAAATTCCATCGCCAAGTCCATCGATTAATAATGCGCCTAAGTCGGTAGCCGCGTGCAATTGCAATTCGTTTTCAGTAAGGTTTGCATAGCTGCGCTTGAAAATCACTGGCTTTTGATATTCGGCATTCATCAACATAATCATGGCTGCGCGTTGCTCTGCCATACCGTGATCGTTTTCTGTGGTAAGCACCAAAACAACCGATTCGTCCGCTTTAATCGCATCGATAAAACTTGCGCTTAAATCACTGATGCCAGCCTGAACAAAGTTTAAGTCGTGGCTTTTGTTGTTTGCCTTTTGGTATTCGCTTGCACTGAAAATAGGGTAGTGGCGGTCTTTTTTCTCCCATCTTGCAGCGTTTTGTATCACGCTAAGTGTTCCAGGAATTTCGAAAGCCACGCTTTTATCTCCAGTATATATAAAGTCGCAGGCTTGATCTTTAATTCCCCATTTATCTAAAGGAACCGAGTAGTTGTAGCCAACCGCGTGCAGATTAGCCGCTTTTATTTCTTCTTGGTGCGAATAGTCTTGAATGATGCGCGGCACATTTGTTCCGCCAACTTGAGCCACTTCAGCAGAATGCCTGCGGCTGTATTCAAATGGATTGATTGGATTGTTTTCAATCGCAGCAATTTTAGCATGACTACCGCGGTTTTCGTAGCGTTTTGCCAAAGCAAAAGCCACTGGAATTTCAAATTCTGGTTCTTCGGTTAACGAAACACGAATGGTGTCTCCAAGTCCATCTTCAAGCAAAGTTCCAATTCCTACAGCCGATTTTATACGACCATCTTCACCGTCACCGGCTTCGGTCACACCCAAATGCAAAGGATAGTTCATGCCTTCGGCTATCATGCGGTTCACCAGCAATCTATACGCTTGCACCATTACTTGCGTGTTACTCGCCTTCATAGAAAGGATGATTTCGTGAAAATCATGATCTCGGCAGATATGCAAAAACTCCATGGCACTTTCTACCATGCCAAGTGGTGTATCGCCATAGCGGCTCAAAATTCTATCGCTCAAGCTACCATGGTTGGTACCAATGCGCATAGCTGTGCCGTGTTCTTTACAAATTTTTACCAGCGGAGTAAATCGCTCGCGAATGCGGTCAAGCTCAGCTTGGTAGGTTTCGTCATTGTATTCAATGTGCTCAAACTTCTTTTTGTCAGCGTAGTTTCCTGGATTCACGCGCACTTTCTCCACAATTTTCGCGGCAATTTCAGCAGCATTTGGGGTGAAATGTATATCAGCAACCAAAGGAGTATGATAACCACGTTTGGCTAATTCAGCCTTTATGTTTGCTAAGTTTTCGGCTTCTTTTTTACTTGGCGCAGTAATGCGTACCAACTCGCAACCTGCATCAATCATTCTTATGCTTTGCTCTACCGTGGCCATGGTATCCATGGTATCGGTAGTAGTCATAGACTGAATGCGAATTGGGTTGTCGCTACCAATTTTTAGCGATCCCACGCTCACTTCGCGTGTTTTGAAACGTGAAAACTCGGTTAAGCTGCTGCAGTAGTTGGTTGAAGCCATTAAAAGCAATTTATTTTTTGCGAAAGCAAAGGTAGATTTTGACGTGGTTTGAAATG
>JANRBI010000193.1:6697-7989 GCA_030727625.1 Salibacteraceae bacterium
GTCAAATTAAGTGCACAATGCACTGCTGGTTTTACAGAAAGCACCACTGGACTTACTGTTCAATTTACCAACCAAGCCACCGGTTCATACAACTGGATTGGCTACGATTATGGCGATGGTGCCTTTGATCAAGGAGTGCCAAATCCAACGCATGTTTACAGTCAAGCTGGAATTTATGAAGCTTGCCAATACATCCAAGATACGGTAGGTTTTTGCTTCGATAGCAAATGCGATACGCTTTACCTTGGAGGCGCAACATGTGCAGCTAATTTCTACTATTTTCCTGATGGATTGAATTGTGAATTCTACTCATATTCTTTTGGGATATATGATTCTGTAGCTTGGAGTTTTGGTGATGGAACCGTTTCTTCTGATAGCATGCCGTATCACACTTATAGTGCTGCAGGCACTTACACAGCGTGTTTGTATCTCTACAGTTCAGGTTCAGTTTGTGACAGTATCTGTCAGCCAGTTTTGATAGATACCACTTCCTGTCAAGCAGATTTCACTTCTTCAACCAATGTGCTTACAGCAAGTTTTACCAACACATCTTCAGGTGGTTATCAAGCTCAGTTTTGGGATTTTGGTGATAATTTTGGTTCGTCACAAGCCGCAAATCCTAGCTATACCTATTTCGCTGCTGGAACATACACGGTGTGTTTGAGTATTTACGATACCGTTTCTGGATTTTGCTTTAGCGATGTATGCTATGACGTTACAGTAACCACTGGCGGTGGCGGTGGCACTGGTGGCTGCCAAGCTGCTTATACCTACACTACCAATCAACTCGAGTTTATTGGAACTAATACTTCTTCAGGTGCTATTCTTACTTCGTTTTGGGATTTTGGTGATGGAAGTACTCCTTCCATGTCAGGAAATCACACCTACGCTGTGCCAGGTGTTTATGATGTTTGTTTAACCGTTGGAAACATCATTCCGTTTTGCTACAGTCAAGAATGCAAGCAAGTTGCAATCACAGAACAAACGTGTGAAGTAGATTTTGAATGGTCGTTTAATGATCAAAACGTGTATTCGTTCAAAAACCTTTCTTCAGGAAACTTCAATTCTGTGAAATGGCAATTTGGCGATGGAAACTCAAGCACGTTTGCCAACCCAAGTTACAATTACAATCAAGTTGGAAATTACGAAGTGTGCTTAACTACTTTTGAAGATGGCAACAAATGTGGCTATGGTTGCAAGTCGCTTGATGTGTATCCGCTTGGCGCGAATGAGCTTGGTGCTAGTGCAGCATTCATTGCCTATCCAAATCCATCAGACGGAACAATTAGCCT
>JANRBI010000193.1:8089-20455 GCA_030727625.1 Salibacteraceae bacterium
GTGCTAGTGCAGCATTCATTGCCTATCCAAATCCATCAGACGGAACAATTAGCCTTTCAGTTCCTACCAAGTTCAATGAACAAATAACTAAGATTACAGTGCTTGATTTGAGTGGTAGGAGCATTTTTCAGCAGCAATTTGTAGCTTCAAGTTCAGAGCAATTGAATATTGATGCGGCAGCTGGAACTTATTTCATGCAAATCAATAGCGGAGATTTCACGCAAGTGATTCCGATTGTGATCAGATAAATTTTAAAGATGTTATAGAAAGCCAGCTTTTCAAATCAAAGGCTGGCTTTTTTTATGCCTTTTCAGCAGGTATAGCCTTAGCTGTGGTTTTCCTTTTTATAATTCCATTCAGGAATATATTCCCTATTACGATAATCGCACCGATATAAAAAAGCGGGCTCATGTATTCGTCATCTTTAAAGATGATCAACGCAAAAATGATGGAGTAAATGGGTTCAAGGTTGATGCTCATGCTTGCAGTAAATGGGCTGAGTTCTTTTAGCACTTCGATGCTAATCACATAAGCCATGCTGGTGCAAACGAGGCCTAAAATCAGCAACCAAACCCAATCTATTCCAGCAGGAACTACAAACGACTGAAAACCATCTGTGATTCCGAAATAGATGGTGAGTCCGAAAAGACCACCAATCATTTCATAAGTAGTGATTAAAGTGGGTTTGTCATTTTTCACGAAAGTGCCATTGAGCGTGCTAAAAACAGCAGCCAGCACGGCTGAAATAATTCCAAAAGTGATTCCTAAACTATAGGTGGTTTCTGCTTGAAAAATGATTCCTAAACCAATAATGGTAAATCCACCCATCAGCACTTCATAGGGCAGAATTCTACGTTTGAAAAACAAAGGTTCGAGCAATGCTACAAACAGAGAGGTGGATGCTAATGCCGTAAGTCCGATAGAAACATTTGAAACCTTAATCGATTCGAAAAAGAAGATCCAATGCAACGCGGTGACCATGCCCGTTAGCACATATTTCAAACCCTTAATGGGCGTGGTTTTGAGCTTCCGTTTGGTAATTACCACAAAAAGCAAAATGCCTAAAGAGGCAATAAACATGCGCCACCACACGATTGATGTACTCGAAATGGAAATCAATTTTCCTAAAATGCCCGTAAAACCCCAAATAAAAACGATGGCATGAAGCGCCAAATAGTTTTTGTACTTCGTAATTAGATTCAATCTTTTATTTCGCTCATTTTAGTAACACCACCCGAAACTATATACTTCATCACATCAGCAGGTTTTGCGTCAAGCGGAGTAACTTGACTTATCGGAACCACAAATAAGTTGCCCGAAAACGCATAGCTGTGTGGTAGATAAACCGAAACTAAATCGCTGGGAAGCCCCAATTCGCTTAAATCGTCACTGGTCAAAAAACCAATTTTTCTCAATTCAGAATCTGGGTTTAGCTTAACTAAAACAGGACGATCAAATTTTTTCTGTGTTCCCACAAAAGCAGAAACCAAATCTTTGATGCTCGTGTAAATGGTCTGGATTAAAGGCGCTTTTTTAAGCAATTCATGTCCCCAATACACAAAAGGTTGTGCCAGAACAGTGCTTGCTAAAACTCCGAATGTAAAGATGGTTCCAAGTAGCGTAAGAGCGCCAAGACCAGGAATGTCATAAGGAATAATGCTGTCGATGAATACGAACGATTGTATAATGACATAGATGGTGGCCACAACAGGAACCAAGAACAAAACGCCCCGAAGAAAATACTTTGCAAAAAAGGAAAACACTGATTTCATGCCCGCAGAATTTGGCCGCAAAGTAAGTGTGTTCTGCGCTTTTAATGAGCTTTATTTTTCCTGTGATTCTCGCACTTTTTTGGGCAGTGAAGCAAACACTAAGGCGTAAGAATGATCAATTAATTCTAAGATCATTTTGTAGGATACATCTTCGTTTACCGAAACGGTATTCCAATGCACTTTGCTCATGTGATAGCCGGGTTTTATGCCGTTGTATTCGGCACGCAACTCAATGGCACGCTCAGGGTCGCACTTTAAATTCATGCTGCTAAAATTGTCAATTCCCGCAAGGGCAAACATTTTCCCATGAACTTTCAGCACCAGCGTATCAGGCCCAAAAGGCAAGCCTTCCGTTACGAAAGGCTTGCTAAGGCAGTATTCTCTAAATTCTTCTATGTTCATTCTACCATTTCGCTCATCACGGGCAACACATGTGAGTGCTTTATTTCACTCAAGATAATGTGAGATTTGATGTGGCCAACTTCTGGAATTTTGCTGATACGATCGGTAATCAATCGATCTAACGAACCAATGTCAGCCGTAAAAACTTTGAGTTGGTAATCAAACTCGCCCGTTACTTGATGGCAAGCCACCACTTCGGGTATTTTCATGATGGCTTCAATAAATTGATGGATGCGATTTTCCTGCTGATGCAAGAGCGTAATCTGAATGAAGGCCTTAATCGTGATGCCCATTTTAGCCAAACTCAGCTCGGCATGATAGCCTTCTATGATTCTGAGTTTTTCCAGTTTGCGAACGCGTTCAAGTGTTGGCGCAGGCGATAGTTCAATTTCACGACTTAGTTCAATGTTAGAGATTCTTCCGCGTTCTTGAAGAATGCGCAGAATTTTGTGGTCTATTTCGTCAAGAGGTCTAGCCATTTCGATATTAAATTTTGTGAATATTGAGTTAATGCGAATAAAACTAGTATTTCAAAACTTAAAAGCAAGACTTAATTTGGATTTTGTTTAACGAGGGAAAATTAATGGTTTTAAAGAACCTCGAGCTTTTTGCTGCGATTTCCAAAACTGCCCACTGAATACTGCCAACTGCTTACTCAAAAAAACTACTTACTAAAAAGAACCGGTCTACTAGGCGAAGCATCATTCTCAATTGGCGCGACCTGAAGGTTTAGCAAGTACTCGCCATCAGCTACTTCATTGGGTACATAAATCAACTCGGTAATGGTAGCGTCCATTCTTGGGTTTTCGGGGTAATTCCAAAAAGCCTTGTGAGCAGCTAGTGCGCCACCATCTTCTTCACGGTCTACAGATGGTAAATCAAGAAGTAAGTGTTTGATGTTTTGCTCACGCATCCAAGCTGCGGAGGCAGCCTCAATGTATGGCGGATTGCTACTTGAGTAATTGGTGAAAAGCTTTTTATCTGAATTAGGAAGTGTCCTTAATATCAGTGCCTCGGGTTTTGAATCGTTTACTGCAGCCATAATTTGTGCTTTTGTAATGACCAAGTCATCGCCAAGCTTTTCAGGCTCAATTGTGATGAGCAACGCATCAAAAAACCATTGTTTTAAATGTTGATTTACACTGTGTACTTCTAGTGCAATATGTCCAACACATTCGGTATGTGTTCCATGTCCGTGTGGATTTAACGTTAGGTTTCTAAAATTTACACTTCCACCTTCGGCAACCGAGCCTACCCAATCACCCATGCGCACAGGTTCAGCTTTTACAGGTGGTACGTACCAAGCCGAAGTGGCTTTGGGCAATGTGCGGTAAGGGATGGAGATATCGATGCCGTTTTTAAAATCCATGTTTGCTTTTTGATGGCGAAATGTAAAAATCTAAAATCACTAAACCATCACTTCTCTGATGATTGCATCGGCCAAAAGCCAATTTTCTGGATGTATGCCAAAGTGTGTATCGTTTTTCCAAACGCAATCTTTCAAATGTTGAGGCATCGCATTCAGTTGATCTAAAACAAGTTTTTGAGTTTCTGCGTCAAGCGCGAAATGCTTGAAGCCAACTGCAGTGCGCAGACTGGTCATCAATTGTTCGTTGAGTTTGTCATTGGCGTTCAGCGTTTCTGTTTCAAAATAGCGTTTGTCAGAAGCAATGGCTTGAGCGTACTTAATATTGTGCGCAATATTCCATCTACGCGTATTTTTTCCGTCAAAAGAATGTGCTGATGGGCCAAATCCGAGATAGATTTTTCCACTCCAATAACTGCTGTTGTGAAAGGCTGTTTTGCCTTCTCGAGCATAGTTCGAAATTTCGTAATGTGCTAAACCCGCTTTCGCGAAAGCATGATGAAGAAAAAGGTATTCCTGTTCTATTTCTTCGTCACTTTTATCGGTGATTATTCCTTTTTTCACCTGATGGTGTAGTGCCGTTTTTTCTTCTACAGTAAGGCAATAAGCGCTCACATGGTCGGTATTGAGTGCAATGGCTTTGTGCACATTGCTTTGCCATTCTTCAAACGATTGGTTGGGAACACCATAAATCAGATCGATGGTCAGGCTTTCAAAGCCAGCTTCACGCGCTTGTTGCACGCAAAGCTCTGCATGTTGGGCGCTGTGTGCCCGATTCATAAGTATTAAGTCGCGATCAATGAAAGATTGTATGCCAATACTCAGTCGATTTACGCCAAGTGATTTCCAAAATTGTAGTTGCTGAAGCGAATGATCGTCAGGGTTTGTTTCTAAGGTAATTTCTTGCACTTGACTCAAGTCAAAGTTTGCATGCAGCGCGTCAAATATTTGTTGCATTTCATCATCAGACAATATACTTGGCGAACCACCACCAAAATAAATGCTGGCAATCGGTTCGTTTGTTTCTGCCTTACGCAACTTCATTTCAATGCAAATGGCATTTACCAACTTCTTGCGCATGCTTTGGTTGGTGCTAAAGTGAAAATCGCAATAACTACAAGCTTGCTTGCAAAACGGAATGTGAATATAAATGCCTGCCAATGCTTGGTTTTGAATTTTTTGCAAAGATGATTGTTTGGAGATATCTAAGAGTACACTTCTATATCCAAGGTCATCACATTCATCTTTGAATTTCCAACCTTCAACTTCGAACTTGAAGTATCGAGAAGATAATCGCAATTTTTATTCGTTCTAAGCACAAGAGTTCGTCAGAGCAAATACATTTGCAGTCCTGTTTAAAAATGAAAGTGCGAACTGCATCAATAGCCGTATCCTTCAAGTCGAAAATCACCGACTATGCTCAGCTTACCAAAATGAGGTTGGCTTCGCTTGTGGTTTTCAGTGCGTTAACAGGTTATTTCTTCGCTATTGATTTTTCATCTGCTAGTCTTCTTCACCTTTTTTACCTCGTAGTTGGTGGCTTTTTAGTGACTGGTTCTTCCAATGCCTTCAACCAAATTATTGAACGCGATTTGGATAAAATGATGAAGCGTACCCAAGATCGTCCTATTCCTGATGGAAGAATGGAAGCCGCTGAAGCATTTTTCGTGGCATCGATTATTGGTATTGCTGGTATTTTAATTCTTTGGTTCGGACTCAATCCTTTGAGCGGATTGCTCGGCACCCTTGCTTTGTTCCTTTATGTTGCGGTTTATACTCCGCTCAAACGTGTTGGCCCAATTGCAGTTTTTGCAGGAGCTTTTCCAGGAGCGATTCCTCCTATGTTGGGTTATGTTGCAGCAACAAACGACTTTGGTTTGATTCCAGGTGTGTTGTTCGCTACACAATTTATTTGGCAGTTTCCACACTTTTGGGCTATTGCTTGGAAAGCAGATGCGGACTATACAAAAGCAGGTTTCAGATTGATGCCAACTGCAAGCGGAAAAAGCCAAGCTTCGGCACTAATTATTCTTGTTTATACAATTTTTTTAATACCAATTAGCCTTTTTCCAATCATCTTCACAAGTGGCAACATCACCCTAATGGCGGTGGTTGCAGCCGTTGGGTTAGGCTTTACTTGGTACGCGATACAACTTTATTCTCAGCGCAACGATCAAGCAGCTTTAAAACTCATGTTCGCTTCGTTTGTTTACCTACCAATCATTCAGTTGTTATATCTTATTTAATTGAACATGGAAAGCAGTATTACAAAAGAGGAATTAGCGATCATGAAATCAAAAACAGCCATGCCCATGATGTGGATTGGCTTGGTTTCATTTATTATGATGTGGGCCGGAATCACCAGTGCTTACGTCATCAGACAAGCACAAGGAGATTGGTTGTTTTTTGATATTCCAGCAACTTTTTTCTGGAGCACAGCCGTGATCATTGCCAGTAGTTTAACATTCGTGTTGGCTCAAGTATTTAGTAAGCGTGGGCAAAACGCATTGACCATAGTAATGTTGGTTTCAACATTTGTGATGGGCATTGTATTTAGCATGCTTCAGTACCAAGGTTTTTTAGAGCTTTTTGCTCAAGGAATTTACTTTACCGGAAGCGAAAGCAATGCTTCAGGACAATATTTTAATCTAATCGTTTGGGTACATGTGGCTCACGTTTTAGGCGGATTGTTATCTCTATTGTTTGTGATTATCAAGGCAATACTTGGTAAATACACTCCAAACGATTACCTCGGCATAAAGCTATCGGCTACGTACTGGCATTTTATCGGAATTCTTTGGATTTATTTGATCTTATTTTTGGTCTTTATTCGTTAACATTGCAACCCAAATCCTATTTAACGTTACTTAACGAAACACATGGCAGGAGAAGCAACACAACAGATTGATAATTCAGTTTTATGGGGCGGAGGTCGTTCCCCATTCAGCGTAAGTTATGGTAAAATGATGATGTGGTTTTTCCTCATCTCAGATGCACTTACTTTTGGTGGGTTCCTTACCGCACTTGGTTTTCAGCGTCATCACCTTGAAGATGTTTGGCCAGTTACAGAAAGTATCTTCTATCACTTTCCTGGTACGCACGCTCATTTGCCTCTGATTTATGTAGCGTTTATGACGTTTATTTTGATCATCAGTTCTGTAACTATGGTATTAGCTGTGGAAGCAGGCCACAGAATGGATCAGAAGTCGGTTGTTAAATGGATGGCACTTACTGTAATTGGAGGTGCAATATTCTTAGGTTCCCAGGCTTGGGAATGGAATACTTTCATCAATGGTTCTGAATATGGCGCTTATGAAATGGCTGATGGAACAATGGCTCGTTTGGATGTGGATCACACAACTCATGTTGAATCATTAGTGAATCTTCATTCAGGTGATGTGATTACTGATCAGTCTATAATTGAGCACGTGAAAGAGAATAACATGCTTGTGAAAGGTGCTAACCTTTCTAGAAACGAATATGGTCCTCAATTATATGCCAACTTCTTTTTCTTCGTAACAGGATTTCACGGTACACACGTACTTTCGGGTGTAATCATTAACCTATTGATCCTAATAAGATCAGCGCAGGGTTGGTATGAAAAGCGTGGCCATTATGAAATGGTAGAAAAAGTTGGACTTTACTGGCACTTTATCGACCTTGTTTGGGTATTTGTATTCACCTTCTTTTATTTGATCTAACTTAGCTTAATCCGATTATAACATGGAAAGAGACGACATTATAGAATATTCACTTGACAACCATCACAACGAGGAACAAGGGAAGAAAATCAGAAAGAAAATTTACTTCGTAACGGCTTTATTGTCTGTAGTAACCATTGTTGAAGTAGCCATGGGTATCATTTGGGGTAAAGCTCATATAGATGTAGATGGTGCAGGTTGGTTAACGATCAAATCAATTTTCATCATTCTTACCATGCTTAAGGCAGCCTACATCGTAATGACATTTATGCACCTTGGCGATGAAAGAAAAAGTCTTCGAAACATTATCTTGATTCCTTACCTTATTTTCATTGCATACCTCATTTTCATTTTATTGGTTGAATCAACTTTTATTTTTGATTTGAAGCAGGCGCTGGGTTGGATTTAAAAAAAATTTAAATAATGCTAACAAAAGAGGTCTTTGAGTGTTTATCAAAGGCCTTTTTTATTGTAAACATAATCCATGAAGAAAGGATTTTATCTAATAGCGATTTTACTTTTTCCATCCATCATTTACATGTTGTTTTCGCTTGGCGAACATCATGTAGAAAAGATGCCAAGTTATGGTCGTGTTGAAGTCAATGTTGACGGAGACACGGTTTATCAGCGCGTGCCAGAATTGGCAATCCAAAAAGCAGATGGAAGTTTCTCCGAGCTAAACGAATTTGCAGATCGTGCATTAGTGCTGAATTTGTTTGAAATGCCATGCGATGATGCTTGCCGTAAAAAAGGTGCAACATTGGCCAATTACTTAAATGAGCTTGGTGGAACAGATAAATGGGCAATCATCAATTTATGCATTACTGAAAGTACAGATGTCTCTGAGTTGAATGAGATAGCCAAGGCTCATGATATTGGAATGAACAACTGGTATTTCGTTTCTGCGTTAGATACAAATCAATTAAATGAGTTTTTGACCTACATTTTTGTGGAAACCAAAATGGTTGAATCATTAAGTATGTTGCCGAACGATAACTTTGTCCTTCTCGATCAAAACCATGTGGTTCGTGAGTTTTTTAATTCGCGCATTTACAAGGAAAACAAAAAATTAGAAGACGCCATTAAAATGGTGTTGAAAGAGCCACACATGACATGGAAAAACAAGTAAACTATAACAAGCTCATTTATATTGTTGCAGGTGTATTAGCATCAGCTGTAGGTTTAATTTATATCACGCCAAAGTTTGCAGTAGAATCTGGCGCGCTAGATTTTTTACCGGCATTAAACGCTACGATCAATGGACTAGTAAGTGTGCTTTTGGTTATTGGAGTAATGCTAATTAAGAACGGAAAGCGTAAAGCGCATCAAGCGGCAATGACATCAAGTATTGCATTGAGTGCGCTGTTTTTAGTGAGCTATGTTTTGTATCACACCACGCATGAATCAACCTCTTTTGGTGGCGAGGGAGCAATCAGATACGTGTACTTTTTCATCTTATTGACGCACATTGTTTTGGCGATCGTAATTGTGCCTTTGGTGCTCATAAGCTTTAGTAGAGCTATGAGTGAGCAATTTGATAAGCATAAGAAAATTGCTAGAATCACTTTTCCTATTTGGTTGTATGTATCAGTAACGGGAGTGATCGTTTACTTTATGATTTCACCTTATTATTAAACTTCAAGCATTTACATTTGTTAGAATAGGTACTATGAAAAAGCTCGGAATTATCATCATCCTAATCGCATTTGCAATTGACGCTTCTGCCCAATGCAGTATGTGCAGCGCAGTGGTTGAAAGTAGTCAGCAAACTGGAGACGATTTAGCCAAAGGCTTAAATGCTGGTATTTTGTATTTAATGGCTATTCCTTATGCTTTACTCATCGGAATGGGTATTTTACTTTTCAGAAAACTCAATCAAAATAAGGCAGAAGGCGAATAAGCTTTTACCTTTGACAAACGTTCATTTTTTCATTCATTAACTTATCAAGAAAGGTGGAGGGAACGGCCCTTTGAAGCCTTGGCAACCGGTTAGCGAAAGCTCTCCAAGGTGCCAATTCCAATTCCGAGCAATCGGGAGAAGATGAGTATCATACTTATTTTTCACTGGTCTATCCCTTCAAGATAAAATTGCAAGGGATTTTTTATGACCAAACCTCACATAGCTTCACAATTAGAAAAGCGTATCCTCATTCTGGATGGTGCCATGGGCACTATGATTCAGCGCTATAAGCTGGAAGAAAGCGACTTTAGAAATGATGCTTTAAAGGATCATCCAGCATCGCTTCGTGGCAACAATGATTTGCTCAGTATTACAAGACCTGACGTAATCAAGGCAATCCATCAAGAATATTTAGCTGTTGGATCTGATATTATCGAGACCAACACATTCAGCAGCACAACCATTGCGCAAGAAGATTATCAACTCGGGCATTTAGTTTATGAGTTAAACTTCGAATCAGCCAAAATTGCCAAGCAAGTAGCCGATGAGGCAACTGCGGCAAATCCTGATAAACCAAGATATGTTGCCGGCAGCATTGGGCCAACAAACAAAACAGCTTCCATTTCGCCCGATGTAAACGATCCTGGGTTTCGCGCTATCACATTTGATCAACTCAAGGTTGCTTTTAAGCAACAAATGCAGGCTTTACAAGATGGTGGTGTCGATTTGTTTTTAATTGAAACGGTCATTGATACGCTTAACGCGAAAGCGGCTTTGATGGCAGCGTTTGAGCTAAAAGAAGAAACCGAGGTTGATATGCCTGTGATGCTTTCAGGAACGATAACTGACGCAAGCGGTAGAACGTTGAGCGGGCAAAATACTGAGGCTTTCCTTGTCTCAATTTCGCATTTTCCACTCTTGACCGTAGGCTTTAATTGTGCACTTGGTGCGAGCAACATGCTCCCTTATGTGAAAGAATTAAGTCAAAAGGCGCCATTTTTCATAAGTGTATATCCTAATGCTGGCTTGCCAAATGAAATGGGAGAATATGATGAAACACCACGCATGATGGCACAGCAACTCAAAGAGTTTTTAGATCTAAACCTCGTGAATATTGTGGGTGGTTGTTGTGGAACAACGCCTGATCATATCAAAGCTATTGCTGAGTTAGCTGCTAAGTACGAACCGAGGAATCAGTCTGCAGTTGGCACTGTTTAGTTTGTAGTTATATACTGATTTCCGTTTTCACTAATTTCAAAAACCATCGACCCTAGACTGTCGACCATCGGCCCCAAAAAACTATGAACTTGATCGCCAACAAACAACATATACAATCCATTAGCCAACATCTTCCGCCTCTAAAGTTGAGCGGTCTTGAGCCGCTAGTGGTGCGACCTGAAAGCAACTTTATTAATGTGGGTGAGCGAACCAACGTAACAGGTTCGAAGAAGTTTTTACGACTCATTCAAGAAGATAAATATGACGAAGCGCTAAGTGTAGCGCGCGACCAAGTGGATGGAGGTGCGCAAATCATTGACGTGAACATGGATGAAGGCATGCTGGATGGAGTAGAAGCGATGACCAAGTTTCTAAACCTGATTCAAGCTGAGCCGGATATTGCTCGTGTTCCGATTATGATCGATTCTTCAAAGTGGGAAATCATTGAAGCAGGATTGAAGGTGGTGCAAGGCAAGTGCGTGGTGAATTCCATCAGTTTAAAAGCGGGCGAAGCAGAATTTATTCACCAAGCTAAAATGGTGAAACGCTATGGTGCCGCAGTGATTGTGATGGCGTTTGACGAAGACGGCCAAGCTGATAGCTTTGAACGCAGAATTGAAATCTGCGAAAGATCATACCGCATCTTGGTTGATGTGGTGAAATTTCCTGCGCAAGACATCATTTTTGATCCAAATATTTTTCCTGTAGCTACAGGAATGGATGAACATAAATTGAATGCCTTAGACTTTTTTGGTGCTGCAAAATGGATTCGAGAAAATTTGCCTGGAGCGCATGTAAGTGGCGGTGTAAGCAATGTTTCATTCTCGTTTAGGGGAAACAATGTGGTGCGTGAAGCCATGCATTCTGCCTTTTTATACCACGGAATTCGCGCAGGAATGGACATGGGAATTGTAAACCCAACCATGCTTGAAGTGTATGATGATATTCCGAAAGATTTGCTTGAGCATGTGGAGGATGTGTTGTTAAACAGAAAAGAAGATGCAACAGAGCGCTTGCTTGATTTTGCTGAAAATGTAAAGGGCAAGGCCAAGAAAAAAGAGGTGGATTTAAGTTGGCGCGAAACTACCGTTGAGAAAAGATTGGCACACGCGCTGGTGCATGGCATTGCTGATTGGATTGAGCAAGACACCGAAGAAGCTCGACAGAATTTTACGCGACCACTCGAAGTAATTGAAGGACCGTTGATGGCGGGTATGAACGTAGTGGGAGATTTATTTGGTTCGGGCAAAATGTTTTTGCCGCAAGTGGTGAAAAGTGCACGTGTCATGAAAAAGTCGGTCGCTTATCTTGAACCATACATTGAAGAAGATAAGCAAGCTGGTGATGCCGAGGGCAAAGGAAAAATCTTGATGGCCACTGTAAAAGGTGATGTACACGATATCGGAAAGAACATAGTGGGCGTAGTTTTAAGTTGTAATGGCTACGAAATCATTGATCTTGGTGTGATGGTTCCGCCAGAAAAAATAATTGCGGCCGCAAAGGAGCAAAACGTGGATATCATAGGTTTGAGTGGATTGATTACTCCTTCGCTTGACGAAATGGTTTACGTAGCGAAAGAAATGCAGCGTCAAAATTTTAATGTGCCATTGATGATTGGTGGTGCAACTACATCGCGCGTTCACACGGCCGTGAAAATTGAGCCAAGCTATGATAAGGGTGAAGTAATTCATGTGCTGGATGCATCGCGTTCAGTGACTGTTGCTGGAAGTTTATTGAGCAAAGAGCGCGGTAATTTTGGTGCAGCTGTGAAAGCGGAATACGAACGCATCAGAATGCATCACGCCAATAAAAAGGCTCAAAAGCAGATGTTGTCTTACGAGGATGCATTGCTCAATAAATTACAATTGACCTTTAGCGAAAGCGAAATTCAAAAGCCTAATCAACTTGGTGTTCAGCATTTCGAACATATAGATTTGAAAGAAGTGGCGCCTTTTATTGATTGGACTCCATTTTTTAGAACGTGGGAATTGCACGGCCGTTATCCTA
>JANRBI010000194.1 GCA_030727625.1 Salibacteraceae bacterium
GCTTTTAAATACATAAGCATAAGCGATTTAAAAAAGGACTTAAGCGCTCACCCTGAGCGATATACGGAATGGTTTAAAATAGCTTTCAAACAATTAGACCTGCAAAGCGTTTCTTAATCAGCTTACTCAAACATCACAAAAATTTACGCCCATTTTGAAAGTAAAAGTTAGCCGCAAAGGACACTTTAACGCAGCACATCGACTTCATAATCCTAACTGGAGTGATGAAAAAAACCGCGAAGTTTTTGGAAACTGCAACAATGTAAATTACCATGGACACAACTATGTGATTTACGCCCATGTTACTGGTCCAATCGATGAAGAATCGGGCTATGTAATAGATCTAGGAGAATTAAAAGAAATAATGAACGAAGAGGTGCTAAGGAGGTATGATCATAAAAACCTCAACCTCGATTGCGAAGATTTTAAGCATCTAAATCCTACAGCTGAAAACATAGTTGTAACGATTTGGCAGCGCATGCGCAAACGACTAAAACCAAGCCTCGATTTAACCATAACATTGTATGAAACCGAACGAAACTTTGTTGAATACAGCGGAGAATAACCGCGCATTGCTCGAAGCATTAGACTATGAGCACAACTGGAACGGGCTTTCTACACCGATGCGCCAAAACGCTCACGAGTTAAGCGCTACCGAGAAAATCGAGAAAATCAAAGGCCATTTCAAAGAGATAATGGAAACTCTTGGTATGGACTTGACAGACGAAAGCTTGCAAGACACGCCAAAGCGTGTGGCTAAAATGTTTGTAAACGAAGTGTTCAAAGGATTGAATCCAGATAACAAGCCTGAAATAAAGCTGTTTGAGAACAAATTCAAATACAAAGAAATGCTTGTAGAGCGAGACATTACCTTGTATTCATACTGCGAGCATCACTTTGTGCCGATTATAGGAAAAGCACACGTGGCTTACATCAGCAACGGACACGTGATCGGTTTGAGTAAGATAAACCGTTTGGTTGAGTTTTACGCAAAACGCCCGCAAGTGCAAGAACGCCTTAACGAGCAAATTGCAAAAGCACTGAAAGAAGTTTTAAAAACAGATGATGTAGCTGTGGTAATTGACGCAGAACACCTTTGTGTGAAATCTCGCGGAATACAAGACACCGCAAGCAGCACTGTTACAGCAAGCTATCACGGAAAGTTTAAAGAAACCGAAGTGCGCAAAGAATTCTTGACCTACTTAAACCTAAAAGCCAACTATTAATGAAGGTATTGGTAATTGGCGGTAGCAAAGGCATTGGTAAAGCATGCACCGAAATGCTGCTTGAGCAAGGCGCTGAAGTAATTGTAGCCGCAAGGTCTAACGCAGAAATAAGCCACTTACCAGTGGAATTTCTTGAAATGGACGTACTCGCTGATGTTTCGGACATAGAAGACCTGGGCGAGCTAAACGGACTTATATACTGCCCTGGCAGTATCAATTTACGCCCATTTAATAGACTTACGGAAGAAGATTATTTGAATGACTTTCAACTGAATGTAATTGGCGCAACAAAATGCATTAAAGCTGCATTAAAAGGATTGAAAGCTGGCAACGGATCGGTGGTTTTATTCAGCACGGTGGCAGTGCAACAAGGCATGGCTTTTCATGCATCGGTAGCTGCTAGCAAAGGTGCTCTAGAAGGCTTAACTCGAAGCTTAGCTGCTGAATTCGCGCCAAGCGTAAGAGTAAACTGCATTGCGCCAAGCCTTACTGACACACCATTGGCCGAAGCATTGCTAAACAATGACAAAAAACGTGAAGCCAGCGAACAGCGTCATCCGCTTAAGCGTGTGGGCAAACCAGAAGATATTGCCTCAATGGCCGTGCATTTAGTATCAGAAAACGCAAGTTGGATCAGCGGCCAAGTCATTAGCATTGATGGCGGAATGAGTCGCCTGAGATAAACCATTTTTAATGGCACTAAAAAGCTATACAACAAACGATTGGCAAATTAGAGAAGATCGTTTTTGGGTTAATTTTTTCAATACACTCAGCGGTGTGCGCTCTTCGGTGTTAATCGGAACTAGCAGCGAAATCGGCATTCACAACCTAGCCATTTTTAATTCGCTAGTGCATTTAGGAGCAAATCCGCCTTTGCTCGGTTTCATTTTAAGACCGACTACCGTGCCGCGCGGTACGTACGAAAACATTCTAAAAACCAAAGAATACACTATCAATCACATCAGTGAAAAAATGGTGGATGCAGCACATCAAACCTCGGCAAAGTATGCTGAGGATGAAAGTGAGTTTAAAGCTGTGGGCTTAACTCCACAACTTTCTGAACAAGGCAAAGCGCCATTTGTAGCCGAAAGTCCAATCAAAATGCGCTTAACATTTCAAGAAGAACATTTGGTCATGAATGGCACGCGCTTGATTGTGGGCGAAGTGCAAGAAGTACTGCTCAACGATGCACTGCTTGAAGAAGATGGATCGATAAAAGTGGCCAACGAACACCTCATCGCGTCAAGCGGTTTGTATCATTATCACACGTTTCAGTTTTCGAAAAAGAAAGACTACGCCAAGCCATGAGTAAAATCACCCTTTTTTGGTTTAGAAGAGATTTAAGATTAGCCGACAACGCAGGACTTTACCGTGCTTTAAAAGCAAGTAAAAATGTGCAGCCGATTTTCATTTTCGACAAAAACATTCTTGACAAACTAGAAGATAAAGACGACCGCAGGGTCAGTTTTATTTTCACTTACGTGGAAAAGTTAAAACACGAACTCGAGCAACTTGGCAGCACGCTGTGGGTGTTTTATGGCGAACCCATTTCGATTTACAAAAAGCTAATTGAAACCCACTCAATTGAAGCGCTTTACGCGAATAGAGATTACGAACCCTATGCTCGCGAGCGGGACAAAGCGGTGTTTGAAATGCTTGCAGAAAAAGACATTCCGTTCAAAGCATTTAAAGACCATGTGGTTTTTGAAAAAGACGAAGTTTTGAAAGATGATGGCGCGCCCTACGTGGTTTACTCACCTTATGCTAAGCGCTGGAAAGCTAAAATCAACGCTTATTTCCTAAAACCTTATCCTACAGAAAGCTATTTCAAAAACCTACATCAAACAGAAGCAAAACCGTTGATTTCGTTGAATGAAATGGGATTTGAAAAACATGCGGACGATTGGGGGAATGAACAAATAGACAAATCGATTATTTCTAACTATCACAACACGCGAGACATACCATCAAAACGAGGAACTACGAGGCTTTCGGTTCACTTGCGCTTTGGCACAATCAGCATTCGACAATTGGCCAAAATAGGATTAGAAACCAACGAAAAGTGGTACAACGAGCTGATTTGGCGTGACTTTTACCAAAGCATTATTTGGCATTTTCCGCATGTGGTCGGCAACAGTTTCAGACCCGAATATGACTTTATACAATGGCGCAACAACGAAGCCGAGTTCAATGCTTGGTGCGAAGGACAAACCGGCTACCCAATAGTAGATGCGGGCATGCGTGAGCTGAACGAAACCGGATTTATGCATAACCGCGTGCGCATGGTTGTTGCTAGTTTTTTAACTAAACACTTGCTTATAGATTGGCGTTGGGGCGAAGCTTATTTTGCCAGAAAACTTGTTGATTTTGATTTAGCATCAAACAATGGTGGCTGGCAATGGGCTGCAGGTTGCGGTGTAGATGCCGCTCCGTATTTCCGGGTTTTCAATCCATACATACAAACCGATAAGTTCGATCCCGGAAAAGAATACATCCGCAAATGGGTGCCTGAGTTTCAATCCAATCAATATCCTGAACCGATTGTAGAGCACAAAATGGCTCGCGAACGCGCCATTGCCACTTACAAAGAAGGTTTAGCAAAAGGGAGATAGATTTTT
>JANRBI010000195.1 GCA_030727625.1 Salibacteraceae bacterium
AGAGTTAGTGTGTACAAAGCATTGGGCGGTGGTTGGAAATAATTGAAGATTTGGTATAGATCGATTTTTCAATGCACTTTGTTTAACAAATGAATGGTGGTATCAGTGATTTCAGCCAATGGCAACCCTTTTTACGATTACTCCAACAACGAATCAAAACACTTCATATTCTGACTTATTGAAAGACGATTTTCAGAAAAAAATAGGTTGTTTTTTTGTTTTTGCCACTGTTTTGGGCATTTTCACCCATAGACGTGAAGCCAACTTTATCATCTATGCTGATCATTGTCCATGCAATGAGCATATCAAATTGAATGTTTGACGCTGATGAGAAAACAATCCCTCACTAGACCCCTGTATTTTTTGTAACGAGTTGAATGCTAGTAAGTTTAATTCTTAAAAACCTCTTGTAAAACACACTTTTGATATAAATATCTTCTGAAAGAGTAGACACGACCAATGCAAAACATTTATAAAATGAATATGGGATGAATTATTTTCAAAACCTTCCGAGGGATTTGACTTTTAATGGAGTCTATAGTTCAAATCATATTATAAGCATGAAAAGCATCTTATCTATTTCGCTTCTATTTCTAATTGTAGTTCAGTCAAATGCACAAACCTTTTACGATTTATCTACCATCCAAACTATTGAAATAGTTTTCGCCCAAAGCAATTGGGACGCACTTCTCGATGCTGAAAAAGCGGGTGATGAAAATTATATCATGGCGCAAAGTGTAACAATCAACGGAGTAATGTTTGATAGTGTGGGAGTAAAGTATAAAGGCAATAGTACTTATAACGCAAACCAAGTGAAGAACCCGCTTCATATTGAATTAGACACCTACAAAGACCATATCTATGAAAATTACACGGATATAAAGTTGAGTAACGTGGCAAAAGATCCTTCGTTTTTGAGGGAAGTGCTGTCTTATCAAATTCTCAGACAATATATGAAAGCGCCACTTTCAAACTATGCCAATGTTTATATCAATGGCAACTTAATGGGCTTGTATAGCAACTCTGAGTCAATTGGTAAAAAGTTCGTAAACAAGTATTTCTATTCTAAAACTAATACTAGAGTAAAGTGTAATCCGCCTGAAGGAGCTGGACCACAATCTAATGACTTGCCAACGTTGGAGTATTTGGGTGAAGACAGTGCTAACTATGCAGCTGCGTATGAAATGAAGTCTGACGCAGGTTGGGATGAGTTGATTGACTTATGCGATACCTTAAACAACCACATCAGCGAGATAGAGCAGATTTTAGATGTAGATAGAGCGCTCTGGATGATTGCTTTTGACAACATGTTGGTCAACCTAGATAGCTATATCGGTGGTTTTGCGCAGAACTATTATTTGTATAGAGACGATAATGGTCGTTTCAATCCGATAGTTTGGGATTTGAACGAATCGTTCGGCCAATTTTCAATGACAGGCTCTATAACCTTGAACAACACCACTGCCAAGCAACAAATGACGCATCTTTTGCATGAAAATGATGCTAACTACCCATTGATCAGCAAGCTGCTAAGCATACCTATTTATAAGCGCATGTATTTGGCACATTGCAAAACTATTTTAGAAGAGAATTTTGACAATGGCAGCTACATTGCCACGGCTCAAACCTTTCAAACGTTGATAGATGCTGATGTGCAAGCCGATCCAAATAAATTTTACACGTATGCCAATTTTATCAGTAATCTTAATTCAGACATCAATTCTGGCGGAGGTCCACAAGGCGGAACAACACCAGGCATTACCAATTTGATGAATGCCAGAGCTAGCTACCTTTTGGGGCATTCGGATTTCACAAATACGCAACCAACAATTTCGAATGTTACTGTTTCTAGTTCCACACCAGCCTTGAACGAAACGGTTACCATTACCGCTACACTATCAGATGAAAACATGGTGTATGTAGGTACAAGAGATGATATTACCAAAGCCTTTGAGCGATCGCTTATGTATGACGATGGTGCACATAATGATGGCGCTGCCAATGATGGCGTGTATGGTGCTGATGTAGTGGTTACATCTGGTCAGATTCAGTATTATGTCTACGCTGAAAACAATCAAGCTGGCAAGTTTTCACCAGCGAGAGCTGAGCACGAGTATTACACGCTAAATGCAACTTGGTCGATAAACGGATTAGTGATTAACGAGTTTATGGCCGATAATGATAATGTGATTGCAGATGGCACCGGTTCGTTTGAAGACTGGATTGAGATCTACAATAATTCAAGTGCAAGCATTTCGCTATCTGATTATTATTTGACGGATGATGCAACCGATCCGGGGCAATTTCAATTGCCAAATGAGACCATTCCGGCATATGGTTTCAAATTAATCTGGGCATCTGACGAAGGCACAAGAGGAGACGATCATGCCAATTTTAAGCTTTCTAAAAATGGAGAAGAAGTGGGCTTGTATTTTGATAATGGGACTGATTTCGAAGAGATCGACTATATATTGTATGGTGGTCAGAACACAAATGTTTCTTATGGCCGTGCGTATGACGCTGCACCAACTTGGGTGTTTTTTGAAACTCCAACTCCTGAGGCAAGCAATGGACAAGTAGGAGTAGAGCTGGTAGAAGTAGAAACATTAAAAATGTTTCCAAATCCTTATCAGTTTGCCATTCAAATGGAAAATCCAAGCAACGAAAATCATGTAATTACTGTGTTCAACACGATGGGGCAAATGCTTGATCAAGTAAATGTTGAACCATTTGGCACCTTACTTTGGGAAGATCAATTTGCGAACGGTGTGCGAATTTTCGTGATTGAATCTGAAAGCAACAAACAAGTATTTAAAGCTGTAAAGCGATAACGATTAATTTCTGTTTAAATAGTGAGCCCTCTCAAGTTTAGTCGCTTGTGAGGGCTTTTTTTTGGAATAGAAATGAAAAATCACCTTCCATCAGGGTCATTGCTAAGTGCTCTATATTTGAACCAATGTGAATAAGCTATGGCTACAGAAAACAAACCACTGTCGGAATATACAGACCAAGAACTAATGGCAGAAGCCAAGAAGATGCGTTCGGTTAATATTCAATACGCGTTATTGATTGGCTTTTTGATTGGGATTATCCTGTTTAGTGTTATGAAAAGCACGATTGGTTTTTTCACCTTGATTCCAATGTATTTCGTTTATAAAATGATCAAAAATCCTACTCAAGATCGTGCTGAGTTAGAGCGCCTGCTGAAAGAACGGAAGTTGAAGTAAGCATATAACCACGCTGTTGACAATATACTTAGAAATTAAAATTCACCTCAGAGGACACATTTTTTTACCAGTTATTTAAATGAAAACCGTCAAATCAGTTGCCTTCATGCTTTTTGCTATTTGTTTAACAAACTGCATGTCTGAAAAGAAGGAGAGCCCTAAAGCAAACACGGAATCTTTCTCAGACATTAGAATAGTAGGAGCGATGAAAAATGTGATGTGGAAAGGTGAGTTAGGTGGTAGTATTACCCTTGATACAATTTCTAACAAGGTTGGACTTTATGGACTTGGTCCTGTGAGTTATCTCAAGGGTGAATTGCTTATAAACAATGGTGAAATCTACGTTTCAACCGTTACATCGGACTCGACTATGAGTGTAGAGAAACGTGATAACCTTTCAGCGCCATTCTTTGGCTACGCGAATGTGAATGAATGGAACGAGATTGCTTTGCCGCCATCCGTTAAATCTATTCAAGACCTAGAGTCCTTTATTACTGACCTGACTACAGGCGTTAAACGACCTTTTGCCTTCAAGCTCACTGGATACATTA
>JANRBI010000196.1:0-2663 GCA_030727625.1 Salibacteraceae bacterium
AAACAGAAAAACATGAGTTCACCGAATTGGATCGTAGCCGAAGGCTTTGAAGATATTACTTACAAAAAATCAAATGGCGTAGCGCGCATCGCGTTTAACAGACCAGAAGTGCGTAATGCCTTCAGACCAAAAACCACAGCCGAGCTTTACAAAGCATTTTATGATGCACAAGAAGACCCAAGTATTGGTGTGATTTTGTTGTCTGGCGAAGGACCAAGCCAAAAGGATGGCGGTTGGGCATTTTGCAGCGGTGGCGATCAAAGAGCACGCGGACATCAAGGCTATGTGGGCGAAGACGGAATGCACCGACTCAACATCTTAGAAGTACAGCGTTTGATACGTTTCATGCCAAAAGTGGTGATAGCTGTGGTGCCAGGTTGGGCTGTTGGTGGCGGGCACAGTTTGCACGTAGTTTGTGACCTAACACTTGCCAGTAAAGAACACGCCATTTTCAAACAAACCGATGCTGATGTTACCAGTTTTGATGGCGGATATGGTTCGGCTTACTTAGCCAAAATGGTGGGGCAGAAGAAGGCACGCGAAATCTTCTTTTTAGGTAGAAATTATTCTGCGCAAGAAGCTTTTGAAATGGGCATGGTAAACGCAGTAATTCCGCATGCTGATTTGGAGCAAGAAGCCTACAATTGGGCTCAAGAAATTTTAGCAAAGTCGCCTACATCTATTAAGATGCTAAAGTTTGCCATGAACCTAACCGATGATGGTATGGTGGGCCAGCAAGTATTTGCAGGCGAAGCCACACGCTTGGCTTACATGACTGATGAAGCCAAAGAAGGCCGCAACGCTTTCCTCGAAAAACGCAAGCCAGATTTTAGCAACATAAAGTGGATTGTTTAGTTTGGAGATTGCTAGATTTTAGACAAAAGACTTTAGACAAAAAACATGAAAGAAATCATGCTTTTAGCGGGATTTTTTGGTTTTGTCCAAAAAACAAACCCCCGATTCAAATCCATGAACCGAGGGTTTTATCGTTTATCGAAAATGGTTCGAATACACTAGTCTCTTGTCATCCAGTCTAAAATCTCTTGTCTCCTATCTAAGGTCTCCTGTCTTAATTCTAAAAGTCTACAACGGAATATTCCCGTGCTTTTTCTTTGGCAAGTTCACCACTTTGTTTTCAAGCATTTCGAAAGCTCTGATTAGCTTTTGGCGTGTTTGGTCTGGGCGAATCACTTCATCAATATAACCTCGTGCTGCTGCATTGTAAGGGTTTGCGAAAAGCTCAGCGTATTCTTGCTCCTTTTCTTTCCATTTTGCATCAGAATCGGCTGCTTCGCTGATTTCTTTCTTGAAAATAATTTCTGCAGCGCCTTTTGCGCCCATTACTGCAATTTCGGCTGTTGGCCAAGCAAAGTTCATGTCGGCACCAATGTGCTTTGAATTCATTACATCATAGGCTCCTCCGTAAGCTTTGCGGGTGATTACCGTAACGCGTGGCACAGTGGCTTCGCTAAAAGCGTAGAGCAATTTTGCTCCGTTGGTAATGATGGCATTCCATTCTTGGTCGGTGCCTGGTAAAAAACCTGGCACATCTTCAAACACCAAAAGCGGAATATTGAAGCAGTCGCAAAAACGCACGAAACGCGCACCTTTTTTAGAGCTATTTACATCCAACACGCCTGCTAAAACAGCTGGTTGGTTTGCAACCACACCAATGCTGCGGCCGGCCAAGCGAGCAAAGCCCACAACAATGTTTTCTGCGTAATCTTTATGTACTTCTAAAAACGTGTCGCTATCAACCGTACCGCTAATTACCTCGCGGATGTCATAAGGTTGATTCGGATTGTCTGGAATGATATCGTTCAGTTTTAGTCGGCTTTCGTCACCTGCAGTGTAAGCCACTTTTGGTGCTTCTTCTTCGCAGTTGCTTGGCATGTAGCTTAGCAATTGCTTCACATGATCAAGCGCTGCAATTTCGTTTTCGCAAGCAAAATGCGTGACACCCGATTTTTGTGCGTGCGTGTCGGCTCCACCCAATTCTTCTGAAGTAACATCTTCATTGGTAACCGTTTTTACCACGTTTGGTCCTGTCACAAACATGTAGCTTGTGTTTTCCACCATCAAAATAAAATCGGTAAGTGCTGGCGAATAAACTGCGCCACCGGCACAAGGACCCATAATTGCGCTAAGCTGTGGAATAACGCCACTAGCTAATGTGTTTCGGTAAAATATGTCGGCATAGCCACCCAAAGAAACCACACCTTCTTGTATGCGAGCTCCACCCGAATCGTTCAATCCGATTACAGGCGCTCCGTTTTTCATAGCGAGATCCATCACTTTGCAGATTTTTTCTGCGTGTGCTTCCGCAAGCGAGCCGCCAAGCACGGTGAAATCTTGTGAAAATGCATAAACGATTCTGCCGTTTACTTTTCCGTAACCGGTAATAACGCCATCACCTAAAAACTTCTGTTTGTCTAATCCGAAATTGGTAGAACGATGTTGCACCAACATGCCTATTTCTTCAAAAGAGCCTTTGTCAAAAAGCAATTCAATGCGTTCGCGCGCAGTGAGCTTTCCTTTTGAATGTTGAGATTCGATTCGTTTTTCGCCACCACCAAGTTTGGCTTCGGCTATTTTGCTATTGAGTAACTGGATTTTATCGTTCATCATTTCCAATTTGGATGGCGGCAAATTTACACTTGTGA
>JANRBI010000196.1:2763-19675 GCA_030727625.1 Salibacteraceae bacterium
TGGATTTTATCGTTCATCATTTCCAATTTGGATGGCGGCAAATTTACACTTGTGAATCTATGATGAAAGTAAAGCTTGGTTAATTTGGAATTCTGCTTAAGATTAGAATATTAAAAAATGCATTCGATCATTATCAAAACGAGAATGCAGTGTCACACTGAGCTTCCGATTTTTATTCGGAAAGGTCGAAGTGGACACGGTTATGATTGCTGCAATACTGTGCAAATCGGACCAAATAATTAGTATTTCTCAAAGCAAGGCTACTTCAGGTTCTTCACATTCTAACGAGTGCCGAATTATGATTCTTGGAAATCGAGATTGAAGAACAAAAAAAACGACTGACTAAATTTGAGCGTGGTGGTGCTCGCATTTAGATCAGTCGCTTTGCAACCTAACTAAACAATCGTTAATGTTTTTAGAACATGAACTGCACGCCTACGTCAAATGGCGTTAAGTCTATGGTTTTGTTTTTTTCGAAAAGATTGTTCAAACCATAGTTTGCGTAGATGTTTACTGGTCCGTAGCCTACGCTAGCTGTTGCATGAATCAACAGTGGATTTAAGTCGTAATCTGATTTGATTTTTGGTTTGTAGGTTTCGCCTTGGTTAGAATATCGCTGCTTTAATCTTGAGCCAATTCTCCATGAAACTTGCCCACCTACAGCCAATCTAAATGCTTTGTCTTCGTCTTGATTTGTGCTAAAGCCAATCATCAAAGGCGCAGTTAAGTAGGTTACTTTCAGCTTATTTTTTTCCAAAACTTTGTTCGAATCGGTGTAAGCAGTCAATGGATCGGTGTTGTTAAGCGTGGTAACCTTGCTTTTGAATGCATAGTTTGCAAAGTGCAATCCTAGACCAGTCACCAATTCTACATTGTTTTTGTAAAGGCGAAAATCCTTTTCTAGCAAGTTTAAATCCCAGCTCACGCTTTTAGCATAGTCTAGCTCTAAGAAAGAAACAACACTCGGAATTTCGGGTGTTCCCGCAGAAGTTACGTAGCCATTAACTCCAAGTCTAATTCCAGCCCAGTGGCTCACTTTATCATCGCTGTCATCATCATCGTCATCTTTACTGCCAGCGTTTTCGCCATCTACTTCTTCATCAATGATCACTTCTGAGATGTTTTTATTGTCGTTCAAAACGATGATTTTCATGCCAGCAACCTTTACAATGGTTGAGTCTTGGCCTTTTTTTGGAGTGATAACTACTTCTACAGAATCTTCGGTGGCAGTTGGAGTTTCGCCAGCTACTTCTTGTGCAAATGCAGCGCTGCTAAGCATACTTAAAACAAACGCTATGATACTTAATGCTTTCATGGTTTTTAGATTAGAGGTTTTAACTAAACGGTTTTTTGGGTTGTGGCTCAAGCGGTGCACCTAATGAGCTAGTTTGTTGTTGTTTTGAGTGTGACGGCCTCGGTTACGATAAGTTACAGGGAACAAAAAAATTATTTGTAAGTAACCTTTGTAAACTCGAATTTACCTGCGATAAGCTCGAATTTTTTGCGCTCAGGATCGGTGAAATCTTTTTTAAGATCTACGATTTCGTTGCGATCTACCATTGTTGCAACGCTTTCGCGGAAAAGCTCTCTGGTAGTTTCACTTTTTTGCGGCTCAAGGCCGAAAAGTTTTTGCCCAATAAACTGGGTAACATTTAAAACAGGCGTGCGACTTTGAGGTGTTTCTGCGGAAGCATAAAGCACTTCTTCGGTTTTGTCTTCAATAAATGGTTCGATGGGGCTAAGCTCAAACGCCATCATTTGGCGCTCTTCTATTCGCGAAAGCGAAAATGGAGTTGCAACCTGATGTGCTTTTAGTGCTTTCAGTTTTTTAATCTGCGTTTCGGTACTTGCCAGATAAACTCGATCGGTGGCTTGATTTTCAATCGTAGTTTCTGCTGCGCTAGTTGTGCCAGCTTTTGGCAAGGTGCTCAATGGATCAATAGTGATACTCGCCAATTCAATAGCCCCTTGGCGTGGATTGTAAACTTCGCTGTTGCTGGTAAAACGAAGCACGCTTGTTATGCCAAGCAAAAGAATGATGGCGGCAGCAATGCTAAAAGCAGGTCGGGAGTATGCGGCCCAAAGCGGAATGGCTTGTTTAAGTGCGGCTTTGTCTGTCAACACTACGCTTGCCACGGGCTTCAGTTTTGTGTTTTTGTAAAGTGCTAATTCAGGTTTAAATGTTGGGTTTGCTTCCGCAAAAAGCGCTGCATTCGCTGCCAATTCAGGATTTAGGTCAGCATCTGCGGCAAGCGCAAAAGTCTCTTCAAAGTTATTGGCGTCAATGCCAGCAATTGGGGTGATGTCAACCTTAAGTGTGTTTTTAAATTCATCAGAAAGATTGGCGTCAAAGCTTGGCATTTCAAAATTGGCCATGTCTTTCAACTCGGCTTCAATGGCAGGATTCAAAAGCAGAAAAGCCTGAAAAGCATCTGCTTGTTCAGGTGACAAAGTGCCTTCAATAAAGTCTAGGGCAAACTCTTCATAATTATGTATGTCTATCAATCTGCTCATATCACCATTTCAATGCTTCCTATGTATTGCTTCAATTTTTGTCGACCTCGAAAAATGTAAACCTTCACCTGCGCTAAGCTTAGTTTGGTCATTTCAGCAATTTCTTCATAATTATACCCTTCATAATCGCGAAGCAAAATCACACTGCGTTGTATTTCTGGCAATGTGTTTAGTGCTTCGTGCAGCACAGCATTTAAGTCGTGCGTTTCTTGCTTTACGCTTTCTGTGATCTGCGTTTCGTCAATGCTCTGTTGTCTTTTACCCTTTCTAAAATTGTCGATAATCTTGTGATGAACCGTAGTAAACAAGTATGATTTCACCTTTTCAGGATTTACTTGATCTCTGCGTTCCCACAATTTCGCGAAAGCGTCCTGCACAGCATCTTTTGCTTCGTCTTCGTCTTTTTGCATCGACAAGGCAAAGCGGTAAAGCTGATTCGAAAGCTCTTCTACAATCCGGTTAAAGGCAATAGCGTTCAAAAAAGGGTTTTTGTTGGTTGCAAGGGTGAGACGGTGGCACTAGCCATAAGTTACAGCTCAAAATTAATTTTTTTCAAATTTCACTTAAAGTGAAGAAAATCAAAACATTAAAAATGAATATTTTCTGATTCTTTTTCATTTTGCCTTAAAGGCGAATGATAAATTAAGATGGTTTTATCAAATATAGCTACCTATGTTTGCGCAATAATTATTCAGAGAAATGTCTACAAGATACGCTGTAATAGGATTAGGTCAATTTGGTAGAGCGATTGCTACCATGCTCGCAAACAGAGGCGCAGAGGTAATTGCGATTGATAACAATGCGGCCCATATTGAGTCTATTAAGGATGAAGTTGCTCACGCCATTACGATGGAAGCTACGGACCTAAAAGCCTTAAAAGCCCAAGGAATTACAGAAGTAGACGCAGTGGTTGTGGCCATTGGTAAAGACTTTGAAGCCTTGATGCTATGCTGCGTGCACTTGGTAGAGCTTGGCGTAAAGCGCATTATTGCACGAGCGCATGGCAAAATACAACGCATGATTTTAGAGCGACTGGGCGTTACCGAAATTCTCTCGCCCGAAGATGAAGTAGGAAAAATTGTAGCAGAACGCTTGCTCAACCCAAATATCTTGAGCTATTTAGAGTTGCCAGACAATTATGAGATTGTAGAAATTAGGGCTCCAAAAGGTGTGATTAATCGTTCGCTTGAAGATATTGGCTTGCGCGACAAATACAAGCTAACAGTCATTACTATAAAGCGCGAGTTTGTGGAAGATAAAATTGTGGAGCAGCACGTGTTAGGTGTGCCAAGTTCAAAAACATTGATTGTAGAAAACGATACCTTAATGGTGTTTGGTTTGGTAAAAGACATCACTCGTTTTACTGACATCAACAGCTAATTCAAAGTTAGAAGTATCAGCATAAGACTGATTTAACACAGGCTTGTCTTTTTGGTTACCTATTTTCGCTCGACTTAACAAAACAGCGAACGACATGAGATACCTGTGGGCGGGCATTCTTTCTATTGTATTTTTTACAACAAACGCACAGCAAAAGTGCGGTCAACAAATCCTCGAAAATCAGCTAAGAAGCGCCAATCCAGCACTAGAAGAAGCTTTTCAGAATTACGAAAATTGGATTTCTCAGACTCAATATCAATCTGCTAGAGCAGATAAAATCATTATTCCTGTCGTTTTCCATGTCATTCATCAAAATGGTGCAGAAAACATTATTGATGAGCAAATCTTAGATGCAGTCCGCATTATGAATGAAGATTATGCTGCAATAAACGATGAGCTTACAGAAATTGATGCTGCCTTCGTAAGCCGAATTGGCACTGCAGATATAGAATTCAGATTGGCAAGAAAAGATCCAAGTGGAAATGCTACCAATGGAATAGATCGCATAGAAAGTGCCGAAACAAGCGTGGGTGATGACGGTTCTAAACTCAATCCATGGCCAAGAAGTATGTACCTAAACATTTGGGTTACAGATGTAATATCCGTGGGTGGAGCTGCGGCTTATGCCTACAGACCAATTTCAGTGGCAGGCTCAAATAGTGCTTCGGTAGATGGTATAATCTCAAACCACAGATATGTTGGCAGTATTGGAACAGCTAGCAATACAAGTGGAAAAACATTGACCCACGAAATAGGACATTACCTTGGGTTGCCGCACACTTGGGGGCCAACCAACGAACCAGGACTTGCAACCAATTGCAGTGTAGATGATGGCATCAGCGATACTCCAAACACTATTGGTGTTGGAAACAGTTCTTGTAATACTGCTCAAGTAAGCTGCAGCTCGCAAGACAATGTGCAGAATTTTATGGACTATGCAAGTTGCGAATCTATGTTTACCACAGGCCAAGTAAACGTAATGCGTGGTTCTCTAAATAGCAGTGTAGCCGAACGAAACAAATTAGGTACTTCAAGCAATTTGGCCGCTACAGGTTTGTTAGATTTAACAGAAGCAAATTATTACACTCCAACTCAAACCATTTGTAGAGGTGAAATTTTGCAATTGTTTGATGCTAGTGCATACGAGCCAGATTCTTGGTCTTGGACACTTACTAGCCCCTACAACACATACACAAGTGCAGATCAAAATCCTGAAATCTTAATGGATTTTGCCGGAGTCTTTGATTTAGAATTAACCGTGACGCAAGGTTCGGTAACCAAAACGATGATCCAGAAGGATGCCATTGCCGTGCTTGAATATGTTGGTTCACCTGTTCCATATTTCGAAGATTTCGCAACAGTTGATTATGGCTGGATTACAGACGAACACGATGTTGAATCTTCAAGAAAATGGGAGTATGATACACAAAATGGAAATGGAGATAATTTCAGTTACAAATTTTATAACATAGGTAGCGAAACACAAAGCATTCATGATTTGATGTTTGCTAGTTTAGACATGCGTTCACTTACTTCTGTGTCCATCGCTTTTGATGTAGCTTATCGCCAATTTCAAGCAACAAACACAGATAAGCTAGCACTATTGATGAGTAACGATTGCGGGAAAGTTTGGCGCACGGTATGGTCTAGATCAGGCGAGCAGCTTTCTAATAATGCTCCGCTTAGCTCTTCTGTTTTTGCGCCTTCGGCTGGTGACTTTACCACATTTACTGTAAACAATGTTCCAATTCAGTGGGCAAGTGAAAGCACTTTATTTGCTTTTAGATTTACTAGTGGTGGTGGCAATAATCTTTATTTAGATAATATCAATATTTCTGGTGATTATGGCCAAGCACCGTATCTGGTTTACCCTGGAAATGGAGCGCAAGGTGTGCCAGCAAGTGTTGTGCTTGATTGGCTTCACGTTCACAATGCATCGGCTTACCAGCTAGAAATGGATACAGATGCAGGTTTCGGAACAAGTAACAAGATTACAAGAGCCACTTCGGCAATCGGCAATGAAAGCACTGCTGAAGACACCGAAACGTTGCTCGAAAATCTCACTCCTGGTCAGGAATATTTTTGGAGAGTGCGAGCAACCGTTGGTGGAAGCCAAACTGCATGGAGCGAAACATGGTCGTTCACCATTACAGATAATGGTGTTGGTATTGGTGAAATGAATGAAACAGCGCTTCATATCTTTCCAAATCCTGTGAGCGAACGTCTTTACATCAGCGGTGAATGGAGCGCTGAAGCAGAAATATACATTACTTCTATTTCGGGCCAAATAGTGATGAAGAATCCGATGGTCGATGAAAGTAGTATGTCTGTAGATGTTTCGAACCTTACATCTGGAGTATTCGTTATTTCGATTGTGGGCTCAAACAGCATCGTTACTAAACAGTTTGTGAAAGCACAATAAAACGGGCATTTTTATGAGAAAATTATGGATGATGGCACTCGCGTGTGCTTTTGGTGGAGCGGCTTTTGCTCAAGAGAACTGGTGTGGATTTGATCATTTACATCAACAAGAAATGAATCAAAATCCTACTTCGCGACAGGCAGTAGAACAATACATAAGCCAAGTACACCAAGGCGCAGCTTTGAACCGATCTTCAAGAGCTGGAGAAAAAGTTATTATTCCAACCGTGGTTCATGTTACCTATTCGGAGTGTGACGCAGATATTTCGCTGGCACAAATTCAAGATGCATTACGGGTGCTCAATGATGATTACAACAGACTAAATCCAGATACTAATCTTACGCGCTCTGAATTTATGCCTTATGCTGCCTCAACTACGGTTGAGTTTCGCTTAGCGCAAATAGATCCAAACGGAAATCCAACGGATGGAATCAATCATATTCAAACCAACTTGAGCGTAAATGCTAACAATAATATCAAGTCCGTTGAATACTGGCCTAGTACCAAGTATTTCAATATTTGGGTGGTTGAAAGCATCCAAAATTTCACTGGTGGTGCAGGCACCATTTTGGGCTATGCACAATTTCCAAACAGCGGAAACTGGAGCACTTACGGTATTGTGATTAGAAACGATGCCATGGGAACAATCGGCACTTCTTCTGCAGACGGCCGCACACTTACCCACGAAGTAGGGCATTGCTTGGGCTTGTATCACACGTTTCAGAGCGGTTGTGGTAGCAGCTGCACCAACTCTGGCGATTTCATCTGCGATACTCCACCAGCACAATCAGATCCAACATACGATTGCAATTTTGCTACAAACACATGCGCTAACGATCAAGTGGGCAGCTCGCCTTACAACAGCAATGTTCCAGATCAAATCGAAAACTACATGAGCTATAACAGCTGCCAAAACATGTTTTCGATAGGCCAGCGAGATGTAATGGTAACTACGCTTGAAACGGTTTCTACACTTCAAAACCTTACTAGCGAGTCTAATTTGATTGCGACTGGAGTTATAGGATTGGTGAAGGCAGACGCTAAAACGGATAAAGAATTGGTATGCGAAGGCAGCGCCATTCAGGTGTTTAACACGGCAAGCTACGATGCTGATAATGTTTCTTGGGATTTTGGTGGAAACGCTATTCCTAGTTTAAGCACCATTCAAAATCCAGAAGTTGTTTTTTACGAATCTGGCCTGCAAAGCATTGATTTTGACATGAGTTTGGGTACTCAAACGGTAAGCGGTTCGCATCCAATTTTTGTGCTAAATAAATTGGGTCAATATGCTCCATTTGTAGATGATATGGAGTCGCAAACAGCCTTTCCGTCCAATGAATGGTTTGGTGTAAATGCAGATTTGGATGATCATGAATGGCAGCTCACAAACCAAGCAGCTTTTAGCGGTGAGCAATCTTTGATGGTTGATAATTTTGGGAATTGCGCCACACGAAATGACCGACTTTATACACAGAGCTTCGACTTTTCGCCATTCGCATCCATGACGGTGAGCTTTAAAACTGCCTTTGCTCAAGTTGCATCTGGTAATGCTGATTTCTTACGAGCTTCGGTAAGCACAGATTGTGGCGAAACTTGGTCTTTGGTTTGGGTAAGAGGCGGAGCTTCATTAGCTGGATCAAACAGTCCACAAACAACTGCGTTTTTCCCAACTTCATCAGAGCACTGGCAAACGCAAAGCTTCAATCTCAATGCAAGCCACATGACTGAAGGAGCAATCATTAGAATTGAGTTTGTAGGCCGCGGAGGTAACAATGTTTTCATAGACGATTTCTCACTTTCTGGCACTTTTAGTGGAGAACTTTTATTGCAATCTCCAGAAAACAATAAGCAAGGTTTAAGCACCAACGTTACTCTAGACTGGAAGGCAGTTGGAGGTGTAAGTTTCTATGAATATCAATTGGATGTTACGCCAGATTTTAATTCAGCGAGTTTGATTAGCGGCACTAAAACCTACATTGATAATACACCTGAAAATACTGACACTGAGTTTGAAGCTAGCGGATTAAAGCCGGCAACTACTTATTACTGGCGAGTGCGCTATAACGATGGCAGCATTTATGGCGATTGGAGCGAAACCTGGCAATTTGAAGTAAGCGAAACAGGCGTGGGTATTGAAGAAAACAACTTAGTTGACGAAGTGAAACTCTATCCAAATCCAGCGCAAAACCAAGCTACTGTTGAAAGTAATGTTGTAATAAGCAGCGTTCAAATATTGGATTATACAGGCAGAATATTACTCGATAAAAGCAATGTGAATGCAACGCAACAACAACTTGATTTGTCCAATTTTGGTGCTGGAATGTATTTGGTTTTGGTGAAAACCGAAACTGGAAATCAAACCGTGAAAACCTTGGTAGTGCAGTAAGTTTTATTCGCTTTCGCGGAAAAGATCATAAACGGCCTCGTCTGAAACTAAGTAGCAGACGGGGCTTTCTTTTTATGAAAACTTACCAAATAAACTCCGGTGAATATGAATGCTGCAGCCAATATTTTAATCCAATGCAGTTTTTCGTAACCCAATAAAATACTTAAGCTTCCGGCCAACACAGGCTGTAAATAAATGTATGCGCTTACCACGCTTGGGCTTACCGTTTTCATGGCAAATACGTTAAAGAAATAGACTAAAAAAGTCACACAAATTACCACGTATAGCACTCCCCAAATAGTGGCTGTAGGCATGTTTGCCCAATCTACTTCTAGCGCTTGCTCAATGCCGAAAGGAAAAACCATAAAGCAGCCAAACGTGAATACCCATTTGATCACCGTCATGGCTTCATATTTGGCCATGAGTGGTTTTACTGTTACTAAGTAAATGCCGTAGCTAAGCGCGTTTCCAAGAATCATGGCATCGCCAATTGGGTCGCCATCCGTCCATTCTTTGTCAGAATACCCCAAAACAATCGGAAGTGTGATCAAACCCAAAGCACCAACAATACCGAGAGAAATGCCCGCGATGCGCGTTGGTGTAATCGTTTCTTTCAGAATGAGTGCCGAAGCAAGTAATACCAAAACAGGATTACTGGTCATGATCACCGAGGCGTTAACGGGTGAGGTCAAGCTCAAACCATTAAAAAACAACAACTGATTCATGGCAATGCCAAACAGGGCGGCTATCAAAAAGCGCGGCAAATCTTTCCGTTGAATTTTTTCGCTGGAAATAAAGGTGTGGACCAACCAAAACAAAGCCGTGGCGCCAAACACACGGTAAAAAATGAAGCCCGATGCGCCAATATAAGTTGGCATTATGTCTTTGGCTACTAAGTAGTTGACGGCATAAAAAACGCCCACCAAAAACAGCATAATATGCGCTCGATAAACCTTGTTCACTTAGTGTATTGCGGCTTTAATATCTTCAGTCGTTGATTTTGAATTTCCTGCAAATACTTCGTTTTCGATAAAATAAACAGGTCGTTTCAAGAAGGTGTATTCATCTAAAATCCATTGCTTTAGCTCGGCTTCACTTGCCGATTTTGGGTCGATTCCCATCGCTTTTATTTTCTGTGCGCGCATATTGAATAGCGCCAAATAACCACCAAGTTGCTCAGCTGCTATTGCTAAATCTTCAGCCGAAATATGCTGTTGTTTAATGTCTATGATTTCAAAACCTTCGGTTCCGGTTTCTTTCATGATCCGCTTGCAAGTATCGCAGCTAGAGAGATAGTATATTTTGTGCACTTTTTTGATCGATTTATCGGTTCAAAGTTAGACTTTCACAACTCTAATGGCCAGAAGAAACAGTCCCATACGTCAATTGCTAAAACCGAGCACGGTTTTTATTCCTATTGGAATTGGCTTGGCCATTGTGGCTTACTTTCTAATCAGAGATTATAACGCTCAAAAAGAGGCGCTTAGTCAAATTAGTTGGACATGGGCTTCTACCATGTGGTTTGCCGTGGCGCTGGTCATGGTAGCCTTGCGAGACATTGGTTATATGATCCGCATTCGGATTCTCACAGACAATCATCTTAGTTTTCGTCAAGCGTTTGATGTGATCATGCTTTGGGAATTTGCCAGCTCTGTAACGCCCAGTATTGTTGGCGGAAGCGGAGTCGCCATTTTTATCGTCAACAAAGAAAAAGTGCCGCTTGGCCGCAGCACAGCGGTGGTTATGATCACCGCTTTTTTAGACGAATTGTTCTATGTCTTGATGGTGCCCATTCTGATTTTAGCTGTTGGTTGGAGCGATCTTTTTCCAGTAACCATGCAGAAAACCTTCTTTGGGATTACGCTTGGCGCGAAAGAGATTTTCATTGTAGGATACATTTTCATTCTGATCCTGATTACGCTGATTTATTTAGGGATTTTCAAATTCCCGAAAGGGGCAAAAAACCTGATTGTAAGCTTGTTTTCAACCCGATTGCTCAAACGCTGGAAAGAAGGCGCAATAGAAACAGGAAATGATTTGATCACCACAAGTGAAGAATTAAAAGAGAAGCCACGTTCATTTTGGGCGAAAGCTTTTATAGCCACGTTTTTATCATGGACAGCCCGCTTTTGGGTGGTCAATTTCTTGATTCTTTCTTTCACGCTAACGGAAGTAAGTTTTGCAGATCATTTCTTGATTTATGCGCGCCAATTGGTAATGTGGGTCATTCTGCTCATTAGCCCAACGCCTGGTGGTAGTGGCATTGCCGAAGTTGCTTTTGGCGGCTTTTTAGAGCAATTTATTGCGCCAGCTGGTCTGGCCATTGCGCTAGGCGTGCTTTGGCGAATCATAAGCTATTATCCATACTTGATTATGGGTGCCATTATTCTTCCACGCTGGATACAGCGCGTGTATTTAGGTAGAAAATTGATTCGGTTTCGAAAGCCAGGCGAATCTAAGTGATACTTCAGGGCTAAAATCTCATCTTTTTTATTATGAAAAATCATGAATTAAAGATTCGCACACAAGGCTGCGGAGATTTAATTGAAATATATTCTGTTTGCTGCGGATGAGCTCCCAACAATTTTATCTTCGACCAACTATGACAGATCAAGAGATGAAATTCGAAACAAAGGCAATTCATGCAGGTTTAGAACCAGATTCGGCTACAGGGGCCATCATGACTCCGATATACCAAACATCTACCTACGCGCAACCATTGCCTGGCGTGCACAAAGGCTATGAATACAGTCGCTCGAACAACCCAACGCGCAATGCCTTGCAAAAGAATCTTGCTGCGCTTGAAAATGCAAAGCACGGCTTGGCCTTTGGCAGCGGTTTGGCTGCCGTTGATGCTTGCATGCGATTGCTAAAACCCGGTGACGAAATCATTTCAACCAACGATTTGTATGGCGGAAGCTACCGCCAATTCACGAAAGTGCATGCTAATTACGGATTGAAGTTTCATTTCACAGGCATGCAAACTATTGAAGCTGCAGAAGCTCTGATCAACCAAAACACAAAAATGCTTTGGGTTGAAACACCTACCAATCCAACGCTTAATATTATAAACATTGATGCATTTGCTGCTTTAGCCAAAAAGCACCATCTGATTTTAGTGGCAGACAATACGTTTGCTTCGCCATATCTTCAAAATCCATTGGATTTGGGTGCAGATATCGTGATGCACAGCGTTACGAAATACATTGCTGGGCATAGTGATGTGATCATGGGGTTTTTAGCTTTGAACGATGATCAATTGCGCCAAGATTTGGCATTTATTCAAAACTCGGTGGGCGCGGTTCCTGGTCCTATGGATTGTTTCTTAGCGCTAAGAGGCATTAAAACCTTGCATTTGCGCATGCAGCGCCATTGCGAAAATGGCGCTGCAATAGCTCATTTTCTAGCCAATCATCCTAAAGTAGAAAAAGTCTTTTGGCCAGGTTTTGAAAGCCATCCAAACCATGAAGTGGCAAAAGCACAAATGCGCGGCTTTGGCGGAATGATGAGTTTTAGCCTGAAGGGCGATAAGCTGGAAGATGCATTTAGCGTGGTTTCTAAATTGAGGATTTTTACGCTGGCCGAATCGCTTGGCGGTGTAGAATCCTTGGCTGGTCATCCAGCTACCATGACGCATGCTTCAATTCCGAAAGCCGATCGAGAAAAAACAGGCGTTACCGATTCGCTCATTCGCTTGAGCGTGGGCGTGGAGCATATTGATGATTTGATTGCAGATTTAAAGCAAGCTTTGGCTTAAGTCAGAGCACTTCATAAACAAGAAAGCCACACTAATAAACTGATTAGTGTGGCTTTTCTATTTCAATATTTTTAGCTAGTCAAGCCAAATAGTATCGTTTGATTTGCCAAAACCAGCAAAAATTCCAAAACCATTTTCGATGTTGGTATATACCTGAACTGGCTGCGCAAAAGGATTTCCGTCTGCATTCCAATATTTTACCATCGAGGTTTGGTAATCGTAATATTCTTTGCTGATAGATCTTAATTCGGGTAAAAGAAATATTTCGGCCTCAGGAAAAGCTTCTTTTCCTTCCAACAAGTAATCGATATACGATTTGTCTGTATTGAAGCTCAATGTGTACTCTTTTCCATTGAAAAGTTCATCGCTAAATATGGAGTTACCACCATTATCCAACAAACCATCGCTTGGAAAACTGTAATACATTTCTTGAAAGCTCATGATAGTATCAATGGCCTCCCAAGTTTGCTTGTCATAGACTATTTCTGGTGCGTAGGCAAATAGTTTTAGTTCATAATAGTTGGTAACCACAGGATCTTGAAAGATCATGTTTATGCGCAGTGCTGGGTATCCAAATTCGAGAACCGTTTGCGTGTCAAGCGAAGTGATTTGAACACCATCAGGAATTCCAGCTGTTGCAGTTGCGGTTTTGTGGTTTGGATGAGATACCGATATATCATACGTTAAACCTTCACGAGCACGCATGTTTGACTTATAAACGCGCTTGTTTTGGTAGTAAAATGTATGATCGACTAGCGCAGAAATCGTTTCGCTTTCGCCTAAAGAATTGGTAAGCAAAATGCTTACGTTTTCTAATGGCGGAAAAGTGTCATTATCAAGCACAGACTGGCTTTCAGCTATTGAAAAATAGAAATTACTGTCTTGTTCAAACAAGCTGCTGATGGCCAATTTGGGTTGATATTCGTCCAATTTTAAATCAATTTCTTTTTGACAAGATTGGTTTACGAATGCGATCATTGCTAAGATCGAAAGTTGTGTGATTGCCTTCATATTAAAATTCGAATGACAAGGTTGCATAAGGAATAAGTGGGAAAATGCTGTATTGAATCAGCTTCTTTTGCACCGCATTTGTACCGCCAGTATATCGCTCTTGAAACGTTAAAAAGAACGGATTTTGACGGTTGTAGACATTGTAAGCTCCAAAGCTCCAAGTGCGTTTGTAGCGTTTTAGTTCTTTATGAATGTTGACTCCGAAATCCATTCGGTGGTAGCCTTTCATTCTATAGCCGTTTCGGGTTTCAAAATATTTCACATCGGTTTGCCAACTCGAAAGCGAAGGCGCTGTTGGGTAAGATTCTAGCGGAAGCGAAATAGCATTGCCTGTGCCATAAACCCACGTTCCGGCTATGTCAATATGGTCGTTTATTTCGTGGGTTACTACGATAGAAAGATCGTGCCTGCGATCATACCGATAAGGGAAAGGCTCGCCTTGATTTAGGTTTTCGAATTGACGGTTTGTCCAACTTAATGTGTATCCAAACCAACCTGTTGTTTTGCCCACTTTTTTCTGAACAAAAAGCTCAGCACCATAGCTCCAACCTCTACCTACTTCCACCACATCTTCCCAATCACCAGCTATATTGAATATTTCTGCGCCATCGGTGTATTCTATCACGCCATCCATTCTTTTATAATATCCTTCAAGGCTTATCTCAAACTTTTCTTTGAATGTGTAGGCCAATCCTGCAGCTATTTGTCTTGAATATTCGGGCTTCAATTTTTGGGTAGAAGGCAGCCAAATATCTGTTGGTAAACCAATGGTAGAATTGGTAAGCAAGTGAATATATTGTTGCATCTCAGCATAAGAAGCTTTTACAGAAAGCAACTCTGTAATCAAATACCTAGCAGAAATTCGCGGTTGTAGGGAGCTATATTGATTCTTAGATCCTACAAAACCCGAGTAATGAAGTCCTACGTTGGCCTTAAATCTAGAGCCAATTTTGAAATCGTCTTGAACGTAGAAAAAGAACTCATGAGAAAAAACATTGCTTGCACCCAGAGTGGTGTCGGCAAGCGTTCTGCCTGCCACCATTTCTTTGTAATTAACTTGCCCTGGAACAAAGGAATGATACGTATCGCCAAGGCCAAACTTGATGGTGTGATTGCTGTTTGGTTGGTAGTCAAAATCTAATCTTCCAGACCAATCATATATTCCTGAAGTGTAATCAAAGCCATATTCGCTATCATAATTAGTGTCGGCTGGCGTGCTGCTGGCTTTATAAAACTGGTCTATCGAAAAATGATATTTGCTGTACGTTGCCGTTAAGTTCAAAAACAGCTTATTCGTAAGCACTCTGTTGTATCTAAAAGCGTTTATTCGGTTTCCCCAGCTCAAACCAAACTGGTTGGTGTTCTCCACTTTTTTAGAACCAAAATCATCGTAAGTGTATGATTGCCTCAGAAATAGTTTGTCATCTCCAAAATAAGAGCTGAGGTAAATGCGGTCTTTATCGCTCAGTTTGATATTTACTTTTCCATTCACATCATAGAAATAGTAGCCAAACAGTCCATCGCCACCATTACTTCTAAAACTGTATTTGATGAGTGGTCGAGCTAAAATATCGAAGTAAGTGCGCCTGGCCGAAACCATAAACGATACTCGGTTTTTAATGATTGGGCCTTCCAACATAAGTTTCGAAGAAATAATGCCTATGCTACCTTTTCCATGAAATTCATTCGCATGTCCTTCTTTCATTCTAATGTCAATGACAGAAGAAAGTCTGCCGCCATATTGCGCTGGAAAACCACCTTTAATTAAATCTACGCTATTGATAGCATCGTTATTAAACACAGAGAAAAAGCCAAAAAGGTGAGATGCGTTGTAAACTGGAACGCCATCCAAGAGAATTAAGTTTTGGTCTGGTCCGCCACCACGAACATAAAGTCCGCTTGAACCTTCGCTTCCGCTTTGCACTCCAGGCAGCAATTGCAATGCTTTTATCACATCACGCTCACCCATAAGCATTGGCAATTTTTCTACCGTTTTTATTGGAATTGTCATTACGCTCATTTGACTTGATTCCTGAATTTTTTCCGCTTGGCTCGCCTCAACCACTACTTCGCTAAGCGTATTTGATGGCACAAGACTAAAGTCGATGGTGGTGTCATTTTTTAGGTTGAATAGGAATGACCCAACACCGTAACCCACAAATTTCGCTTCTATTTCTACTGGGCCATCAGGCAGTGTTAGGCTATAAAAACCATAATTGTTTGAGGCAACGCCAACGTATGTAATCTTGTTGTAAACATTGGCTCCGATGAGGAGTTCTCCGCTTTTCGCTTCTTTTATAAAGCCGCTTATGGTATGTTTTTGAGATATGCCAGTTAGGTAAGAACACAATATGACTAGCGTAAAAAATATTTTCATCGATGGTGGGTTAGGCTGGTTTAGACGAAATTTGCGCACGAACGGTGAATTGTGATTTTAAATTGCAGTGAGCGCAGCAAAGTTGAATGAAAAAAGTTTTCGATTTTATTCTGTTTTTAAGACCATTTAATCTGGTCATGGTCTTTGCTATTTTTTGGATTTTCGAGTATTTCATCTTCGAACCTTTGTTTGCAAGCCACGGTTTTGGATTGAGCCTTAAATCGTTTCAACTCGATTTGATAGCGTTTAACACTGTTTTAGTTGCAATGACAGGCTACTTAATTAATGATTGGTATGATCAATCTATAGATAGGTTGAATAAACCGTATCGTTTTTTGGTAAAATATTCTGTTTCATCTGCTCGCTTTTTCGGGCTCATCTGGTTACCAATACTGTTTGTAATTGTTATTGCAGTTTTCTTGGCGTTTTCGTTAAGAAGCTTTCATTGGGTTTGGATTTATCCATTTTTCACATTCATAATGTGGTATTACGCTTCTAGCTTGAAGCTTAAAGGTTTAGTAGGAAATATTGTTGTCTCTTTTAGTATTGCCGCTATTCCGTGGTTAATATTATTAGCAGAAAAAACAGGCTTCATCCTATTGAAAAATTTGGATCAAGATGCTGCCTCACAATTGGTTTTACATCTTAGTATATTTTCTTTGCTCATTTTTTTATCAAACATGGCAAGAGAGCTGGTGAAAGATATAGAAGATGCTAAAGGCGATAAGTCGCAAAATTCAGGCTCATTCTTTTTGAAAAAAGGACTTAAAAAGACGAAAAGATTGGTTTTAGTATCTGTTCTTTTAGTGTTAGGTTTAGAGATTGCGCTTATTATGAAATCTACTTGGATTACCAATCAGTTTATTTATTTAAGTTTTGGAGTTTTGGTTGTTTCGGTCTTTTTAGCTTTTAAAGTCCTGAAATCAAGCGAGAAAGCTCATTTCTCTAGTCTCAGTTTCGTCTTGAAAATACTCATGTTAATTGGGTTGATTCAAGTGCTATGCTTGGGGCCACGTTAAAAGTGAAAAAAGTCGTTGAAAAACTATTATTTTTCGCCCCTCAATT
>JANRBI010000197.1:0-2008 GCA_030727625.1 Salibacteraceae bacterium
GTAGTTTGAATTTTGATAAACAAGTATTTTCTTTTCGTCTCTCCTCCTATTTTCGCCAAATGTCAACTAGCATTCTCCATCGCATTGTAGCCTCTACTTCCCTTTCAGAAAAACAAGTAAACCAAGTGTTGCAGCTCTTTTCAGAAGGAGCAACTATTCCTTTTATTGCACGCTACAGAAAAGAGGCAACCGGAAGTTTAGATGAACTTCAAATTGCACAAATAGATGAACTTCAAAAGCAATTTGCTGCGTTTGATGCGCGGAAAGAGAGCATTTTGAAAACGCTCGAAGAGCAAGGCGATTTAACTGAAGAACTCAGATCAAACATTGAAAAATGTGCCTCGCTCACCGAACTCGAAGACGCTTATTTGCCTTACAAAAAGAAACGCGTTACCAAAGCCAGCAAAGCAAAAGCATTGGGTTTAGAACCTTTGGCTGGCGCGATCATGAAGCAACAATCAAACGATGTAGAAGCGTTAGCAAACCGATTTGTAAAAGGCGATATTGGTTCTATTGAAGAAGCATTGCAAGGCGCACGAGATATTATTGCAGAATGGATAAGTGAGCGAAGTACCGCTAGAAACATTACACGTAAACTATTTCAAAACGAGGCAGTTATAGAAAGTAAAGTCGTTAAGGGAAAAGAAACGGAAGGCGAAAAATTTAAAGATTATTTTGAATATTCAGAACCTTTAAGACGTGCTGCTGGCCATCGTATTTTGGCTCTTAGACGCGGAGAAGACGAAGGCTTTATTCGTTCAAGTATTGCTCCACCAAAAGAAATTGCGCTTATACGACTAGAGCGATATTTTGTGAACAGTAACAACGAATGTTCAGATCATATCAAGCTAGCCATAAAAGACAGTTACAGCCGCTTGCTTGGTCCGTCTATCGAAACTGAATTCAGAAACGAAAGCAAAGAAAAAGCGGATGATGAAGCCATTCACATTTTTGCTGAGAACTTACGTCAATTGTTGCTTGCTCCGCCCGTTGGAGGAAAACGCACTTTGGCTATTGATCCTGGTTTTAGAACCGGCTGTAAAGTGGTCTGCTTAGACGAAAATGGCAATTTACTGCACAACGAAACCATTTATCCTCATCCGCCACAGCGCGAAACTGCCAAGGCTGCAAGTAAAGTGGCGCAGCTGGTAACTACCTATAAATTGGAGGTTATTGCCATTGGCAACGGAACTGCGGGCCGCGAAACGGAACAATTTATTCAGATGAATGTGCGCTTGCCGCAAGGTGTTCAAGCGTACGTGGTAAGCGAGGCCGGAGCAAGTATTTATTCTGCTAGCAAAGTGGCTAGAGAAGAATTTCCGGACTATGATGTGACCGTGCGAGGAGCCGTTTCTATCGGTCGCAGATTGATGGACCCGCTGGCAGAATTGGTGAAAATTGATGCGAAAAGCATTGGCGTAGGTCAATACCAACATGATGTTGATCAGAAAAAACTAAAAGACAAACTTGATCAAGTGGTGATGAGTGTGGTGAATCAAGTGGGTGTGAATGTGAATACCGCGAGCAAACACTTGTTGCAATATGTTTCTGGTTTGGGTCCGAAATTGGCCGAAAACATGGTAGCTTACCGAACAGAAAACGGAAGTTTTGAAAGCCGCGCACAATTGAAAAAAGTGACTGGTTTGGGTGCAAAAGCTTTTGAGCAAAGCGCAGGATTTCTTCGGATTCCAAATGCTAAAAATCCATTGGATAATTCGGCCGTTCACCCCGAAAGCTACGCTATTGTTGAGAAAATGGCAAAAGACTCAAAATTGAAAGTAGCAGAGCTGATCCAAAACAAAGAAGCCGTTGATGCACTTGATTTGGCGAAGTATGCCAATGCAGAAATCGGAATGCCAACGCTTAAAGACATTGCCGAAGAGTTGAAAAAACCAGGTCGAGATCCACGTGGCAAAAGCAAGGTGTTTGAATTTTCTCGTGATGTGAAAACCATTGATGATTTAAGAGAAGGATTGGTTTTACCTGGAATTGTAACCAATCTGACCAA
>JANRBI010000197.1:2108-5341 GCA_030727625.1 Salibacteraceae bacterium
AATCCACCATCTCCTGAACCAATCACAATCACTTTTGAGTTTGGTGATTCAGAAAGTTTTAGCGTTGCTTCAATTCCTTTCTCTTTCAAAATCTTGTCTGTTAGTGATGCACTCAAAATCTCGTTTGCTTTGGCTTTACCTTCACTTTCTATACGTTGACGTTCTGCTTCTTTCAGCGCGGTGGTAAGCTTGAATTCGTATTCAAGAGACTGTTGCTCGTATTTCAATTTGGTCTCAATGGCTGTTCTGATAGTTGATGGAAGCGTTACATCACGCACGAGCACGTTGTTTAACTGAACATATTGGTCATCTAAAATGGCTTTAGTTTCTTCAAAAATTTCCGCTTGGATAGCATCTCTTTTACTAGAGTATATCTGCTCCGGAGTATATCGACCAACCACACTGCGTGTAGCGCTTCGCATAGATGGAAGTATAATTCTTTCGATGTACTTCTCACCTTTTTCTTTATGCAAAAAAGCTAAATCTGAAAACGAGGGTTGAAACCAAAGTGTCGCATCCAACTCAATATCAAGTCCGTTGCTAGAAAGCACAGACATAGTTTCTGTTACTTCTTGCTGGCGCACTTCATAAATAAACATCGAATTCCATGGTGCGATAATGTGAAAACCCTCGTCATACGTACGATCGGTTTGAACACCTTCTGAAAGCGGTCTGTAAAGAACACCAGCTTGGCCTGAGTTAATAGTAATTGCGGATTTAAAAAGCACAATAATGACAAAAAGCGCAACCACGCCAAAAGCAATGAGTCCGCCTGAAAGTTTAAAATTATTCATGTTTCAATTTATTAGATTTTCAATTTATTGATCAATTTGAATCTCGTTTTTTCAAACTTGATTTTGTGGTAAGGTTCGAATAAAATCTTCAAACAACCAAGGCTTTTATTGGCTTGTGCACGCAGCCAATTATCAATGGTAATAGAGGCTTTGTAATGGTAAAGGGAGTATAGACACTGTCTCGAAAATTCACCCTTCTCTTTCCTTTAGATTTGCAATGATGAAACATGAAAACCTGGTCTTTGTTGCAAAAAGCTTGGATGGCTATATAGCCGGAAAAAATGGCGAATTAGATTGGTTGCACTCAATTCCTAATCCTGAGCAGATTGACATGGGTTATGCTGAATTTATGCATAGAATCGATGCCCTCGTGATGGGCAGAAATACGTTCGATACTGTTTGCGGATTTGAAGGCGAATGGCCATATAGCAAACCTGTTTTTGTACTGAGTAATAGCATGAATGCAATTCCTGAAAAATTCAGTGATAAAGCAGTGCTTATGAAAGGCTCGCTGTCAGAAGTCTTATCTGCAATTCACGAAAAAGGGTTTCATAAACTCTACATCGATGGTGGCGCAACAGTCAATAGCTTTTTAGCCGAAGGTTTGATTGATGAAATGATCATTACCACCATGCCTATCATACTTGGTGGCGGCATTCCATTATTTAAGGAACTTCCCAAGGCTATTAACCTTAAGCACATTAAGTCTGAAGTATTTATAAATCAAGTAGTTCAGAATTGGTATCAAGTGGAAAAGTGAATGCTATAATCAAATCTCTTTCCTCATATAAACCTGCCCTTTTACCTCATTGCCAAAATCAGCGATGGCCGGCAAATGCCCCCAAGATGTATAGTTGAGTTTTTCAAGCAAGGCTTTACTTCCAATATTATCATCTAATAGAATCGCCATTAAGTGGCTTTTGTTCATTGCTCTAGCTTCTATTTCAAGCTGCTTTGCCAAAGCCTGTGCTATGCCTTTTCTATGAAAATCAGTATGAACATAAAATGTTATTTCACTCACTTTTGCCAGTGCACCTCTACCCTTTCGGTATGGCGTTAAGCTTCCCCACGCCACTACCAAACCTTGAAAAACATAGCACAACACTAGTTCTGAATTTTGCAAAAGTTGATCATACCAAAGCGCCCCAGCCGTTTCATTAAATGGTTCTATGAAAGCATTGCAGCGCGTTTCAATGGCTTGGTTCATAATTTCTACGCAGGCATGGGCGTCTCTTAGCTCGGCTTTTCTTATCATCGCTTTCGCAAATTTTATTTGAGAATTAACCCAAGTTTAGTCTTTCTATCCTTTATCCGCAATACTATGAGCCAAAACACCATACTCGGTCACCCAAAAGGGCTTTTTATTCTGTTTTTCGCTGAAATGTGGGAACGCTTTTCTTTTTATGGAATGCGTGCCATTTTGGTGCTTTACCTCACCGCAAAAACTACCAGCGACAATCCAGGTTTGGGTTGGGATAACGCCTCTGCGCTGGAGCTTTATGGTTGGTACGGAATGTTGGTTTACATGATGAGTATTCCCGGAGGTTTACTTGCTGATAGATTGCTTGGGCAAAAGAAATCAGTATTACTTGGTGGTATATTAATCATCCTTGGACAATTCGTTTTAGCGATTGAAGACATCACCGCTTTTTACTGTGGTTTAGCATTAATCATTAGTGGAGTTGGCGCACTAAAGCCAAACATCAGTACGCTTGTTGGTGGACTTTACAAAGCGGGTGACATCAAGCGAGACGCAGGTTTCACCTTGTTTTATATTGGAATTAATATTGGCGCATTCACCGCCCCACTTCTTGTTGGCTACTATGGCGAAAAAGTAGATTGGCAGCTTGGTTTCAGCTTGGCTGGATTCGGAATGATCTTGGGACAAGTTGTGTTCGTTTTTGGCCAGAAGCACTTGCTGGGCATTGGCGATGCTCCAAAAAAGTCTACCAAGGAAGAAGTCATTCCAAATGTGCCGCTTACCAAAATCGAAAAGGACAGAATGGTTGTGCTATTGCTTTCTTTCTTAATCATGATCGTGTTTTGGGGAGCATACGAACAAGCAGGTGGATTCATGAATCTGTATGCCAAACAAACCGTTGATCGCGTAGTTTTTGGATACGAAATCCCTGCAAGTTTCCTGCAATCGCTGCATGCATTTTATGTGATTTTGATTGGTGTTCCAATGGCTGGTTTCTGGCTTTGGTGGAAGAAAAAAGGCAAAGAAGCTTCTGCCATTTACAAGATGGCGATTGGAACCATTGTGATGGGATTTGGCTTTATGGCCTTGATGGGCGCAGCGTATGATGTTACGGTAATCGGCCTAGAAAAAGCTCCGCTTTATTGGATGTTGATTGCTTATTTACTGCACGTTGTGGGCGAATTAAGTAGTTCACCTGTGGCGCTTTCATTCATCACCAAATTAGCTCCAGCCAAATA
>JANRBI010000197.1:5441-19666 GCA_030727625.1 Salibacteraceae bacterium
TAAGTAGTTCACCTGTGGCGCTTTCATTCATCACCAAATTAGCTCCAGCCAAATATGCAAGTTTTATGATGGGAGCTTATTTTGCTGTGACAGGATTGGGAAACAAACTAGCAGGAATAATTGGTGAAGCAGCCGAAAAAATGGGTGCGCTGCAAGTGTTCACCGCAGTGACCATTTTCTGTCTGTTGTTCGGTCTATTGCTATTAGTGTTTGTGAAAAAGTTGAAAGCGCTTACGCATGGCGCAGAGGAGGATTTGGCGCAGGCGTAATTAGTCAAGCTTTTTTAACAATCCGCTTTTCAACTTTCCTTCAAAAACACTTGATGGCTTCTATTCTACTCCTACCTTCGCTTCATAAATAATGGAAGGGTTGGCTCGTTTGGAGCGCGTTTCCGCAACTATTTAAAACACTAAATGCCGATTGGGTGTTCAGTAATGGAATCTTAAAACAAAGATGAAAACCATTCGAATTGGAGGTGTGCCTGAGCACTATAACCTCCCCTTTTACCAGGCAAATCAAGAGCAACCTTTTATTGATGCTGGTTACAAACTCGAGTTTAGCATTTACAGCACTGGCACTGGCGCCATGCTCAACGATTTGAAAGACAGTTACCTTGACATGGCCATTTTGCTGACCGAAGGAATCATAACCGATCAGCATGCGGGCAACACAGCAAACATTGTAGCTCATTACGTAAAATCTCCATTGATTTGGGGTGTGCACAAGCACGTTGCCAATCCTTTTCAATTGAAAAATGGCGTGACTAGTGATACTAAATTCGCGATAAGCAGACTGAAAAGTGGCTCACATTTAATGGCTTATTTATACGCTCAAAAATTTGGTGTAGCGCTAGATGACGAACAATTTGAAATCGTCAACAACATGAATGGCGCGGCCGCAGCGCTCGAAATAAACCAAGCTGACTTATTCCTTTGGGAAAAATTCACTACCAAACCCTTGGTTGATCAAGGCGTTTTTGAGCGCGTTGATGTTTGTCCTACTCCATGGGAACCTTTTGTAGTGGTTGCTAATCCTGATATTTCTGCCGAACATGCTTCCTTTATCACCTTGTTGATTGAATGGTTGCAAAAGCGCACACAATCATTAAAAAGCAATGCTGAGTCGACTGTGGGCGAAATTTCAGATCGTTTTCACTTGAAAAAGGAAGATGCTGCCGAATGGCTGAAAAATGTAGAATGGGACGTTAAACCCGTTCATTCAAAATCAGAGTTTGAACATGTGGAGCAGATTCTGATCGATTTGAACATCATTCAACCAGATCATATAGCTGTTTAGTCTTTGGAATTATCGCTCATACTTGGCTTTATCACGGCTACGCTGGCCTTGGCTCTGATGCCAGGGCCAGATAATATTTATGTATTAACCGAAAGCATTTCAAAAGGCTGGCGTCAAGGTGTGAGCATTACTTCGGGTTTGATAAGCGGCTGTTTGATTCATACTACGCTTGTTGCAACTGGCTTGTCGGTTTTTGTTTTCAATTATCCCAGCATTTACAACATCCTAAAATTTGCTGGAGCTGCTTATTTGCTCTACATGGCTTATGGCGCGTTCAAAGAGCAACCAATGGCACTTAACTTGAGCGACAAACAAGCGCGTGATTCATTTTGGTCATTGTTTAGAAAAGGATTCATTATGAATGTGTTGAATCCAAAAGTTACCTTGTTTTTCATTGTGCTGCTTCCTCAATTTGTGAGCAACGATGGCTTCTCGCCTATGTGGCAAATGATGATTTTGGGATTGATTTTTATGGCCGTTTCTTTTCTAGTTTTTGCCAGTGTAGCGCTTTTAGCAGGAAAGACAGCTGCAGCCATTGCAACGCCTCGTTTTTGGGAAATCACGAAGTATGTGAAAATTGCAGTACTCGTTGGGCTGTCTATTTTGTTAGCATTAAGCAAACGCTAATCGTTTTCTTATTTTTCGCACACTAAACTTTTCTTAAGCCAAGTCGTCTTTTGAAAAGCCTAACCAATCCATTATGCTATATTTCAGATCACTCACCCTTTTTACCATTTTACTCATCGGATTTGTGCTGCTCGTTTTCAAAAGCAATGAATCTTCTGTTATTGAAAACAGTGAAGCATTATTGAAGCAAAAATTCGCACCCTATGATCATTTTGATATGATGCGAAGCTTTCCTGATACAGTACCTGATTACGAAGGAATTGACCAAGCACTCCATGCTGCATATCAGCACGCAAATTCAGGAATTCGTTCCAACGGATTTGATGAATACTGGGTGATTGAAGGTCCTGGAAATATTGGAGCGAGAATCAACACGATTGCCACTATTCCAGGCAACTTAGACACATTTTACATTGGTTATGGTCGCGGTGGCATTTTCAGAACCTATGATGGTGGTTCAAACTGGGAATCCATTTTTGACGATCAAGAGCGACTTTGCATTGGTTCTATTGCCATCAATCCACAAAATCATGCTACGCTCTACGCGGGCACTGGCGATAAGAACATTGGCGGTTCTTTTTCTACAGGAATTGGCGTTTTTAAAAGCACAGACAATGGCGACACTTGGACAAACATTGGTTTAGAAAACCAGCGCATTGTATCTAGAATTGCCATCAACCCGATTGACACCACTATCATTTATGCAGCCACAATGGGCAATCCGAGCTTACCAGGAAACGATCGAGGATTATACAAAAGCATCGATGCAGGAAATACTTGGAATCAAATTCTATTTGTAGGTGATACCGCAGGAATCAATGAAATTATCATTCATCCTCAAAATCCAGATATACTGTATGCCAGTGGTTGGAATAGATACCGTTCTAATCAAGCATCGATTGTTTCAGGGAACGCTGGCAAAATCTGGAAATCAACGGATGCTGGCGCAACTTGGACAGTTTTGACAAACGGCTTACCTTCTGATCCGCAAGGTCGTGTGGGCATTTCTATGTTCACACCAAATCCTGATACACTTTACGCATTGTATGTAGGCACCGACTCAGAACTAGAAGGCATCTATAGAACTTTTAATGGTGGTGATTCTTGGACATCGGTTCCAACGGTTGCAAATGGCGTGTCAGCCAGCGCTCTTGGCGGATTTGGTTGGTATTTTAGCTCCATTCATGTCAATCCTTACGATTACCAAGATGTTTTCTTTGATGGTGTTCAACTTTGGCGCACGCAAAATGGTGGCATGTCTTGGTCAGAAGCTGATCCGCCTTGGTGGACTTATGACGTGCACGCAGACAAGCACGACATGGCTTTTCTTTCGCCATCAACCTACTTGATTGCAACGGATGGCGGTTTGTACCGAACAACGGACGCAGGCTCGCTTTGGGTGAAAATTGAAAACAACAAAACCAATGAGATTTATCGCGTAGAACATACGCATCACACACCAAACAGCTACTATGGTGGTTTGCAAGACAATGGCTCTACAGGTGGTAATGCGTTGATTGCTAATTGGCCAAGAATCTACGGTGGCGATGGTTTTCAAATGCGCTTCCATCCTAATAACCCCAATTTATTTTACGCAGAAACACAAAACGGGAACATCGTTTTCACAGAAGATGGCGGTAGTTTTTGGGACAATACAAACTTCCCACAATCGGCAGATAGAACTAACTGGGATACACCGTACATGCTTAGTCATCACGATCCGACAAAGATGTATGCCGCGGGTCATCAAGTGTTTAGAGATGATTTTTCGCCTTATGGCATTTGGTCTGCCATTTCTGGTGACTTAACCGATGGAAACATTTTTGGAAGTAGCTTTCATACGATTTCTGGCTTTGACGAAAGTCAGATTAACCCAAACCGACTCTACGCCTGCACTTCTGATGGCAATGTTTGGCGAACTACCAATGGCGGAACTTCTTGGGATTCGATTCACACAAGTTTACCCAACAGATATGTCACTTCCGTGAAAGCTTCACCAAGCAATCAAAACCATCTGTTTGTGACACATTCTGGTTATAAATACAACGACTTTTTCTCGCATGTGCACAAGTCAACTGATAACGGAAATGGCTGGGTGAGCATTGCTGGCGATCTTCCTCCAGTGGCAATAAACGACATTGTCATTTATCCAAATCATGCTGATTCAGTACTTTTTGTTGGAACCGATGCTGGAGTGTATGCCACAAAAGATGGCGGCTTAGATTGGGAACGACTCGGAGCCAACATGCCAATCATTGCCGTGTTAGACTTAACCATCGACACCATCAACAATAGATTGGTGGCAGCTACCGTAGGAAAATCAATCATGACTTATCCCCTTGATAGTTTAGTGATGCCTTCAAACGGCAACCTCGAACCTATTGAATTGACTTTTACCATAGAAGCACAAACTTGCTATGGAAGCGGTAACGGAAGCATTAACGTTGATGCAAATGGCGGCACACCGCCTTTCGACTTTTGGTGGAGTAATGGTTCGCTTGGGCAAAGTATTAATGACTTGTTGGCTGGAAACTATATCGTTACGGTTTCAGATGCTGGTGGAGCTCAAACGGTGCAAAGTGTGATTGTTCCATCCAATCCTATTTATCCAAATCCTACTGTTGGGCCAATAAATGGCGCTGTTGCAGTGCAGGCTTGGCAGAGCTATAATTATACTGCCGCAGCTACTTCGGGCTCTTTGTTTGAGTGGAATGTTTTTGGTGGAAGCCTTGTAAACGCAAGCGGAAACGCAGCCAATATTTTATGGTCCGCTGGACCTACAGGTAGTTTTGAAATCACAGAAACAGATGTAAACGGCTGCAAAACCACCGAATTATTTCAAGTAGGAATTGATTTTGTGGGAATTAATGAAGCTGCTCAAGAATTGATCAAAGTCTATCCAAATCCATCAAAAGGAAATTTTAACGTAGAACTGCCAAACCAAACTAAGGAAATAGAATTAGAACTGCGAAATGCGCTTGGTCAAATCGTGTTTTCTGAAATATTGTTTGATAAATCTCAGTTTACTCTTGACTTGAACCTAAAGCCCGGAACCTACTTGTTAAGCTGCGATTTAGACCAAGAACCGTTTAATCGATGGATTGTAATTGAATAAACGCTAAAGCACCAACAAGCCCAAATCTCTTATTTCCATCATAGGTTTTGAGAACCAAAAGGGCTCGAAATCTTCCTGCGTTTCCGTTTCAAAGGCTTCTTTGAAAACTTGCATCGAAGTTGGTTTGGCAGATTGGGATGAGATTGTCTTAAACTGCTCAACCAACCAACTCCCCGCTTTTTCTGGGAAAATGACCGATGCTTGAGATTCGTTGGTATGCACTGTGAGCTTGAGTTGAGCTATCTCTCTTCCCTTTTTGTGCTTGATGTGAACTTCGGTAGTTGGCGTGTTTCCCACCCAAAGTAAACGTGCCGTTGGCTTTATGGAAAAACTTGCCTCTTCTGCCAAACAAGATTCAATGTATTGGCGCTTTACAGTTGTTTTTGGCACTTTAAATTCAAACCATTCTTGCAATGGATATTCAAAGCAAATGCCGTGCATATAGTTGAATAAGGCCTTTTTCAAACCAAAGCTAAACTTGCCGTGGTCTATACCGGTTTTGTCTTTGAAAGCCACGTCATTGTTAGCAAACGTGATTTCGTTTTGCTGTGGAATAACACCAAACTCTTCGGGATTTAAACCAACAGGACTATGCGCAGTCAATGCAAATTGATGCCAAAAGCCAGATTGAATAACACCTAATTCAAACAGCTGACGCACCATTTCGAGGCTGTCAATGGTTTCTTGCTCCGTCTGTGTTGGATAGCCATACATCAGATAGGCATGCACCATGATGCCAGCTTGTGTAAAATGATCGGTCACTTTGGCTACTTGAGCCACGGTTACACCTTTCTTGATAAGTGTTAGAAGGCGATCTGAAGCTACCTCTAGCCCACCCGACACTGCTATGCAGCCGCTTGCTTTTAGCAATTTGCATAAGTCGGCTGTAAAGCTCTTTTCGAAGCGGATGTTTGTCCACCACGTTACCACCAATCGCCTTTTGAGGATCTCAATAGCCACTTCCTTCATCAAAGCTGGAGGAGCAGCTTCGTCTACAAAATGAAACCCGCGCTCGCCTGTTTGATCGATCATGGTTTCCATGCGATCTACAATTTGCTTGGCGGCAATGGGCTCGTAAATCTTTATATAATCAAGGCTTACATCGCAAAATGTGCACTTCCCCCAATAGCAACCATGCGCCATGGTGAGCTTGTTCCAGCGACCATCGCTCCAAAGACTATGCATTGGGTTCGCAATTTCAATCACAGAAATGTATTGATCAAGCAATAAATCGCTGTAATCGGGCGTGCCTACATGACTTTGTTTATAGTCAGGTTGCGTGGCATTGTTTTGATAAACAACCTCCTGATTCTGTTTGTAATACGTGCGCTTAAAAGCATGTTGCTCCAGTTCTTTTTTTTCAAAAACATGCTTGATCAAAAGTTCTAGTGGCAACTCACCATCATCGAGCGTTATGAAATCGAAATAATCAAAAACCCGCGGCTCTTTCAGCGATCTTAACTCTGTGTTTGGAAAGCCCCCACCCATGGCTATTTTCACATTTGGGAAATGCGATTTTATATACTGAGCGCAACGAAAAGCGCTAAATAAATTTCCCGGAAACGGTACAGAAAAACAAACCAATTGTGGTTGTATTTCCATCAACTTATCATTTAATAAATTGATAGTAAGTTGATCTATGTAAGACAGTTGCGTATTTAAAGCATCTTGTAATTCGTCAAAACTATTGGCGCTTCTTCCCAAGCGTTCGGCATATCGGCTAAAGCCAAAATTATCGTCAATACATTCTACTATAAAATCAGAAAGATCTTCTAAAAATAACGTGGCCAAATGCTTGGCTTTGTCCTGCATGCCCATGTTTCCAAAAGCCCAATCCATATCGTCAAGCAAGTTGAATCTGCTTGCTCGCGGCAAGAAGTTTTCACTGCAAAGCTGCCTTGCAAACGTTTGGTTTTTGCCTTGCAAAAAGAGAATGACTTCATCAATCGTAGCTTCATACTGATGCCTTAATGCAAGTATTCTTTGGGTGTTTTCTGAAAAATGCTTTTTGCTTTCTGACGCCTGATCAAATAACCCGATCAAACTGTTTTTCGAAAACAACTTCAAGATCACCTCAATCCCCAAATCCATTTGATGTGAATCAATGCCTTTGGTGTTTAAAAAGCCTTTGATATAAGCCGTGGCCGGGTAAGGCGTGTTGAGCTGGGTAAATGGCGGAGTTATGAGTAGTATGTCTTTCAAGAAATCTGAATCAGACCGCAATATTAGCGAATGATTTATGCTAATTGAATCAAATAATGAAGCGCCACATCAAGCTTCTTATACTTTCGCTGCCTCTTAAAAATGACTTATGGCATTTGACTGGCTTTACGCAAAGAATCCACTTATTATCTACATCGCAGATCCAATGTGCAGTTGGTGTTATGGCTTTGCTCCTGCCATTGCTCAAATCAAAGCTGCATATCCAACTTTTGAATTCAAAACGGTGATGGGTGGTTTACGACCTGGTGGCACAGATAATCTTGCCGATATGGGCGAATTCTTGGCTGAACATTGGAATGAGGTTCATGAAAGAACCAATCAGCCGTTTAATCATGGCATCATAGGCGATCGAAATTTCATTTTAGATACAGAGCCTGGTTGCAGAGCAGTTGTGGCGGCACGCCATCTTGGATTAAAAGTTGATTTAGCGTTTTTTCATAGTGTTCAAAAAGCCTTTTTTGTGGACAATAGTTCAATGATTAATACCGAGACTTTCGCCAATCTTGCTGAGCAGGCGGGCTTGAACAAAGAAGACTTTATTCAGGCCTTCGAAAGCGAAGAAATAAAATACGACACTCGTGCTGAGTTTCAACTTTCTTCTGAAATGGGAATAAGTGGTTTTCCCTCGGTAGTCATTCGCCACAAAGAAGAATTATTCTTAGCATCAAATGGTTACCGAAGTTTTGAAGATTTAAATGCCGTTTTCCAAAACATAATCAATTCGTAAAACGTACAGTCTTCAATCTTTTTTCAAGATTACCACCTCAACTATGCCCTCAATTCGCTTTTTAATTTCCAACGAAAAACAGCTATTCATAGCGAAGTACATTGGTTTGTTCAGCGTTACAGAGTTGATGGAGCTAACTCAGATGATTTGGAATGACCCTGATTATGATGAACATCATGACTACATTCTAGATATCACCGAAGCGCATTTCAAAATAACGAGTCAAGATATTCTGAATCTTGTTAAATTTTTCAATTTAGAAATGAAAGCTATTCAAGGTAAAGGAGCTGTAGTGGTTGTTCAGCCAATCTATACAGCTGCAATTAGCATTCTTTCTAAAAAAGCAACAGACTACACAGGTAATATTTGCTATTCAAATATTGAAGGGGCTTGTCTAGCAATGAATACTCCTGTTGAATATTTTCAACAGCTAGTCCATTTAGAAAAATGTAAAATGATTGAGCTTTAAAACGATTTGTTTTAGGCAAATAGGCTTTAAGCTAAGAAAGACTGAATAATATATACTGTTCATTATTTGAGTGAAACACATATCATGAATATCGCGCTAGCAGTCATATTTGCAGTGCTAGAATTAAGATTGAGGAAGTGAAACTAAGTTTGAAATACGCTATAATTCCAGAGAGGAAATTCATCATAACTGAATATGAAGGTGATGTATTCGCTCGTGGTTTGCTAGATATTACCGAGCAATTGTGGAATGATCCCATATACAATATTGGATACAACTTTGTTTCTGATGTGAGTAAATGCCACGTAAATCTATCTGGTGCGGAAATCTTTCAAATTTTCAAGATGATTAGCTCTTCTATGCCACCGATGGAAGGAAAAGGCTCTATTGTGATGACGAAGAACATTTTCACATCTGTAGTTTCTGTGATGTTTAATAATTCGCCAATTGCACGCATGAAAAAGGTCTACACAGAACTAGAGCCCGCCTATAAAGAGCATGGCTTAACATCACAAGAGATGCTTCAATACTTAGATAACGAACCTTACGGTAAGTATTTAGAAACAGAAAGCTAGTGATTCAAGAAAGCGTTGATTGCTTCTTTGAAAAATGCGACTCCGTTCTGAACATCAACATTGTAAGCTGATAAAATAGCTCCTTTGAAATCGCCATTCTCCCATTTTCCAGATTTCAACAAAGGCAAATCTTTTGACTCAATAGTCTTGTTTCCTTTGTATGCAGCAATGTAAAAATAAGGTGAGTCTGAAACTGAATCAGGCATTGCCAAGCCAAGTCCAATGCTATTTAATTGAGGCATATCGTCAAAATAGCCGATCACTGCCGAATCAAAATGGTGAGGCCAAACCAACACATCGTCCATTCTGTCAAAAACGGGTTTCATTTCATGCAGAACCTCGTTCGCCAAATTTCTCAGGCCAATATGCTGGTGTAATTCAGATTTTTCAATACGAGAATGCGTGCTTCTATCGTGAAGTTTTGGAAAAGGCAACTCATAGTGCATCTCGAAAGAATAATCTCGCTCAATTCCCAACAAATACTTTTCTCGACCAATCCAGTTTAACACATCTAAATGGTTTGCTCCACCAATCGGGTAACTGGCTATTTCGCCCATTTCAGGGTGCAAAACATCTAGAGAATAATATTCTAAATTGAGTCCAAGTCTTGCACCTTCTTCACTTATTTCGTGCGAAACGAGCGATTTTTTCTCTGCATCCCAAATCAAACTTGTGTGAAAATCAGTGCTTTGATCAGGTGAAAAACTCTTTGCCGCTGCTGCTAAGTACTGAGCCGATTGATGAATCGCTTGGTATGATGTAAGGTTCATATTTTGATTTGAGTGGCCGAATGTAATCAATGAATTTATTGAACTATTTCTCTACCGAAACACCTTTCCAAAAAGCAATTTTTCCTTCGATGCTCTTCGCCATTTTACTCGTTTCTGGGTAATACCAAGCTGCGTCTTTATTCTCAGAACCGCCTATACTTAACGTGTAATAAGATGCGGTTCCTTTCCAAGGGCATACAGAATGCGTGTTTGATGGCTTAAAGAATTCTTTTTTGATATCGTCCGCAGGGAAATAATGGTTCCCTTCAATCACTGTAGTGTTTTCGCTTTCCGCGATGATAGTTCCGTTCCAAATAGCTTTCATAATCTTATTGTTTTTCAAAAATTAGGTCTGTAAACCAGTGTTTACTATCGTAAATACGATTGGTTAGTTTTAAATCTGTATTGTCTGAAATGGCCTTTATGGATGAATCATCATACTTGCGAGAAACCTCCATAAATATTTTCTCACCCGCTTCAAAATCAAAGCTTTCATTCAAATATTCTATTTGAACTGTTTGTTTCTTTTTTGATTCTAAAAAGCTAAGAGCAAGTCCTTTATCGTAATCATACTTAGGCTTGTGATCAAATGAATCCACCTCGAAATTTGCGCCTAGCTCGTTGTTCATTCGCGTAAGCAAATTCAGGTTAAAAGCTGCCGTGTAGCCTTGCGCATCGTTGTATGCTGGCAGCACTAATTCTTCCGCTTTTATCAAATCCAACCCCAAAAGCAATTTATCACCTGCATTCATTACTTCTGCCAAGGCTTTTAGAAAACTATTGGCTTGATCATCCAGCATATTGCCAAGATTAGAACCCATAAACAAGATCACCTTGGGATGGTTCGACTTTAGCGATGACAATGCAGTAAAGTATTCGCCTTGAGCGCCTTTCACTTTCACTTCCGGAACTTCACGTTTTACGCGCGCTTCTAAGTTTTCAATTGCATTGATCGAAATATCTATTGGCCGGTAGGCAAAATCATGAAATCGAAGTGCTTTGAGCAGTTCAATGGTTTTTGTACCATCTCCTGCGCCCAATTCTATCAATTCAAAGTATTGATCTTTAACTCCGAAAGCCTCGATCAACTCAGCCGATTTGGTTGAAAAAATTTCAAATTCCGCATCGGTTAAATAATACTCGGGCATATTCATGATTTTGACGAACAATTGATCGCCAATTTCATCATAAAACCATTTTGAACTCAGCGTTTTAGGATTAGCCCTTAAACCTTGTTTTACTTCTTTCGCAAAAAGTGCTTTTTGGATATTATCCATTCTTTACTAATCGTATTCCACTAAACTGCCATTGTAAGTTTGGTTGGAAAAAGTTTCTATATGTATTTCTAGAGTGCATAGGCGAGGTTGCGACAGACGCACCTCGCAGCACCATTTGGTTCATCATGAATTTGCCGTTGTATTCGCCAACGGCACCGTCTGGCTTTTTATAACTTGGATAAGCTAAATAAGCACTTCCGCTATGTTCCCACCGTTTGCCCCAATCAAGTTTTGGGCTGGCTATCTCCCACTCGGCTTCTGTTGGCAAGCGCTTTTCAGCAAAAGCAGCAAAACCAGCCGCTTCATAATGAGAAACATGGCTCAATATTTCGTTTCGGTTTATTGGTTGCAATCCACTCAATGTAAAATGAAACCATTGACCGTCTATTTTGTGCCAATACATGGGCGCATTGATCTTGTTTTCGTTGATCCAAGCCCAAGCGTCATCTAACCATAAATTGTGGGTTGAATACGCTCCCGATTTAATGAAATCAATGTATTCGCCATTGGTCACTAGCTTGTTCTCAATTTCAAAAGCATTCACATACACCTTATGGCGATTGTGTTCATTATCAAATGTAAATCCTGAATTTGCTTCAGCGCCAATTTCATAAACGCCCTCATCTATCCCAATGATTCCTTGCGATGTGTTGGTGTCGTTCACTAAAGCTCCTTGCTCTTTGTAGATCGGAAACAATGGGTTGTGACCTAAAATGTATTTCAAATCAGTGATCAACAGTTCTTGATGCTGTTGCTCATGATTGATTCCGATTTTTAATAAGGACAAAAGCTGATTTGATAATCCTTGCTTTAGCAAGCCTTGCATGTGCTGATCAACATACTGCCGATATGCATGAACATGTTCTAGGCTTGGGCGCGTCATATTGCCTCTATCGGCTCTAAAAACACGTTTACCTATGGTGTTGTAGTAACTGTTAAACATGAAGCTGAAATCTTCATGAAAAACCTTGTAATCAACTTTGTACGGCTTTAAAATAAATTCTTCAAAAAACCATGTAGTATGCGCCAAATGCCATTTTGGAGGACTAACAAAAGCGGCAGGTTGCGGCACATGATCTTCAATGTAAAGTGGCGCACAAATAGCTTCGCTTAAGCGCCTGAGGTCAGAATACGATCGTAAATAATCAGGTTGGTCAGCAAAATTCATTTAAACAAATATGGAAAACTAAAGCGCGTCAGACGCATTAAGGTAAGCTTACTTACATCTTATTTAGAGATTAACTGAAAGGCAGATTTAAGCCCAATTCGGCAGCTATATTCTTCAACAGTTCAAGTCTATAGTTTCTGTAATTTTTGGTGTTGCCTTTGGCAAGTTCCATCATCGATTTGTTGCTCAACAAGTATGAAGCAGTGTTTTCGCCAAAACGCTCTTTCAATACTGCTTGTATAGGCTTGAAGATCGTTTCTTTCAATTCTTCCTCGGCAGCTTTTGCAGCTCTAAAGTCGCGCAGCTCATCTTCTCCTAAACGGTCAATAGCTGGTTCTTCTTTGCTCAATTCTTTTTGTTTGGCATCATAAGCAGCATCGTTTCTGCATCGCAATAAACGCTGCTTAAACGGCTCTGTAGCTAATGTTTTATGTGGTCGAGCTTTTGAATAAAAATTGGTGATATAAGCTGGGTCTTTGGCCAATTCAATCAAAAATTCTTTATCCACTACTTGAAAAGCAGGACGGTTTATTTGTTGTGCAAAGCTCTCGCGCATATGCATCAGGTCTGCAAACAAGTGCCAGTGATGCTGAGAAAAACCTCGCTTATCTTTATGTTTCAAATATTCGAACTCATCATCGGCCTCGAACACCGACTCTTCAAAGCTGGTGTTTTCTTCTTCTACCCAAGCTCCAAAACCTTTGGCTTCTATTTCAGCTTTAAGAAGCGCTTCTATTTCAAATAAATAACGAACATCATCCGCTGCATATTCAATTTGCTCTTTGGTCAATGGACGCAATACCCAATTGCTTTTTTGAGCCGTTTTTTCCATTTCAATGCCCAAATATTTCAGCGCTAAGTTTCCGAGCGAAAGCTGCGAATTATCTAAGAGTTTGCTTGCTGTACTTATATCGTAAATAGTAGTCGGCCTGCACCCTTTTAAGTGGAGTAAACGCAAATCTTCACCAAATTCAAAAACTATAATTTGTTGATCTTTTCGTTCAAGCAGGCGATAGAATTCCGTAAGATCAATTCTGTTGAAAGGATCAATTACAAAGATTTGATCACCGGCTGCTACTTGCAACAAGCAAAGCGTGAAGCCATATCTGTAGCGGTTTTTGTCAAATTCTAAGTCAAGCGCAATGCTTTTTTGGTTGGATAGAAAACGAACGCAATCGTTCAGTTCATTTTGATTGGATACTTGGTTTACCTTCATAAGCGGCTGTAAAGATGGGGTAATTTGCCACAAACAGTACGTTGCATGTATTGGTTTTTAGAATGATATTCGCTTCTTTAAAATCAGACCTATGTTTCAGAAAACACTTTTCGTTGCTCTTCTACCATATTCAATGTTGCTAAGTGGTTGTAATAAAGAAGATAAAGTAGCAAAACAAGCCGAAGTAGATCGAGCTATAATTGAAAGATACATTGCCGACAATGGATTAAATGCAACGGAAGTTTCTGATGGTGTTTTTGTAGAAATAACGAATGAAACCAATGGTGGATTTGCAAACTCAAACAGTAGCGTTACTTGTGCCTACAAGGGTTATCTCACAGATGGTAAAGTGTTTGATGAATCGACTACAGGTATAACGTTTGGGTTAAATCAGGTAATTAGAGGCTGGCAAATCGGAATTCCCGAAATTCCCGAAGGTGGATCAGGTATTTTACTTATTCCTTCAGGAAAAGCATACGGAACAGAAAGTGTTGGCAGTATTCCAGCAAATTCGGTACTTGTATTTGAGGTAGACCTGATCGATGTTTTGAACTAAAAGCTGTCAAATCACAAAACGGATTCTGACCCTGATTTTTTTTAAGGTTAAAGGTGTTTTTGATATTATTTACTCCTCTAATCGTGAGATAAGATCACGAACTACAATGTCCAATTCTTCGGTAGATTCTTTTACTGCAATCAATAATTGATTGGTTCCATCTTCTCCTTTTTCAAGCCTAATTAGTTCCGCAGCGCCCAAAATGG
>JANRBI010000198.1:0-17395 GCA_030727625.1 Salibacteraceae bacterium
TACCGACCTACTAAAAGCGTTCGCTTAGGTGCTTCTGTTAAAACACCAACCCGATATAATTTAGACATCACCTATAGCTCTAGTAACGTTGCTAATTTTGAGACAACCACATTATCAACCCTTTCACCTTTTGTGGGAGAATACAATTACACCATGCGCACACCACTGCGTGCTAACGTAGGCGCTGCTTATCTATTTGGGAAACTTGGATTGGTAAGCGTTGATGCCGAAATGGTGGACTACAGCGGAACCCAATTTGTGAAAGGCACAGATGGATACCAGTTTGGCACAGAAAACAAGGCTCTAAACACGAGTTTGAATACTTCTTACAACGTTCGTGTTGGAGCTGAATACAGAATCACAAGCTTTTGGATTGCCCGAGCTGGATATGCTAACTACATGAATCCTTATAAAACAAGCGTTGACGACAATGCTGGTTTTCAGATCTATTCTTTGGGCGCTGGATACAGAAATGAAGACTTTTTTGTGGATGCTTCATACCAGATAAAAATGAGCGAAGCCGTGCATTATGCCTATGATCAAAGCTATGCCAATCGCGCTAAGATCAATTTTCAAGATCATTTCATAACAGTGACGGCTGGTTACCGATTCTAATCTTTTACCAGTTTTTGTGTTGCAATGATTTGGCCTTCTTGCGAAAGCTGAATAATGTAGTTACCAGCGGCTAATCTTTCAATTGAGATTTGATTTTCACCATTTTGTATGCTTGCAGTTTTAACCAAAGCGCCATTCATGTCGATCACTTTCAATTCACACGAATCGTATCCTACAAGATTTACGCTTAAAGTCGATTTTGCTGGATTTGGATAAATATTAACTGCATTTTGAGCCGTTGGTTTCACGCCCAAAACTGAAACATCTTTATTAGCTAAAACATACTCTCCAGGTAGCACTTTTGATAAGGTCACAATGCCAAAAGCATCCGTGGCATTGCCCAAATTATTGAGCGAATAATATTCATATTCATTCCAATCACCTGTAGCATTCATTCGGTATAAAAGCATCAAACTATCCTCAGTAGTGCTTAATAAATCCATGTCAAAAAAGCCTCCATTGCTGGATGAAGTGCGACCATCATACTTGAATTCGGCATTGATTTCGAGGTTTGAAAGACCAATACCATGCACTTTCCAATAATGGTAATTCGACATTTTATAAGCCTTTTCTGACCATTTTTTTATCGGATCAGGAACAGACCAAATGTGATCAAACACAGCAAATGCCGAGTCGCTCACAGAAGTCACATTTATATCCCAATACATATTCTTTAAATCATGACTTCCAGTTTCTTTAACACGAAGCACATCTCTGGTGCGCGCATGAGCTTGCTCATTTTGCTCGTATAACAGAACATATGTTGGGTTAAAACTTGATTGTACCGAAAGCGTACCCGTTTTTCCTGACATCAATCCTCTCGCAGAAACACTGTTATACTGATCATCAAACAAAGTGCAGAACACAGGAACATCGTCATGATAGGCAGCGCGCCCTTTTAGCTTTTGCTGAACAAAAAGTTCAACATCAAAATTGCTTCCGTCTTGAGTTGCATTGAAACTATCGAGCACTACCACATTATATCCGCCCGTAAAAATCCAATCTCTAAAAAATGGTTCTAAGTCAATTCCGCTGGTTTGGCTAAAATATCGCTCCATGGTATCGCTACTTACTGGCGAATATTTATACTGCTCCATGAACGAGTTAATCGTTGAAAAAAACAAATCATCACCCATGTAACCGCGCAGATTGTGAGCAGCCAAAGCGCCTTTTTTGTAGACATGATCTCCGTACACATATTCGTGAGGCTGTCCACTTATTGCTCTGTAACCACCTTCTCTTTGGTGACCAAATTGAAGCATGTATCGCAGCTCATCCATCATCGCTTTTTCATAAGCATCACGACCATATACTGCCTCGTTAAATAAGTAAACCGAAAACGAAGCCCAACCTTCGTTAATCCACATATCGCCATCTGTTTCGCAGGTTACATTATCGCCCCACCACATGTGACCGAGTTCGTGTGCCATCAAACTTTCATTCGAAAGCTGACCATTTGCCGCATAAATTGGATATGTAATGTTAGTAGCATGCTCCATTGCACCAGCATTAAAGGGCACCAAGCTGTAGCCAACTTTATCAAATCGGTATTCGCCATAAGCTGCTTCGTATTTCTGCACCGCGTCTGGCAAGTGAATAAATGATGCTTTCAAGTTATTCGTATCACTCGCTTTCGCGAAAAGCTGAATAGGAATCAAGCCATTTGTTCCAGCCACTTCACTATTTAGCGTTTCATAATTACCAACTGCAACACATGCCAAGTATGATGGAATGCTTTGATCGAGTTTCCAATGAAAAGTTCTAGTGCCATCACCATTGCTGATTTCATTCAAAAGCAAGCCGTTGCACGCTGCTGTTTTAACCGAATCTGTGGTGATGAAGAACTCAAAAGAGCTTCGCTCAATGAAATTATCAAAACATGGGAACCAAATGCGACCATAACTATGCGGATCTGCACCAAAGCCGACACCCAAATTCCAAGCATAGCCGCCCGAGAAATAGAAACCGCCCCAACCTGTAACATCTTGCTCAGGCTGACCATGGTAATAAACCGTGATTTCTGATTGCTGTGTTTGATCTAAGGGTTGTGAAAGCTGCACATATAATAACGAGTCTTGATGATCAAAACCCGAAACAGTAGTTCCTAAAACTGAGTCGACAATTAAGCCTTCAAAGTCAAATCTTAGCTCATTTACTGCCGCAGTTTTTGCTTTGATCAGAAGTTTGGTATTGCCAGAAATACTTGTGTTCAGCACTGGGCGAATATTCAAATCAACGATCGTATGGATAATGTCTACACTATCACTGCGATGATCTTCAATAACCAATCGATTTTCTCGAGTCGCAGTTTTATACTTTGAGCAATATTGATGTTGACTTTTCCCCGAAAGGGAAAAAACCAATAAAAACAAGATTGAGAGGATTGAAATTTTCATAATCAAATATAAGCGCCTAAAATAGTGCAAGCCCGAGTGAAACTGAGAATTGACTGGAAATTGAAATTTTAAAAGCATTGAAAAGCGATTTATGTTGAAATCCTAAGCTAACCTTTTCAAAAACGCAGCGTCTACTTTTTTAACTCAGGCAAGCCAAACTTTATCGCAATCTATGAAACCTTCTCATGAACTTTTCAGACTTGTAAAATCTCTCAGTAAATCTGAAAAACGTTTTTTCAAATTGATGTCTTCGCTGCAAAGCGGTGAAAAAAACTACATCAAGCTTTTTGACGCGATTGAAAAGCAGAACGAATATGACGAAGAGGAAATCAAGAACATTTTCAAAGGCGAAACTTTTATAAGACATCTTCCTTCTGAAAAAAACCACCTCTATAAGTTGGTTCTTAAGAGCTTGAGACTGTTTTATGCTGAGAATAGCGTGAGTGCGATTTTGGCGGAAAACATTCAAAGCATTGAGATTCTTTACAACAAAGCGCTTTACTCTGAATGTGGCAAATTAGTGCATAAAGCCAAACGCATTGCTGCTTCTCACGAGCGTTTCTATTACTTATTTGAATTGATCAAATGGGAAAAAATGCTGCTAGAAGAAGAGTTTCAATCTGGCAAGTTTGACCATGATTTAAATAAACTAATCACCGAAGAACAGCAAGTAATCAAGAAACTGAGGAATCTTGCTGAATACCAAATTCTATACAGTAAAATCAACTACGTTTTTAGGCAAGGTGGTTATGTGCGAAATGACCGCGAGCGCGAAATTGTAGATGAGATTCAAAGTCATGAACTTATCAAAGGCAAAAACACGGCTTTATCAAAGCGTGCCGCAGCTACTTGCTATTATGTCAAAGGGCTTTGCTCTATTACTGCAAACGAGGTAGAAGATTCGTTTGAAAACTTCAGCAAAGTGGTTCGGATTTTTGAAGAGAACCCAAATTTGATTCAAGATATACCGAAGCAATACATCAAATCGCTTGGAAACCTATTTTACTATCACATCGAATGTGGCGACTATGACAAGTTGTTTGAACTCATTGAAAAAATGCGTTCGCTTGAAGGCCAAGATGGTTTCAATAGAATCGACATTAAACTAAGAATTTTCATATCTACCAACTATTTTGAAATGTTGGCTTATGAACGACAAGGTAAATTTGATCAAGCGCTAGCTAAGATTGAGCCTGTGAAGCAGCAGCTTGTGGCCTATGGCGACAAAGTAACGAAGGAAGACGAAGTGCTTTTTGAGCATTTGTATGCCAACATATTCTTTGGTGCGCAGCAATACCGAGATGCGCTTAGACAGCTGAACAATGTGCTTAACGACAACGAAACGAACCTGCGTCAAGACATATATAGTTTCTCGAAGCTTTTCAACTTGGTGATTCACTATGAACTGAACAATTATGACTTGTTAGACTATTTGGTAAAAAGCACTGAGCGCTTTTATTACAAGCGTAAAAAAGCGGCTGACCATGGTTATGAGTTTGAGGTGATTTTCTTGAAATCATTCAAAAAATTGGTGAAAACCAATAGAAACTTAAGCCGATCAGCTGACGTTTTTAAAGAAATGCTCGAAGATTTAAAATTACTCTTGGCCGATCAAAACGAGCGTGTAGCCTTAGAATACTTCGACTATTTGTCTTGGGTTGAGTCTAAACTTCAAGGCATTGCTTATGGCGAATACAAGCGCAAGCGCGCTATAAAACCAAGCTTGGTTTAAGCCACAATATGGCGTTGTCTAGCAATTTCGAATAGACAAATTCCTGTTGCAACAGCTACATTCAACGAACCTACTGCTCCATACATGGGTATGAGCGCTGACTCTTCTGCCATACGCATCAAGTGTGGCTCAATACCTTCGCCTTCGTTGCCAAAAAGCAAGTTTATTGGGCGAGTTAAATCTTTTGAATAGATGGCTTCCTCTGCCTTTTCGGTGCACGAAATAGTAGTAATTCCAGATGATCGCATGTACCTTATCGTGTCTCCTAATGAAGACACCTTGCAAACTGGCAAATGATATAGTGCTCCGGCCGAAGTTTTAATACTTTCTTCATTGATAGCAGCGGAACCTTTGTGCGGAATGATAATAGCGTGACAACCCGCAGAAAGGGCCGAACGTGCAATGGAACCAAAATTTCGCACGTCATTTACTTTGTCAAGCATCAAAAACATTGGCATTTCGCTGCGTTCCCAAACACCTTGAACGATTTCTTCAATATTGCCAAAATCGATAGGCGAAGTAAATGCAACTGCACCTTGGTGATTAAATCTGCATAAGCGACTGAGTTTTTCCTTTGGTGCTTTAATAATTGACACATCAAACTTCTTAGCCAATTCTCTCAATTCGAGAATTTGATCGTTTTTAATGTCTGTTTGCAAAAACACTTTATCCATGCTTTTGCCAGCCAAAATTGCTTCAATTATTGGCCTTACGCCATATATCTGGTTATTTTCTGTCTTTTTCATTTGTAGGTAATAATGCGGCCTTGTCGCCAAAACTCCACAGATCTATACCATGAAGATTTGAGCGAAGTAGAGCGATTCAATCTAAAATCGTTATTGGTAAATGGGTTTGCCACTTTCGTGAAAACCAATGATAACGAGCTATAAACGCCTTCTTCACCATAGATCCAAGTTTCTGACGATGTGCTCTTGTATACAATATCTGGCTCACCATAAATCATGTAGCACATTCCACGATCGGTTTTCCAACCTTCGAGGTACGATGAGAAAAACGTGTTGGCGTATTTCACTCGTGAATAATATGCTTGGATTAATTCCTTGGCTCGTTGCGGACTTCCGCCAATTTTCAGCCAAAAATTATCCACGTTCTTTTTGATATTTTCTCCTTTCAGCATTGCCGAATATTCATCACTTGTGGTGATATAACGAAGTGGATACAGCAAATCGAGCACGGTTCGCGATTCGGGGAAATACTCACCAAAGTAGTAAACTGCTGGACCAACAAATTTTGATGAATCTTCTGCTATTTGATAAAAGCCTTTTTTATCTATAGGAATAGTGAACAAACCTTTTTCGTTTCGGTCTAAAGCGAAAACTGCATCTGGTTTAAAATTGAAAGGCTTTGGATCAACCACGCCAAAAGGTGCAGCTGCCATTTGAAATTCGCGTTGATACATGCGAACGAAAAGCCTATCTTTTTGAGTTGTAATTTTCAATTTATAGGAGTCAAGCTTTTCCAAATAAGGCGAGAACAACAATTCATTTTCATTATTGTAGATCAATACATTCTGAGCGTTGAAATAAGCTTTTGGCTCAAGATCAACAAACTGTTGGTCGCTGTTAATGGAGTTTAAATCCTTACAAACAATATCCACCAAATATCTCCTGCTCTCTTTTAAGTTGAGCGAAATGGTATCGGTGATAAATTCATCTCGCTGCCTAGGAACGTCTTTCACCACCACCAAGCCACTGTCAATCGCCAACGCTTCAGAGTAGTTTTGAAACAATCTGTATCTAAAATTAAACGCTACGGTTTCAGATCCTAAATCATCTCGCTTTATGCCAAGTGAAGTCACTTGCACTTTCCAGATTAGCTTAACCTGATCATTATTGTACCAAACTTTGTATTGAACATCCAATCCGTTTCTAACTTGTGATTGGTACAAGAAATTGACGTTTCTGCCAGCAACGCTGTTATTGACTTTACAGCCATAAAAAGCCGAAGCCACAACAAAAAAAACTATCAATCTCAACGCGCTAGTCATTATCTTCAATTAGATTTTGATCAATAGTTTTAGTTGTTTTCGCGCCAAGCTCTTTTATTTTTTCTGCTCTCTTTATGAGATTTCCATTGCCCGATTTCAGCTTATTATGTGCCGATTCGTATGCATCAAAACTTGAATCTAGCCCACGTTTTATCTTTTCTAAATCTGACAAAAAGCCCACAAACTTATCGTAAAGCTTGCCACTTTCTTCTGCAATCTGAATTACGTTTCTGTTTTGCTTTTCTTGTTTCCAAACGCTAGAAATAGTCCGTAAAGTGGCTAAAAGTGTTGTAGGACTAACAATCACTATTTTATGATCCCAAGCAAAGTTGTAGAGCGAACGATCAGCCTTTAACGCTTCTGAAAAACCCGCTTCAACGGGCATAAACATGAGTACAAAATCAAGCGATTGCCCTTCAAATTTGTGATGATAGCTTTTCGAACTCAGCGATTTCACATGCTGCTTAACACTTGCCACGTGTTGAGCTAAAAACGTTTTTTGAGCATCAATATCTTCTGAGCTGATGTAACTCTCAAATGCTTTTAACGACACTTTTGAATCGATTATAATGTATTTGCTGTCGGGCAAATTGACAATCACATCTGGTCTAAAAATTCCGTCTTCGTCTTTAGTAGTCACTTGCGTTTCGTACTCCAAACCCTTTTCTAGCCCAGAACTTTCTAAGATTTTTTCTAAGATAAATTCGCCCCAAGCACCTTGCTGCCGCGTGTCACCTTTCAGGGCATTGGTCAAATTATTGGCTTCATCTTTCAATTGATGATTGAGCTCCATCAGCGATTTCACAGTGCTCAATAATTCAGATCTATCTTTTGAATCGGAGGTATGAACTTCGTTCACTCGCTTTTCAAAACCGGCAATTCGTTCCTTGAGCGGGAGCAGCAATTCACCAATTTGTTTTTGGTTTGAAACACTGAAGTCATTGGCGGTCTGCTTTAAAATCTGGTTTGCCAAGTTTTCAAACTCCAGTTTTAGGCGATCATTCAATTCCTTTAATTGATTGGTTTGCTCAGCTAATTGTTTTTCTTGAAAAGCATTTACCGTTTCCAAACCCGAACTTTTACTCAACAACGCTTTATACGCTTCATTTTCCGAATCAAGCCTTTGCTTTAAAGCATCGACACTTCGGTTTGCATTGATCAAATCAGCATTTAGCGCAGCTTTATGACCCAAAAGCTCTTTTTCAGATGCCGCTAAACGCAACAATTCATTTTGATCAACAGCGCCAGTACTTGTCATTTTTTTCAAAAAATAACCGAGCACAAAACCCAAAGCCAGAGCAAAACCTATATAAAGAAGTAATTCGTTCACCTATAATTATGAGTGTGCAAAGAAACCAAGTAAAAGTTAGCTAAACACAGCCTTGTTTTCTTAAAAAACGCTTACAAATCCAAAGTGAATTTTGTTTGAAGCAAGCAGAATTGGATTACCCAATTCTTTGCCTAAGGCATAAGAAATACTGAATATTCCCGCTTTCGTTCCAAAGGTAAACCCAGCGCCAAACCCAAAAGGAGTATCGCGAGTTGCACCCAAAGGATCGATGCTTTGGTTTTCGTACCAAGCCCCATCAAAAAACAAAAATGCGTAGCCGTCTCGCTCAAACTGATAGCGAAATTCATTCCTCAACAATGCATAAGTCGTGGCAAAAATCGATTGCTCATTGAATCCACGCAGCGTGTTCAAGCCACCAATGCGCTCAGCATCATTATTAAACAATTGATTATTTGAAACGCTGCTAGCCTTAAGCTGCTGATGCCAAACCACGCGCTTGATATATGATAGATAGTACGATGCATCAACCCGAGCATTGAACTGAATGGAATTCATCGTCAAATTTTCATAGATGATTTCGGGCAATCGACTATTCTTAACCACTCGCCTATCTCCTACCGAAACGCTTGAAAGCAACACATATCCCTTGGCGGGATTCAACTTGTAATCCAGTTTCGAAAACCTCAAACCTAAACCGTAATTGGTGATTTTTCGATCTAAATATTCAGGTGGCAAAATCTTGTTTTGATATTGCAGCGTAGAAATGAGCGAAGTGCTCTTTCGAGCAATAAAAGCTCGCAAATAGTTGTTTTGACTAACTACATATCGCAGGCCGATTTCTGCATCTAAATCTGTAAATGTGGTATCTCTTCGATAAAAACCGCCTAAAACATCAATTGAAATAGGTGAATTGAGCACAAATGGCGAAACCACTCCTGCAGTTAATTCTTGCGTGTTTGACTGAAGTCTTCGCCAATTCACATCAATTTCTTCGCCTTGTTTCAACGCATTTTCAAGATGTACTTTAGCATCTCCTGTTACAACTATCCCACCCGTATTTGGATCTGGCAGAAAGCCGATTATCCCATCAAAACGGCTTGCATTTCTTTCTTTTAAAAAGAGCAAAATCTTCGTTTCATCTTTATTAAAAAAGACTTTAGCCGATTGCGACTCCGTTAAGAAACTTATATCCGCAAGCTTGCTAGGAATAGCCTTGATGGCAGATTCGTTATACAAACTTCCTTCTTTGATTCCGATATAATTGGTGATGTAACTCTTTCTAATTTCCAAATTCCCATTGATCACCACACTATCGATTCTAACCAATGGCCCGTTATCAATAGTCAATTTAGCGCTAAGCGCACCATCCGTAATCTCTACACTATCAAGCATCAATTTAGCAAACGGAAACCCATTGTTTTCAAGGTATCTAACTGGCTTTTTTCTGAGCGAGTTGAATTGCGACAACGAAACCACATTTCCGCGAAAGCGATTTACATTAACTCCCGAACGTCTCAGGATAGAAAAGTCCTTCTCGTCTACTTTCAAGTTCATCCATTTGTATTGTATGGATGGATTCACGCTCACATTAATATGGTCAGAAACTGTATCAAACTCAATTGCCGGAGTTAAGTATCCTGAAGAAAACAAGTCTTGTTGAAGGGATTCTAATGCATCGATCCAGTTTACGGCCTTAAAAGTGCGTTGATCATAATGCTTTTTTATTTTTCCACTTTCGGCATTTACTATAACCTTATAGGAAGAAATGACTAAAGAATCTGTTTGAGCTTGCAACTCAAAACTCAGCACCAGCAAGAAACTAAGTGCACCAATTAATCTCGCTCTTGCCATGTTTGCGCAAATATTCATTGGTTTTTGAAAAGTGGTTTGAGCCAAAAAAACCATTATAAGCCGAAAAAGGCGAAGGATGTGCCGCCTCCAATACCAGATGTTTGGTTTGATCAATAAATACTTTTTTTGCTCTGGCATAATTTCCCCAAAGTAAGAAAACGATATCCTGTTTTTCGTGTGAAAGTTGTTGGATTACAACATCGGTAAAACGTTCCCAACCTTGTTTTTGGTGTGAACCAGGTTTAGATTTATTTACCGTGAGCGTAGCATTCAAAAGTAAAACACCTTGCTCTGCCCATGGCGTCAAGTCACCCAACTGATAAAACTGACCACTAATATCATGCTGAAGTTCTTTGTATATGTTCTTGAGAGAGGGAGGCAATTTCATGTTATTCGATACTGAAAATGCCAAACCATTTGCTTGATTAGGACCGTGATAAGGATCTTGGCCCAAAATCACCACTTTCACCTGAGTTAATGGCGTTTTACTGAATGCTCTAAAAATGTTTTCTTCTGCCGGAAACACCTCGTTGGTTAGTCGCTGTTCATTTACAAAAGCACCTAGTGCATGAAAATATTCTGCATTCAATTCGTTATGTAATAAATGCAACCAATCATTGTTTGCTGTTTTTTCGAATAATTGACGCAACATTCCAGGCATATTCATTTTACATTAATATGTTAAAAACCAATTCAGCAAAGGTTCTTTCTCTTGCATTAAAACTTAACTTTGAATCCTCACTCAGAAAAAATTCAACAAAATGAAAAGAATAATTATCGCCATCATAGCTATAGCGGGTCTTTCAGCAAGTTTATCTTCTTGCAAATCTCATGAAACTTGCCCAGCATACGGCCAAGCAGAAGCAGTTTCTGTAGAAGTTAACGGCTAATCCCTGTTATTTCTGGGCATTTCACCCAAGATTTCCCTATCAAGACTTTTGGCGATAATCACTTATCAATCTTCCAAGAGTCTTTTTTTTTTAGTTTTTTCTTTTTTCACATTCAAACTCTTTACATATGAAACAGGTTGTGATTTCATATGTCTAGCCTCTGCTTAAAACACTACTTTCGGTTACCAATGCTTAAAAAGTCCATCATACTATGCTGTTTGTTCATAAGCCTTATTGGCTTAGATAGCTATGGGCAAGCTGATGGAGGTAATCCTATAGAAAAGCGAGCTTTTTACAGGTCGCATAATGTTTATGGTGGTTATTTACACACGGCAGGCCTTGGAGCTTATTACAGAAGAGGCTGGCGTCAAACTGCTTTTTCAAATAAGATTCTGAATATTGAAATATTAAACATCAGACATCCCAAAGAATTCAAACGGAATTCAATTGGTAGCCAAAATGTAAGAAGCTATTATTTCGGGAAAATAAATTCCGTTGCGTTTATAAGAACGTCATTTGGGTGGGAGAAGACTTTGTTTGATAAGGAAGTCGAAAAAGGAGTTAGAGTAAGTTATCACTTTCTATTTGGTGGAACTCTTGGATTAGTAAAACCGGTATATGTTATAATAGACCCAAGAGACTCGAGTGGAGAACGCATTGAACGCTATGACTTCGCTAAACATGAAAACGCATTAATTAAGGGAAGAGCTCCTTTTATGCAAGGCGTTACTGAAATTTCTCCCAGACTTGGTATTCATATAAAATATGGTTTGACGTTTGAATTCTCTAAAGATGACGAACGAATAAAAGCGCTTGAAACGGGAGTTACTTTTGATGGATTTATTCGAGAAATTCCAATCATGGCCGAAACCTATAACAATCGCTTTTTCCTTACATTCTACCTCTCTTATCACTTTGGAAAGCGTTCAGCCTAAGCACCAAATTGACTGGAAACAACTAATTCTTTTAGAATTGTTTATGCCGTTTGCTAGTGTATTAACCTAAATTTCAATTAGTTTAATGCATCAATCTTACCGTATTCTAATTCGAACATTCTATCAACCCATTTGTCTTATTGCAGGGTTGATTTTTATTTAAATTGCGCCTCAGTTTACAAACCGAAAACAAACAGAACCATGATAAAAAAAGTACTTATTCCGGCAATCACCGCAGTAGTTGGAATCGCTTTAGTATCTGGCGTTTATCTTAATGGTAATTCGCAGAAAAACTACAAACAACGCGTTATCCAAGGCGAGCAAATACCGCATTCAATGGCTTGGGCTCGTGTAGACCTAAATACAGGTGAATTCAATCCTCAATTAATTTTGGAAGAAAAGTCGCGCTTGAACCACATGAATCAACGTGGTGATTTAGGTCTTACATTCTCACAACATGGTCCTGATAACGTTGGTGGAAGAACTCGAGCCATTCTAGAATTATACGGGCAACCCAATAAATTAATAGCTGGTAGTGTAACGGGGGGGATTTTTGTAAGTGATAATAGTGGGGGAACATGGAGAACTCACAATCAATTTCAAAATTTAGACTCGTCTTCAAGTATCATATCTTGTTTGCATGAAGACACCGTGAACAGCATCATTTATGTTGGCACAGGTTCTTCATTTGAAGGAAGTTTTGGATCTGATTTCCCAGGCTACGGTATGTTTAAAAGTACTGATGGTGGGGTTACATTTTCACATATTACATCAACTACTCCGTTAAATCGTTTTACTAATAATGGTGATGCATGGTTGTACGTTAATCGCATAAAAACAAATTCACTAGGACATATTTTTGCCGCTACAGATAGGAGTTTGATGAGATCTACAGATGGAGGAGAAACCTGGGAAAATGCTCTCCAAATTAATGGCACAATAGCTGAAACGGGTACATGTGCGGATGTTGAAATTTCTCAAAATGACGTTATTCTTGCTACGATGACCAATGGACGCGCTTACATGTCATACGATGCAGGTGCAACCTTTGAATCAATAAGCGCAGATAAAAACTTGCCTACTTCTGGCTCAAACAGAACCTGTGTAACTATTTCGCCTTCAAATCCTGATGTTATGTACATTATGTACGTATCTCAAGATATTAACAATTGCTTTCAATACGTTTACAAAACAACTGACGCTGGCGACAGTTGGACCAAAATTTTGGAGAGTTATCCTGGCTTTGACCCAATGTTGAGCGGGGGATCAGGTGCGTGTCAAAGTGTCTATGATGCTGCTATCCACGTTTCTTCAGTTGATCCAAATACCATCTACATCGGTGGAATCGAAATATGGAGATATGATGGAAACCTAACAAGAATAGCTCAAGGATTTGTTAGTCCTCTTTTTAGAGACATCACTCCTACTTACGTTCACTCAGATGTTCACTATATAACAAGCAGCCCCAACAATCCAAATAAAATATATGTTGGTAGCGATGGGGGTATTACCAGTTCTGTGAACAACGGAAATGCATGGCAAGGATTAAATAAAGGTTACACCTCAACACAATTTTATGATATAGCAATTGCATCTGAAGGAGATGTAATTATCGGTGGCACTCAAGATAATGGAACATTGGCTCTTCTAAATGACAATTCGAATGATCCACTAATTGCATTTGAGGTATCAGGAGGCGATGGCTTTGACTGTGCTATTTCACAAGCAACAAGCATATATTTCAGCACTGTTTATAATGGGACTGTTTACCGAGGAGAAGCCAATCTTCCATCTGCTGAAATCACCGGTGAAGTTGGAAGCGACTTTTACACAACCATTGAACTTTGGGAAAACGATGAAGACTTAACAAGTAAAGATTCAATTCTTTTCACGATTGATCCTTTTGTCCAGTCCATCGCCACAAGTAATGGTATTATCCGAACTTATAGTGAAACTGTAATTCCAGTTCAACCAGACGCTATTATTGATCGAACCAGTATTTCGGTAAAAGCTGGTGCTCAAGAATTAACAATAGCGGCAAACGGAACGAGCCTCGAAGGTGATGGAACAGGTACTGTTACATTTAATAGTAACGGTTCATTTACTGTTCAAGTAACATTTAATGTTGCTCCAGCAGAAAACTCAAATGTTGATGTGTCTTATGAAGTAAGCTTCGCAGCTAACAGCATTTTATATGTTGAGAGCAAGAACATGAAGTCAAACTCCCGAACAATTACTATTGAGCACCGACTTGAAAGTGATTTAAACTCTGGAGATCAGATTAAAATTCAAGACCCTGCGCAGTCTATGTTAGCATCTGATGCCTTCGGTACCTTGGTAATATATAGAAATGTACTTAATGCCTCATTAAACCCAACAGGGAATGAAATATCTATTCCTGGTATTTCAGGAATAAACGAATTAAAGTTCACAAAAGATGGTAATACTCTCTTTGTAGGAACCTACAGTGGTGCAGTTCACAGAGTATCCGGACTACAAAATCTTTATACCGCTGACGATGTAGCAGATTTAGATATTTCCCTAAACATCTTTTCAGGTCTTGGTTCAATAGGCGGTATTGCTATTGACCCTAACGATGCCAACAGAATTGTAGTAACAGGTACTGGTTTCGGACAGCCTAATAGAGTTCGATATTCATCTAATGCATTGGCCACAAACCCAACATTTACCATTGTTCATGGGAATCTCCCATCCATTCCAGTTTATGACGCTACTTTTAACGTGAATGACCCAAATATGGTAATAATAGGAACTGAATTTGGTGTTTTTGCTACTGCGGATATCACAGCTGGATCTAGCACTGAATGGAGTAACGAAAGTGCTGAAACTGGATTTGTACCAACTTTTACAGTTATTCAACAAGAATTACCTTGGAATAAAGCTAAAAACACTGGCCGTCTTTATCTCGGAACTTTTGGTAAAGGATTTTATGTTTCAGATAACCTAGTTGGTATCAATGACTACATAACTCCTGTAAACAAAGAAGCTCTTTCAGAAATCACTGTTTTCCCGAATCCGATGAAGAATAATGGAAACATTAAGTTCAAGTCGAGCATCAATGGTACTGCAGACATTACTGTGTATGACCTTAATGGTCGTGTAGTAAAAAACTGGAAAGAGAGAGTGATCAACGGAGATAATCAAATCACTTTTGACTCAGGTAATCTGAAAACAGGAACTTACTTCATGACTTTAGGAAGCGGTGATAGCCTTAAGACTGCTAAGTTTATGGTGATAAACTAATAAACTATTGATATAAAGAAAATTAAAAGGCCTCTTTTCAGAGGCCTTTTTTATTGCAGTTACCTTTGAGGTCAGATTACAAATTATGAGCAGCGAGATAAGAATAGCCATTAATGGTTTTGGTAGAATTGGAAGAACCGTTACAAGGGTTTTAAATAATACCCCAGGCATAAAACTGGTGGCTGTAAACGACCTTTCAGATAAAAGCACGCTGGCGCATCTCTTAAAGTATGATTCAGTTCATGGCAGATTTAATGGCAAGATTGAAGTAAGTGAGGATGGTGTCATAATAAACGGACTAAATGTTCCATTTTTTCAAGAGAAAGACCCAAGCAATCTACCCTGGAAAGATCTGAAAATCGATATCGTAATCGAATCTACAGGACTTTTCAAAACAAAGGCTTCTGCCAGTAAACACATTAATGCTGGCGCCAAAAAAGTCATCATATCAGCACCCGCTGAAGACGACACTAAGAGCATTGTTATTGGTGTAAATGATCACCTAATTGATACTGACGATTTAGTTATTTCAAACGCCTCATGCACTACAAATAATGCTGCACCCATGATGAAAGTGTTGCAAGACAATTGGGGTATTGAGAGCGCTTACATCACGACAGTGCATTCATACACCACAGATCAAAAATTACATGATGCACCGCACAAAGATTTAAGAAGAGCACGCGCAGCTGCGCAAAACATTGTTCCTACCACAACGGGTGCTGCAAAAGCAATTACCAAAATATTCCCCGAGCTGGATGGCAATATTGGTGGAGCCGGCATTCGAGTTCCTGTTCCTGATGGCTCACTTACAGATATCACGTGTATTCTTAACACTCCTGCAAGCATTGAAGAAATCAACTCAAAGTTTCAGGAAGCAAGCAAAGGAAATCTTAAAGCAATACTTGAATATACGACTGACCCTATTGTATCAATAGATGTGATTGGCAATAGTCATTCATGTGTTTTTGACGCACAACTAACTTCTGTTTTAGGCAGAATGGTGAAAATAGTTGGTTGGTACGACAATGAATTTGGATACTCTAATCGCTTGGTTGAATTGGTTCAAAAAATGAACTCGCAAAACTAAATTTAGCCTTCAAAGGCTAGCAACTCAAGACCACATTCTTTGGACAGCTTAGCATAATTACATGTGCTAAACCATTCGCCCAAGTTTATGTATCGGCTATTATTTGGCAAAGTTTTGTCGAGCACCATGTGTCTATGACCAAAAATGAAGCAGTCGTAATGTTTTTCTTTTAGGGTGTCTAAACAAAACTGAACCAAAAACTCTTTATCATCTCCCATATAAATCGAGTCTTTATGACCTGTGGTTTCTCTACTTTTTCTGGAAAAGAACTGAGCTAGAGAAACACCGATGTACGGGTGAAGTGCAGCAAAACATCTTTGAGCAAGCCTATTGGTAAAAACCTTTTTGATCATTTTAAAACCTTCGTCTCCTGGGCCTAATCCATCACCATGACCAACCAATAGCTTCATATTAAATTGCTCGATAGAAATAGGCTCACCATAAACCTTCGCTCCCAATTCTTTTTCGAAGTAATCAAACATCCAAACATCATGGTTTCCGGTGAAAATGCGGAGCTCAATTCCTTCATCAGAGAGTTGTGCCAGCTTTCCTAACAAACGAACGTGTCCTTTGGGTACAACGTGCTTGTATTCGAACCAAAAATCGAATACATCGCCCAAAAGGTAAATGGCTTTTGCATCTGCAGAAATACTGTCTAACCAACGAACCACTTTTCGTTCACGATCATGATTATCATAATCTATGGGTGATCCCAAATGAAAGTCAGATGCGAAATATATGTTTGATCCTTTCGCCATTACAGTTCTAGTCTTCTTGCTCTGATTAGAAGATTCCAGCGATCTAAGTCTAAATTAAATCGAATGAGTTCTCTGTATTTCAATCCATTCGCCTCCACCGCATTTTTGATATTGCTAGAATACATCAATGGAAAATAACATTCTAAAACATCTTTGCTCAACGACACAAAAAGTCCAGCATCTGCTGCTGCGGCATTGTTGCTCATTCCAAAATCAGCAAATACACCAATAGGGAGTTTTCCGTAAAGCAGTTTAAAATTGGCCGCAATTAAACCCATTGATGATTGTCCTACAGCAGTTGGAATTTTAAACCCTCCGTGCGTTTCTGTTAACTGATTTGCCAAAAAGGACTTGTTGCTCCTCCCTAATAATTCTGCATCAAAGGCATAATCAGTAAAGTTTGTAGCGCTTTGACCATCCATGCGATAATTGTAAAATGGCAAGGTAGAATTGTTGTAAAGAAAAGTCCCAGCGAAAAGGCGCGTTTTTAAATGAAGCTTTTCGGTAAAATAAGTCTCGTTTTTCACTTCAAGATCTAACTTCATGAACAAACTATTTTGCTCTA
>JANRBI010000198.1:17495-19643 GCA_030727625.1 Salibacteraceae bacterium
AAATCAATAAGGACAGGCCCATTGATGCCGCCTTTATTTTTGAGTTTTACCGTAAGCTCACCTGATTTCTGCTTGGCACGCTTAATCTTATAATCCAACTCTTTTGAGGTGTTTAAACCATCATTAAAGAACCAATTCGTTGGCTTGCCAGCATTCGCAAAAGCATTTTGAAAACTGGCCGGATACGGATGTTTGAACTTGTTGGCTTCGAAATACGCATGCATACATGAATCCATGGTTTCATCACCCAAATAATGGCGCATGTAATTAAGGTAAACAGCCGACTTAGCATAAACTATTGCTCCATAATTAATATTTGAAAACTCAGCAGAATGAGTATTCAAGGGTTGGTCAGTGTTAGGTCGAGCAGTAAACAAATAGGTGAAAAATTGCTGGTCTTCTATTCCATAAAGATTTAATCCTGAATAATTAATCAATTTGCCTTTTCGCTCAACGAACATGTGCTTTTCAGGATATTTTGTAGACATATAGCGTTGCTCATTGTAGCTATTCAATCCTTCATCAAGCCAAGCATACCTTCTTTCGTTGCTTCCTAAAATGCCATAAAACCAGTTGTGACCAACCTCATGCATGATTACCGTTTCTAAACCAATGGCATTTCCAGAAGCGCCAATCACTGTGACATTAGGATATTCCATTCCTCCACCAGCAGAAATAGTACCATCAACCGCTGTTGCTTGTTGGTATGGATAATCACCATTCCAAAGCGAGTAATAATAAATCGCATCATGCATATACTCGATGCTTTTTGACCAAAGTTTAGCCTCCTTATTGGTAAACATGGTATAAACATCAACCTTCTCTTTGCTAGCTGGCAACGCTACTTCACCTTTCAGCACACGATATCTTTTATCTGCAAACCATGCAAAATCGTGCACTTTTTCTTGCTTGAAGCGAATTGTTTTGAGCTTTTCATCAGACTTAGGAAAATCCATCGAACTAAATTCTGACCAATCATCTTCGGCACTGCGTTTCGCAACCCATGCAGAATCGTTCTTGATTTTTTCGTTGAGCCAATCAATCTCCGATGGCGTTTGCAAATCGCCTGTTGCGCCAACCACATAGTTTGCTGGCAGTGTAATACTCACATCAAAAGATCCGAATTCACTGTAAAATTCACCTTGAGTGAGGTATGGCATTTGGTGCCAACCTGCTGTGTCATAAACCGCAGGTTTTGGATACCATTGGGTTATTTGATAACTCTGATCTATATGACCCAGTCTAGAAATGCTTCCACTTGGCAGTTTAACGCGAAAAGGAGTCGAAACTTCGATGCGATCGCCTGGCTTTAACGGGTTGGTCAATCTTAATTTCGCAATATCAATATGATCTTTATCAAATTCGAGTACGGCTTCCACTCCATCTATTAAAAAGTGAAGAGAATCAATATAACCTAGATCTTCAGTATCAGCAAAGTACATTTCTGTATTGCCCAACTTAAGCAACTGCTTCGCAAGTGCTGTTTTTCTGTTTTTATAGGCATTTGGCCAAAGATGAATGTAGATAAACTCAAGACTTTCGTTGCTTTTGTTTTGGTATTGGAAACGTTCAAAACCGCGAAGCAGATGTGCTTCATCGTCAAGGGAAACTTCTATTTCGTAATCAACTTGCTGTTGGAAATATTCCTTGTCTTGACCAATAACATTGAGGCTAGCAGCTATTGCTAGCGAAAGGAGCAACGAACGTATCATAAGACTATTTCGCAAAAATCTCAGCTAACTTTTCTTCTAAAGCTGGTCCTCTCAAATTCTTAGCGATAATGTTACCTTCTTTGTCCACAAGTACCGTAAGCGGAATGCCCGTGATTTGATATTCAGGTACTACTGATGAATTCCAATATTGAAGATCACTCACATGCTTCCAGGTCAATCCATCTTGAGCAATGGCGGCTGTCCAAGCGTTTGCTGCCTTATCCAATGACACTCCTAAAATTTCGAATCCTTTGTCATGGTACTTTTCATACACGCGCTTCACATTTGGATTCTCTCTACGGCATGGTCCACACCAAGATGCCCAAAAGTCAATCAACACATACTGACCTTTTAAATCAGAAAGTGAAAGCATCTCACCATTTGGCTGAGGAAGACTAATTTCTGGAGCAGGTGAACCTGGCGCAAGTTTTCGCAT
>JANRBI010000199.1:0-12951 GCA_030727625.1 Salibacteraceae bacterium
AATTGTGACACAGCAACTGCTACTTTATCAATAGATGAAGCCTTAATTGATGCAATAGCCGATTCATATCTAAACATCAATGGTTATACAGGCGATACCACTAGTTCAGTATTGAACAATGACTCATTGAACGGGTCGGTAATCATTCCAGCAGAAGTAACCTTAACAGGTATTACGGTTCCAACAGGATTTACACTAAACACAGATGGAACGATCCTTATTGATCCAGGAACTGTGGCTGGAACATACACTGTAGCGTATGAAATCTGCGAAGTATTGAACCCAACAAATTGCGATACAGCTACTGCTACTTTATCTGTTGAAGCAGCGTTTATTGAAGCTTTGGCAGATTCTTATCCTAACATCAATGTGTACACAGGCGGTACTACCGGATCGGTTTTGACCAACGACTCATTGAATCATGCACAAGTTATTCAGTCTGAGGTAACCTTAACAGGCATTGCAGTTCCTTTAGGATTAATATTGAATACAGATGGATCAATAAGTGTTGCTTTAGGAACAGCGGCTGGAACATACAACCTGACCTATGAAATCTGCGAGGTGTTGAATCCAACAAATTGCGACACAGCAATAGCAACTTTGTCTGTTGAAGCAGCGGTGATTAATGCGGTTGCTGATTCATACTTGAATATGAATGGTTTTACTGGTGATACAACTACTTCTGTTCTTAATAATGACTCATTAAACAGTTTAGCGGTAGTGCCAGCAGAAGTTACCTTAACAGGATTGATCGTGCCTTCAGCATTTACATTAAACCCAGATGGGACTATTAGCATAGCTTCAGGAACAGCGGTAGGAACATATAATGTTTCATATGAGATATGCGAGGTGTTGAATCCAACCAATTGCGATACTGCTATAGCTTCTGTTGAAGTAGTTGTGAATACTGCACCAATCGCAAATGCTGATTTCTTGAGCACGCCAGAAGACTCAGCGTTGCTTTACAATGTTTTGACAAATGATGTTGATACGAATGGAGCTTTAGTTACTTCTTCTATCACAATCATCTCAAATCCAGCTAATGGAATTGCATCTATTGATACATTAACAGGGATACTTTCTTACTTACCAAACTTAAACTTCAACGGTAACGACACCTTGATTTATGAGATCTGTGACAATGGAATTCCTTTCCCGGCATTGTGCGATACAGCGTTGGTAGTGATCACGGTAAATGCTGTGAATGACGCTCCGGTTATTGATTCTGACACAATTCAGGCTACAACACCAGAAGACACTCCAATAGTAATTTGCATACCTGCAACAGATGTTGACGGTGATTCACTTGAAGTTACTGGAACATTTGCCGGACCAGCAAACGGAACAATCAGCGGATTAACCAACGGAAGTCTATGCTTTACATACATTCCAAATGCTAATTACAATGGCCAAGACACTGTAAGCGTAATCGTGTGCGATACCAATGGTGGTTGCGATACTATTTTGGTTGTGGTAACCGTGACTCCTGTAAACGATGCGCCTGTTATTACAGCAGGTAATGGCGCTTCTGTTGCAAACGATACATTGACTCAGTTTACTTATTTGAACCAAGGGTTGACTATATGTTTTGATGGATCTGATGCTGATGGTGATGCTATGAGTGTTACTGGCTTGGTTCAGTCACCTATAAATGGAACAACAACTGGAATTAACTCCGGAGACAGCTGTTTCACCTACATTCCAAATCCTGATTTTATCGGTTTTGATACGCTAACACTTACCATTTGCGATGAAGGTACTCCTTCGCTTTGCGACACTATTACCGTAATTATAGAAGTGCTTCCTTATGGTCCGATAGCCACAGCAGACTCTGCAGTGAGCACCGATGGTACAATCACGATTGATGTAACTGGTAACGATTCAGATCCAGGAAACTTAGGTTTAACGGTTACAATAGTATCTGGCCCAGGCAGTGGAAGTGCTATTGTTGATGAAAACAATATCGTATACACTCCTGATTATGATTATTGCGGAACAGACATTATTGTGTACTCAGTGTGCAATGGAGCCGGATTGTGCGATACAGCAACGGTTGCCATTCTTGTTACTCCAATAGACACCGATGGTGATGGTATTCCTGATTTCATTGAAACACTTACTGCAGATACAGATAATGACGGAGTGTTTAACTACTTGTCATTAGACAGTGATGGTGATGGTATTTCTGATGCTGAGGAAGCCTCAGACTTTGCAATTGATCCATGTAATGTAGTGCTTTCAGATTGTGACAATGATGGTATTCCTGATTACATCGATTCAGTGAATTGTGTTGTGCCACTGATTAAAATTCCAGAAGGATTTTCGCCAAACTCTGATGGTACAAATGATGCCTTTGTGATAGAAGGAATCGAGTTTTATCCTAACAATACGCTGGTAATTTTTAACAGATGGGGAAACAAGGTATACGAAGCAACTCCTTATGAAAACGAGTGGAAAGGCACCTCATCCGTTGGCCTTGTGCTTGGCGGAACAGACTTGCCTGATGGAACATATTTCTATGTACTCCAACTCGATGAAAATACCCAACCTATCAACGGATACATTTATTTAAAACGCTAATCAGCAGCCACTATCCTAATAGAAATTAGTCATGAAAAAATTACTTTATATCGCGCTCTTTTTTGGTTTTGGTCTGAATGCCGTAGCTCAGCAAGAGGCCATGTTTACCCATTATATGTTTAATACGTTAAACATTAATTCGGGCTATGCCGGAAGCAGAAATGCACTATCGGTGGTTGCTATTAATCGCAATCAATGGGTTGGTTTTGAAGGAGCACCCATTACACAAACCGTTTCGTTGCACAGTCCATTATTTAAGAAAAGCTTTGCAGGTGGGTTAACTATAATGAAAGACAAGATCGGACCAACCAACTTGTCTACCGTTACCCTAGATTTAGCTTATAGAATGAAAGTTTCGGAGACAGCTACTTTGTCTTTTGGCTTAAAGGGCGGTTTAAACGTGTTTAATTCTCAGCTTACAACGCTAGATCTTACCACACAAGGCGATCAGTCTTTCTCTAATAATTTCAAAAGCAAGCTGATGCCCAATTTTGGGTTTGGTATGTATTATCAATCCACCAGGTTTTATGCGGGCTTATCCACACCAAAAATTCTTGAAAACAGCACCGCATCATCTGCGGTTTCGGGGGGTAACTTCTTAAGTACCAAAAGACACTATTACTTTATCGGTGGAGGAATCTTCAATCTCTCTCCTCGATTGGTTTTTAGACCATCCACTTTTGTGAAAGCAACTTTGGGTGCTCCACTCGAAGTTGATTTGACTTCGTTATTCGTGGTTGACGATTTGTTTTGGGGTGGAGCAATGTTCCGCACGGGCGATGCCGTAGGCCTTTTGTTTGGTATCAATATCAATAAGCAACTTCAATTCGGTTATTCTTTTGATTGGTCTTATGCCATCAATTCGGTTACTAGTAAGGCAGGTAGCCACGAAATCATGCTTCGTTATGAGTTCATCTTCAGAGACAAAGAAAAAATTCGTTCACCTCGCTATTTCTAATATTAGGCAAACATGAAAAATGTAATTCTCACACTTTTATTATTCAGTTCGGTAGTGCTTCAAGCACAAACGATTCGTGAGCGCAGAGGTGAAAAATTTTATGATCAATATGCGTTTAGCGAATCTATTGCTCAACTAGAGAGTATTTCGAATAAGTCGCCAAAAATCAACCGCATGTTGGCGCAATCTTATTCCAATATCGAAAACTTCACCCAAGCCGAAAAGTATTGGGCTCAATTGGCAGCTAGCGATTCTTCAAATGCAGATGATATTTGGCAGTATTGCGAAGTGCTAAAAATCAACAACAAGCATAGCGAGGCAATGCAGTGGATGGAAACCTATGCTTCTAAAAAACAAGGTGATTCAAGGGCTGAATTGGCACTTTCCAACAAAGATTACATTGGCCAGCTAATGAATGATACCAAGCGATTTGAGACTATAAATCTTGATATCAATTCTGAGCAACAAGATTTTGGCCCAGCTTATTATGGCGACAAAATGCTGTTTGCTTCTTCTCGCGAAGGCGAAAAGCCTGTAGATAGAAAATGGAATTGGAATGGACTTCCATTTTTGGATGTTTATATGGCTGACACTGACGAAAGGGGTAAGCTTTTTAACGTGGAGCCTTTCAGTAAAGAAATCAATAAAAAATTTCACGAAGGACCCGCTGTGATTAGCTCAGATTCTACTACCATTTTTTACACCCGAAGCAACTACGAGGGTAAAGACGCTAAAGGGGTTGTTAAATTGAAATTATACAGCGCCACTAAAAAAGGAGATGATTGGAGCCAAATAGATGGCTTTGCCTTTAATAGCGATGATTATAGCGTAGGTCATGCAACACTTTCTAGCGATGCTAAGACCTTGTATTTTGCAAGTGACATGCCTGGAGGTATTGGTGGAATCGACATCTACAAATCGGTAAAAAATGAAGATGGAACTTGGGGTAAACCTGAAAACTTAGGCAAGCCAATTAATACAGAAGGCAATGAAATGTTTCCGTTTTATCATGAAGACGGAATGCTGTTTTTTGCTTCGAATGGATTGCCTGGGTTAGGTGGTCTTGATGTGTTCATGACCAAGATTGAAAATGGAAACTATTCGGCTCCGCAAAACCTAGGTGCTTCTTTGAATAGCACGTATGATGATTTCTCTTATGTGATGAATGCAGACGGGACTTCAGGTTATTTTTCTTCGAACAAGCCTGGCGGAAAAGGCAGTGACGATATTTATTTCTTCAACGTATTGCAACCTTTTAGAGCGAAGAAGCAGCTAAAAGGAGTTGCAAAAGACGAATTAGACAGCCTTGTTGCTGGCGTAAAAGTGTATCTATACGATGCAAATAATGCCCTGATTGATTCAGTGATCACGAATGAAAAAGGGGAATATCAATTTGCAGTTTCTGATGAAGGTAAGTTTACTGTAAAAGGAATCAAAGAAGCTTATCGCGAAGATCAAAAAATGGTCGATGCTGCTGAGATCAACGAAGATTCTTCTTATGATTTAGTATTGAAAAAATTGCCTGAAGTATCGTTTTACTTCTTGTTGACGGATGAAGAAACAAAGTCAAAAATCAGCGGTGCTCAAGTGATTATTACAGAAGTGAAAGCGAATAATGAAATGAAATTTGGCACTTCAGAAAATGGTGACTTTTACTATGATTTAGAAGACAAAAGAGTAGGAGATGTTGCTCAATACACAATAAACATTACCAAAGAAGGCTACTTTGCCAAAAGAGCAGAAGTAACGGTGAACTTCGATCATAAAGGTCAATACAACTTGCATGAAATGGTCAATTTAGAGATTCACGAAGTGGTGCAAGATGTTTCTGAAATGGTGAAAATTGAGCCTATCAATTTTGATGTAAACAAATACAACATTCGCCCTGATGCGGCCACTGAATTGGAGAAAATTGTGCAAGTAATGAATCAATATCCTTCAATGGAAGTGGAGCTTGGTGCGCACACAGATTGCCGTGCAAGTGCAGCTTATAACCAACGCCTTTCTAATCAAAGAGCTGTTTCATCTGCTGAGTACATCAAACAGCGCATTTCCAATCCTGAGCGCATTTATGGGAAAGGATATGGCGAAAGTCAATTGAAAAACAAGTGTGAGTGTGAAGGCGCTATTGAAGTTCCTTGTTCGGAAGAAGAACACGCTGAAAACAGAAGAACAGAGTTTAAGATTATAAAATACTAGGTTGGTATCGATCAATTAATAAAAGGCCGCTGAAAACAGCGGCCTTTTTTTTGAGGCTTACTTTTCGTTTATCAAAGCCGTCATCACCACCAACTTTCCATTTTTTACGCTTGTCCAAATTGGGCGAATCACGCCATTTACAGCAGAAATATTGTTGTAATCGCCAAAGAAAATGCCTTCTGGTACAGTGAACGAATCTTCACTGATTTGTTGGTTTTCGAAGGATTTGCCGCCATCTTTTGATGTAGCTAAATACACGTCAGTGCTGTTGTCGCTGTGGTTTCTACGGTCGTAAAACACAGCATAGATATTGCCGTTGCTTTGATCAATGGTTGCCCAAGTGAAAAACTGCTGCGAACCAGCTTTATCATCATTTACACGCACTTTTTCAGTCCAAGTTTTGCCTTTGTCTTTTGAACTGATCATCCAAATATCAGTGTCGTTTTCACCATTGCGTTGGTCAGCCCAATTAATGTAAATCGTGCCTTTATTTGGCCCTGAACTCAGATCATATAGGGTAATTGGCATTCCGTTAGCTCTTCCTAATCCTGGTATCTCAAATGTCCAATTGGCGCCACCGTTTACAATGGTTTGTTCTGGCCCAATGCGTGGCTTTTGCTCCGCTTTGTTTTTCCAGTCTTGCATATCAATAGCGACAAACTTGATGTCTCCATTCATGCTCCAAGAAACGTAAATGTCACCATCTACTGAAAAAGCTGGTGTTGCACCTTCTACCGTTTTGCTGTCATCAATGCAGTTTCCTTCAGTTTCGCTAATCGTGTACGGTCGGCTCCACTTTTTGCCATTTTCAGAAATTGCCATCAGTATGCGGCTTTTACAAGAATCATCAGCCGCTCCGTAAGTGTCAAATTCTGTCCAGGTCATTACCAAATAGCCGAGCGTTGGATGCACTGCCACCCATTCTTTGTCTTGATCTTTAGTGCCATTTGGCGAGGGAGCAAAACCTTTGTTCCATTTTTTGCCAATGCCATTGCTGCGCTGGCAAACGATTCGGTCTAAAATAGATGGATCATTCCAACCTTTTCCGCTTGGGTCACTTAGATGGAAATAATAGAACCTTCCTTTTTCATCCGCCACAATGCATGGATCGCCATACACACCGTAGCGCGATTTCATGTAATCGGTTTCCCACGTTTTGCCCGAATCGGGAGAAGTTGCCACGTAATTTAATACGGCTCCGGCAACCATTTCTGATGGGTTTGATGGATTTACCGCAATGCTTGGTTCGCAAGGAGCAAAGCTCGATTTTTCGCCTTTTTCGAAAATGATAATGTTGGTTGGAGTTTGTGAAAAACCCGCGAAAACCAGCGCGCTACAGCAAATGGAAAGAAGTGTTTTCATATCACTTTGCTTTGAAAATGATCAAGTCTTCACTCGGAAATTGGTTGTCTTTCCGGTTGATGTCGGCAAGCTTTTCAGAGGCATCGATCGTGATGCTTTTAATTTCCCCGAAAGGGATTTTGACTTCTAAGTCATAAAACTCATACGTCCAAGGCCAATCGGTGCTTTGCACCCATTTTACATGTTCATTGTCGGGCTTTTTTGCACCGCGCATCACCTCCAATGGAATGTAATAAATGGTTTTGCCTTTTTCAGTTTCAACCGTTACTTCAATTGGCATGGGCATTTCGCCCACTCGCTGCAACAACACGTTTGTCTTAGACCCATCTGCAATCACGTTTTTGATGGCATAATCCACCGTTTTTGTGGTGCCAATCCAATGCTCGAAATACCATTCTAGTTCTAAGCCACTGGTTTTTTCCATCACGCGCTTAAAATCATCAGGTGTTGGATGCTTTAGTTTCCAAGTGTTCCAATAATTAAGCATACCGCGATTAAATGCTTCTTGACCCATAACTGAACTCAATTGGTGCAAAAACACACAGCCTTTTGAGTATGAATTCAGCCCATAATGTTGGTTTGTATTGAAATGATCAGCATGCGTAGTTAGTGGCTCTTCTGTTCCGGATTTCGCACTAAACACATAGCCGGTATAACTGTGCGAATGTGGGTTTGACTTGCCTTTTTCATTGATAGAATCCAGCACGATGTTTTGGGCAAAAGTGGTAAAGCCTTCATCCATCCATGGGTATTTTGACTCATTAGTCGCCATTACGCCATAATACCAATTATGAATGGCTTCGTGAACCGTAACACTTACCAAACCACCGAAAGTTCCTTCTGCAGTAATCATAGTGCACATCGGGTATTCCATGCCGCCATCGCCACCTTGAATCACACTAAATTGAGGATAAGGATATTCGCCAAATCTGTTGTTCATGATGTTGAACAATGCCACAGTTTTAGGCATGAGCGCTATCCACATCGAGTCTAAAATACTGTCTTGCAAATGGAAAAAGTGCAGTTCGGTTCCATTATCAGCCTTGGTTTGTGTGTGCACATAATTGGTGTCTGCTGCCCAGGCAAAATCATGCACGTTTTCTGCCTTGAATTTCCATGTCAAAGGCGTGGTTTGCGCTTTCGCGGAAGCGAAACCATGGCCAATTTCATTTGGATTTTGGAGTACGCCTGTTCCGGCAATGGTGTAAGCAGAGTCGATGGTTATGTTGACATTGAATGTGCCGAAAACCCCATGAAACTCGCGGCCTACATAGGGCGAAGTTGCCCAGCCGTCTTTGTCATATTCAGCCAATTTTGGATACCACTGCGTCATGGTAAACTCTACACCTTCACTGTTGTCTCTTCCGCTCCTTCTGATTTGAATCGGAACTTGAGCATTAAATTCCATGCTCAACTCAGTGCTTTGGCCTGGAAACAAAGGTTTGTGAAGCATTACTTCAGCCACAGTGCCTACCACTTCAAAATCTAACTTTTTTCCATCTTGTTTGAGCCAATCTATTTTTTGGAAACCAATTTCATCTTCTTTCAACTTAGAAATTCTGCTGCCAACGCGTCTGTCAGGATCAGGCAAATTGCGCGAACGCACATCCATCATGCTGCCTGGCTGAAAAGCGTTGAAATACAAATGATAGAAAACCTTGGTCAGCGTGTCTGGTGAATTGTTGGTGTACTTAATGGTTTGTTCTCCCGAAAACTGATGCTTTTCAGGATTCATTTTAATATCCATATCATATACAACCTTTTGCTGCCAATAGCCGCTTTGGGCGGAAGCGAGGTTTGCTGATACCATAAGGAGAGATAGGAGGAGAAAGGGCAGATTCAAGTTCAGGGGCAAATTCAAGTTCAAGCGCAAGCGCAAGTTCAAAATGGAAAACGGATTAATGTATAATGACTTAAGAGGTAACTGATCGTTCTTCATATCTTAATTCTGAGATTTTGATTTGTTTTTAATGATCGTACTGATAATAGCGATTAGCTGTTCGCACTCATTTCTAAGAACTGCACTTTTCTCTTGGTTTCCGAGACTTAAAGCGAACAAAATTTTAAGGTTTACTCTGCTTTCTTTGAGTTCTTTCAAGCTTATACTTGCCTTGTGACAATAATCTTTGATAGTGCTTGACCCTTGGGCTTCACCAAAATTCAAAGCTGAACTTCCGGCAGACCGTAATAGTTGATGCGCATAATAGTCGCCAGCGGGTGTTCCGAAAACATCATTGCAAAAGCGAGCACTATTTGCAGCAAATAATACTAACCTGTCTTCTAGATCATATTTTTTATTGCTCATTTATGAAAAATGGTTCTTGAAGAAGTTAATGTCAAATTTTGTTTTTAGCACTTGTACTTGAACTTGATTCTTGAGTTTGCACTTGATTTTTGCACTTGATCTTTAAAAGTACCTCTCCTTATCAAGCTGAAGCCACTCCAGCGTTGAATTACAAAAAATGTCTTCAACGGTTTGTGCATCAAAATCACCATCTTCAATAAACTTTCCAATTTCAAGATCGCCAAGAGGGAAAGGATAATCTGATCCCAAGCATACGCGTTTAGAGCCTTGATGGTCTAGAATATACTGTAATGCCTTTGCGTCATGCGTAATGCAGTCTACCCAAAACTTGCCCACATAATTTCTCGGGTTGTGCGGGTTGTCGATTGCTACCAAATCGGGTCGGCAATTAAAGCCGTGTTCTATCCTGCCCAAGGTTCCGAAAAATGAACCTCCAGCATGAGAAAAACAAACACGCAGATTTGGCAAGCGCTCAAGCACACCACCAAAAATGAGCGAACAAGCTGCGCGCGAAGTTTCAGCAGGCATTCCTACCAACCAAGGCAACCAGTATTTGCGCATACTTTCCATACCCATCATATTCCACGGGTGAATCATAATGGCTAAATCCAATTCTTCACACGCTTTAAAAATGGGGAAGAATCGTTCCTCATCAAGGTTTAAATCATTGATGTTGCTGCCAATTTGAATTCCAGGAACGCCCATTGCTTTAAGCCTTTGCAACTCTTTGATTGCACAGTCAGCATCTTGCATCGGCACTGTTCCAAGAGCCACATATTCCTTCGGTTTTTCTTCTACAAGCTGCGCTAAATGGTCGTTTAGAAACATCGATAAATCCAAACAATCTTGTGGTTTTGCCCAATAGCTAAACATTACTGGAATAGTACAAACCACCTGCACTTGCGTGTCAAACTGCTTATATTCTTCAATGCGTAAATCTTCATCCCAACAATTTGGCTGTATGGTTCTGAAAAAAGTATCGCCCTTCATCATATCGGCAGCGCCATCTTCACGGTGTTGTAAATGAATGAAATCGCCATACCCAAACTTGTCAGCAAAGCGAGGTAAGTTTTTTGGCAAAATATGGCTGTGCATATCTATTTTAAGCATGTTATCGTGGTATTTATCGAGTTAAGAAGGGCAAATATGGCATTAGTCTCCAAACTATAAACTCAATATGATTTTGAGAAAAATGAAATAACTTGATTTCAATAAGCTGGGGTTTTTCATATTTGAATGCAACTTACCCTACTTTTAAGCCGTAATTGGTTTTGTCCCTAATTCACCTAAAACCCTATGTATAAAGCATTTCAAATCAGTCTTATTTTCACTTTTCTGATGTTATTATTAGGAAATCAAGGCTATTCTCAATACGATTATCAGATTCCGAAAGGCAGTGCTGAGTTGGTGAATTTCAAGTACAAGGTAGATCCAATGTTTTTTGAAACTAAAAAATTGTCTTGGGGTGCTGTAGAATCAAAATGTCTTGAAAGTCCTGTGGAATTTGGCATGTGGCTCAAGGTTGATGTGAAGACCAATCAAACCAAGGTGAGCATTCAAACTTTGGGGAAAACTGGAAACCTAGATAGCCCGACTTTGTTCTTTGCCAAAGTAGAGCAAAACAGCAAAGGCCGAAGGCTTACAGAACTTAAATGCAAGCAATTTTCAAGTTTAGAAAAGGAATACGCCATTGAAATGACGGGATTAAATCCCGAGACAGAATACTACATGCTGATTGCGGCAAATGCGTTAGGACAAAAGTTTGGAGTGGTAGTAACGGAGAAATTTGAGCCAACACCAGAACAAGCCGAAGTGAAAGCAGAGGTTGCAAAAAGTCAATCCATAGTTGGTCGCGTTAGGCAGAAAGAAGGCACTACAAAAAAGGGCGTTCGAGTTTCGCTTTTGAATGGAGTAATGCAAAAAGTTGCCGAAACCACTACCGAAGCAGATGGCACCTTCAAGTTTGAGAAGCTGCCTCAAGAAGAAGTCTTTCTCACAAAAATTGAAGAAGAAGACACGGAAATGTTGGTAGATATTTTCTTAAAGAATGCTCAAGGCCAGGTTACTGCGCGTGCCACCAGAATTGGAACAAATCTGTTTGGTTTTGGTGCTGACTCCGATGCTTTTAATGATTTAAAGTTGCTCACAAGCGCAGATTGGACCATGAATGTAGTCGAAGGTAAAACGGGCATTACTGGTAGAATAGTAGATGCAAACACCTTTTTGTTTGGCCGAAAAGGATTGAAAGTTGGCTTGTACAATAATTTGAAAGCCAATGTTTCTAACACCATCACCAACGTTGATGGAAAATTCGAATTTAGAGATTTAGCTTCTGGCGATTATTCTGTTAAGATTGAAAATCCTTCGGCCAACGATTACAGCGAAGTTGTGTTGGTAGATGATCTCAATGTGCCATTTTCTTATTCAAATTCTACAATGCTTGGCGCAGATGGGTTTTTCAAATTTGAAAAACTACCTGCCGATGTAGTTGAGCTGAAAAGATTGGAAGAACGCGACTCACGCATGCCTGCTTTAAGTTCAAATTTTGACGGTATGACTGCGGGTAAGACCATTGTTTTGAAAAACATCTTGTTTGAATCGGGTAGTGCACAATTGAAATCGAGCAGTTTTACAGAGCTGGATAAATTGGTTTCTGAATTACAATTAAAACCCGCCATCAAAATCGAAATTTCGGGCCATACCGATAATCAGGGTAACGAAGCCACCAACAAATTACTTTCAGAAAACAGAGCTGTTTCGGTTAAAAAATACCTGATCCAAAAAGGAATAGCCGCTGATAGACTTACTTCTAAAGGGTTGGGTTCTGCACAACCGCTGGCCACCAACGATACCGAAGAAGGCAGAAAGCAGAATAGGAGAGTAGAGTTTGTGGTGGTAAAATAGCCCTTACCGCGAATACTTCTGGCGCTCTTTACTTTCCATAAAGCAGCCGCGGCAAAGCGGTTCGTATTCACTTGTTTCGCCAAGTTCTACAAGCTTTTCGCTTTCAATAACCCGATGAGAATGATTTGCCAGCGAACCGCATTTCATACAAATAGCATGAACCTTGGTTACATATTCGGCAATAGACATAAGGTTTGGCATTGGTCCAAAAGGCCGGCCTTTATAATCCATATCAAGTCCAGCAACAATTACACGCTTGCCCAAATTGGCCAATTGATTGCACACATTCACCAATTCCATGTCAAAAAATTGAGCTTCGTCAATTCCAATGACTTGAGCATCGTTTGCTAAAATCAAAATATTAGAAGAAGATTCAACAGGAGTAGACATGATGCTGTTTTCGTCATGTGAAACCACAGCTTCTTTGTCATAGCGCGTATCTATGGTAGGTTTAAAGATTTCCACTTTTTGACCAGCAAACTGAGCGCGCTTCATTCTGCGAATCAATTCTTCGGTTTTGCCCGAAAACATTGATCCACACACTACTTCTATCCAACCATATCTATGGCTTTTGCTGCCCGTGTATTCTAAAAACATCGCTTGCAAATATGCAATGTTCACTTATGTGTTGGCCCAAGGATTC
>JANRBI010000199.1:13051-19623 GCA_030727625.1 Salibacteraceae bacterium
TAAAAACATCGCTTGCAAATATGCAATGTTCACTTATGTGTTGGCCCAAGGATTCAATTCTTTCATTTTTCTGAAAGTGACCAAAGCCATTTTGATTGTTTAAATGATCCTTCTCGAGCGCTTTTGCAAAGTGTTCTTTGTGCGACAAGGCAAAAACGAACAATAGAAATTCATTTTTCAAAGTCCAGCATTCTGAATTTGACTTAAATGCTTAACAGCAGTTGAAAATTCGGGCATAAGCAGCAATGAAAATAATTTTAACGCAGAAAAATAGAGTCACCTCTGTGCAATTACGATATTTGGCTCTGCGTTATTAAACCAAACTGCTGCCATGGAAGAATTGCGAGAACGTCTTGAATCACTAGCTCAAAAAGTTGCTTTAAAAGAAGCGGAAGTGCTGGATTTGAAGAATGAGATTTACACGCTCAGAGCAATGCTCAATGCAGCAATTGATGAGCAAATCCGCTTAGAGGAAGAGGCATCAAAACATGCGGAAAACGCAGCTATTCAAAACGCAACCGAACTTGCTCGCAAAGCCTTGGAAGAAACCAAACTTCAAGAGCAAGCCTTAGAAGCACAACAAAAAGCGGAACAAGAAGCGCGCGAAAGAGCAGAGCAATTGGCCCACCAATCAGCTATTAGAGAACAAACGGAAGCCGAACAACGCGCTGCCGAAGAAGCTGAAGCAAAGGCAAAAGCTGAAGCTGCAGAGCAATTGCGTTTGGCTGAAGAAAAAGCTCAAGCCGAGGCTGCGCAGCGCGAAGCCGAATTAATAGCTCGCCTCAAGGCAGAAAAAGAGGCCGAAGAAGAAAAACAACGAGCATTGGAAGCGCAAAAAGCGAAGCGTGTGCCTGAACAAGACCACGAGGCGATCATGCGTACCATCGAAGAAATGTCGCGCTCTATTTCTGGTGCCGACAAACCAACCAATGCCGACAGATATACCGACAAGCCAACATTGGGCGATAAAGTTTCAAGATCGCGCTTGCACGATATTAAAAAAGCCATTGGTTTGAATGAAAAATTCTTGTACGCAAACGAGCTTTTTGGTGGCGATATGAATGCTTTTAAACAAGCGGTAGACGAGCTTAATCACGTTGACACAGAAGGTGATGCTAATCGATTGCTCAACGAAGAGTTGGCCGACAAATACCATTGGAATGATGAAGATGAAACTGTGATTGCATTTAAGTCGCTGGTTTCTCGCAGATTTGTATGATGCGAATCAAATTACTCACCCTCACGTTTTTGCTTGGCGCAATTGCTGGTCAAGCCCAAAATGTAGCCTACGTAAGATCACTGATCGACACGCTTTGTGCGCCTTCTTTTGAAGGCCGCGGTTATGTTAATGCTGGCGATTTAAGAACATCCTCTTTTTTGGAGCTGGAAGCCATTCGATTGGGTTTACGGCCAATTGATGGAAGTTATGCGCAGAGTTATTCGTTTGGAGTAAACACTTTTCCTGGTGCTATGATGGTTTCGCTCAATGGCAATGTGTTAGAAACGGGCCGCGATTACATCATCGATCCAAATTCTAGTAGCGCCAAAGGCAAGTTCGAAGTGCTTTATTTCAAACCAAAATGGGCAGGTGACCGCGCTAAGATTTTTGAAATGGCCCAAGAAGCCGAAATGAAAAACACGGTTGTAGTTTTTGATTTGGATGCCGAAAATGCTTCTTACAACAGCTTGATTTCTGATTTGCCAAAAAATCCACTCAAATGCGCAGCTTACATTGTGCTCACCGACAAAAAACTGACGTGGAGTGTTGGCCGAAATGAATTGGAAACTCCCATTATTGAAGTTTTGAAAGCTTCTTTTCCTAAGAAAATTAAGTCTGTAGAATTGGAGATTGAAAATGAATTCATACCCAACTACAAAACCCAAAACGTAAGCGCAATCATTCCCGGAAAAACGGATACTACAGTCGTTTTTTCGGCCCATTTTGATCATTTAGGTCGCATGGGTGCCGAAACTTATATTCCTGGAGCGAGCGATAATGCTTCGGGCACCGCCATGTTGTTTGATTTGGCAAAGTATTTTACTGAAAACCCAAGCCGATATACCATTCAATTTATTTGGTTTAGTGGCGAAGAAGCTGGCCTTTTAGGATCGTTTCATTACGTAGAAAACCCCATGGCCGATTTGAGTAAAATCAAGTTTTTGATCAATTTAGATTTGATGGCTGACGCCAAAAAGGGAATTACGGTAGTAAACGGAAAAATCTTTCCAGATCATTTTGCAAAGCTTAGTTCGCTTAATGCAGAAATGGGTTTGCTACAGCAAGTAAAACCTCGTGGTGAAGCCGCAAATAGTGACCATTACCCTTTCACAGAAAAGAACATTCCGGGCTTTTTTATCTACACCGAAGGCGATTACAAGCACTATCACGACATTGACGATAAACCCGAAAACGTACCCATGACCAATTACAACGAAGTGTTTCAGTTGATCACCGAGTTTGTGAAATATGGGTTGTAAGTAGAAGGTTTTTTTTCAAATCTTTTCTCCACTCCTTGTGTCCCGACTTCAAGTTAGGGGCAAAACAAACAAGAGAAAAGAATTCAAATTGATGTGCGACACTTCCAGAGTCGAAATCACAATTTTTAAAACAGGTTACATACATTCGACTCCGCTGGAGTCTTGTACAAAGGGGTAAAACGAGGCGTCACATTCTCAAGTTTCAAGCACTTCTCATTCTTCACAAGCTCAGCACGAGCGTTTGTTTGGAATTTGATTCTTGCACTTGCACAACCTATCGCTTCAAGGTAACACTGCCCTTAGCGTTTGGCTCTAAGTATGGCAACCCATCTTGACCAACAGCTTCTATCACAAAGAAGTATACGCCTGATGGAGAAGGTTCACCGAATCGGTTGTTACCGTTCCACTTAAAGTGGATGTCGGTAGATTCATAAACCACATTACCTGATCGATTCATGATTCGGATATTGAAGCTTTGCACACCATGTCCTTCCACTTCAAATTCATCGTGAAATCCATCGCCATTGGGCGTAAAGATTGACTCTGCTGGGTGTGTAAAGTATGCGGTGGTTTTCGCTACAACAGGCTTCTCTGCGGTTTTAGTTTCGTTCATCACCACTTTTGGCTCTGGAGTTTTTGCCGCTTCTTTCGCAGGTAAACTAGTCTCGCTTTGTGCAATTTCAGCTGCATTATTAGTCTCGTGTTCAGCTGCTGCTTCAGTGCTTTGTTGACTATTATTCTCCGATTTTTCAGAAGATAAAGTGTTCATTTTCATGTCAACTTTAGCTTCATTAGCATCAGCTATTTCACTATTTGTGGCAATCTGATTTTGAGCTATTGCATTCGTTTTTTCTGCAACTTCAGTCTCAGCAGAAATTTGCTCAGTTTGTTGGTCAGCAATATTTAAAGAAGATTCTCCAGCTTCATATTTAGCCACTTCAGGCGCATCCGAAGCAGTGGTAATAACTTCCGTCTCCGCAACTTCTTTAGTGGTGTTAGATGTAGCATGCTGCACCTCAGAAATAGTGGCAGCAGTAATCAGTGCAGTAAAGCCTATAACAGCCGCAGCTTTGCCTAAAATGGCAGAACCAGTTGCCGCACCAGCACCACTTATAAGTGAAGATTGTACACCAGCCCAAACTTTTGGACTAACGGGTGTTTCGTGGTTTTGGAGTGCCTTGCGAAACACATCTTCGAATTGTGAATTGTCTTGTGACATTTAAATATTTTCTCGTTCTATAATTATGTTCATCAAATAGTTGCGCGCCTTTTTATACTGCGTTTTCGAAGTGCTTTCTGTCACTCCCAGCTCATCGGCAATCTCTTGGTGAGAATAGCCCTCGATAGCGTAGAGATTAAAAACAGTTCTATAACCCGTTGGCATTTTTTGCACCAGCGCCATTATTTCTTCTTCTCGCAATTTGCTCAGCGATTTTTCATTGTCGCTGGCCAAATATTCGGCTTCAGAAATGTCCGTATCAATCGGTGCATTTTTGCCTTTTCGCAAATAGTCAAGAGATGTGTTGATCATTGTTCTGCGAATCCAACCTTCAAAAGAGCCCTCATGTTTGAATTTATCTAGGTTTTTAAACACTTTGATAAAACCATCTTGAAGCACATCTTCTGCATGTTCGTAGTCGCTCACATAGCGCAAACACACGCTCATCATCTTGCGCGCAAATTTGTCAAACAACATTTTTTGCGCCCGACCATCGCCCTTCAAACACTTATCAATCAGCTCCTCATCAGTCATTTTGGGCACAAAAACTTAGGCTTAGATGCGTATTGGTTATTATTAGTTGTCTCAATGGCTCGAATTTCGAATTATTTGCTTTGCGCAAAAGGCAATTGTATACTTATTCTGCGCATTCTGGCTATTCATTCTACTAAGGTCTTACTTTCGCCTTGGGTTTCTATTATGAAGATTTCAGCATCTGTTTATTCTAGCAAAGGCACCGATCTTGAAGCGTTAATCAACGATTTAGATCAGCATGGTATCGATTATTTTCACATCGACTGCAACGATGACCCTAGTGTTTTTGAAGATATAGAACATATCAAACAATGGAGCAAAACTCCGATTGATTTGCACTTGATTACCGCTAATCCTGAGCAGTATTTTGATCGCATCAATCAAGTTGGAGTAGACTTAGTAACCCTTCAGCATGAAGAACTAAATGGTTATCAATACCGCGGTGGTTTGAATGCTCGCATGGGTTTGAGCATAGTTTCAGACACTGATATTTCTGCTTTTGAAGCCGATGCCGAGTTTTATGATTTTGTGTTGATGATGGCCACAGTGCCTGGTCAAAGCGGAGGCAAGTTTGACAAAACCAACTTCAGAAAAATCAGAGCATTTAAAAAGGCATTTCCTGGCAAGGCAATACATGTGGATGGTGGCGTAAATGCGGAGGTGAGTTTCATTTTGAGAAACATGGGCGTTTCATCTTCGGTGGTTGGTTCATACCTTTTTAAAAATCAGCCGCTTGGCGCGGCTTTGCTCAATTTAAAGACCCATGATGTAGAAAGCCATTATGTGGTGAAAGACTTCATGCGCAGCCGCGAAGAAATTCCGTTGGTTGGTCCAGCACATCAATATTTGAAAGATGTGCTACAAAGCATCGAAGATTACAAATTGGGATTCACGATTCTAGAAAACGAGGATGAAACCTTGGTTGGCATTGTAAGTAATGCTGATTTAAGACGTGAAATGCTCAAAAACATTGAGCAACCACAAGCTATTAGCTTGAGTAATATGATTAATAAATCGCCCATCGTGATTGAAGAGAATTCAACTGTAAAAGCGATGCTACAAAAGGTAAAACAGTTTGATTTCCCAATCAATTATTTACCCGTAGTAGATTCAGAAAATAAAGTAACGGGAGTGGTTTCATTCCTCAATTTGGTAAAAGGAGAACTATGATTTTGCACACCAAAGCTGGCATCAGCGAAGCACAAGCACACGAAATAGCAAAGGCAACACAAAGCGCCATTTTCAAAAAAGACGATTATTATGTGTTGGTAACACCTTCTAAAATGAAGGAATCTCCGGCAGAATTTTCAGCTCATATTGAAGCGGAATGGCCTATGAGTGATGACATTCAGTTGGCAAGTAAATCATACTTAAACGCTACCCGAGAAGTAAAAGTGGGTAAAGTAACCATTGGCGGAAACACTGGAAATACGCTAATCGTTGCAGGTCCGTGTTCGGTAGAATCTGAAGAGCAAATTCGCGAAAGCGCAGCTTTGCTTCAAGAGCTTAATATTACCGCTTTGCGCGGAGGATGTTATAAGCCCAGAACTTCACCTTATTCTTTTCAAGGGTTGGGCTTAGAAGGCTTGCAGCTTTTGTCTAAAATGCGCGATGAACACGGTTTTTCGATCGTGAGTGAAGTGCGCGATTCAACGCATGTTGATGAAGTGATTGAACATGCAGATGTGATTCAAATTGGTGCCAAAAGCATGTATGATCATGGCATTTTGAAAGCTTGCGCCAAAACCAATAAAACGGTATTGATCAAACGTGGATTTGGAACTACGTTACAAGAATTTGTGCAAGCAGCAGAATTTGTGCTAAGCGGAGGAAACGAAAACGTGCTTTTGTGCGAACGCGGCATTAGAACCTTCGAAACCAAAACCCGATTCACGCTAGACTTGTGTGGAGTAGCTTGGTTAAAAGAATACACCAATTTGCCTGTGATTTTAGATCCAAGTCATGCACTTGGTTACCGATACGGCATTGCCGATTTAACCAAAGCTTGCGTAGCAATGGGTGTTGACGGCTTACTAATTGAAGTGCATCCAAACCCAGCAGTGGCAAAAAGCGATGCTGCACAGCAGCTTTACCACGATCAGTTCAGAGATTTGATGAAAGCAATAAAACCAGTTGCCGAAGCGGTTGGGAGAAGGATAGTGTAAAATGCATTTTACATTTTTGAGTCAATATTGTTAACCGCATTTTACAATTAGATACGTGAACCAGCTCCTAAAAAACCTGCAATACCTAAAATTCAAACATCCAGAATGGATGATTGGAGTTGACGATAATCCAACGCTCATGCAACTGGAAGCGCTTTGTGCACGCTCAAGTGTTT
>JANRBI010000200.1 GCA_030727625.1 Salibacteraceae bacterium
TTCATGCCATTTTTCGCCTCATTTTAAGGGAGCGCAAAAGTAATGTTGCCCTTTGATAAATCAATGTTTCTGCGCATTGTTATAAACAGGAAAACCAACATTAAGAATCGAATAATTGCTAGATCAATGACGGTTGTCACAAAGCGTTTGAATGGGTCGAGAGTTTTGATTTAGGAAATAAATGGCGGGGCAGCCAAAAGACTCGAATTGGAAACCATAGATCACGGGTGGTTTTCCAATAAACAACTCACCTGCGAATTGATAAAACTCAGAAATGCTTGAGTCCGTTTGGATTCCGTTGAGTGGGGCAGATGAGGCGCTTTCGCCATCCATCAAAAAGTAATCTAACACAATGTCTTTTCTAAAGGTGTGAACCACGGCCAACTTCCTGCCAATGAATCTTCCTTCATGAATAAGTGCTTGTACGTAATAAGTATAGTTATCGCTCGTAGAAACATAGGTTTTTCCAACTTCCATAGGTTGAACATTGTGATATTCAGGCTCAAGTTTTGTGTTTGCAGGAAATTGATCAGTTTGCGTTTCTTGCCACAAAACAGGTTTTAGTTTTCCAGTTTGAAATGGATTTTGAGTTCCAATTACAACGAAATCACCATTTTGGATGGTGCTAAAATCAAAGCCAATCACATAATCGTAAAAGGTAACGGGTCCGTCATAGTTGCTGTAATACATGTTGATCATAGCCATCAAACTCAAATCACTCACTGCGAATGCTGCAACGGAATCTTGCTGTTGGAAATACACGAAAACCGAATCTGATTCTGCAATCTTTAGCTGTGACATAAAACGCTTTCTGTATTCAGATTTCAGCTCGAAATGAAGCATTTCAGTATTTTCCAGATCACCTAAGTATTCATCTGGAATGATTGAATCTTGCTCGGATTCATTTTCAGAATAGGGGTAACTATCTGATAAAGAAACATAGTACAGCATCGTTTCACTATTTCCGTATCCGCCAACGGTGTACACTTTTAGGTCTTGCCCAAAAGAATGCATGGAGCCGATAAGCAGAAAGAAAACAAGGAAGCGATGCCGCACTTTGATCAATCTTTTGGCTTATTGAAATACGTAACCGAATACGCGCTTCAAAATATCGGTAACGCGGTGCATTGGATTCTCTCGAATCAATTTCTCTTCATTGGCCACTTTCGTGAAAAGGCCTTGAAGAGCGCGTTGCGTGGTATGTTCAGAAAGTGAATTGTTTTGAATTTTGCTCCACAACATTCCGTTTAACGAAGCAGTGTTGTACGTGTCAATCGCTTTTTTGTAGGTGTTTTCGGCAGAAATACCATTCACGTATTCTTTATTGAGCGAAGTCTGAATTTTTGGTTTGAAGGCGTTGTAAAGCTGCTGAAAAGTTTTCTCACGCAAATAGTGTGTAGCCGCAGTGTCACTTCCTTTCAAAATGCTCAAGCCTTCGGTAATGGTCATGCTAGTGATGGCATTGATGAAAATAGGTTTTGCCTGCACGGCAGCATCTTCTGCCGCTCTGTTTACTGAAAGCACTGCATCATCTAAGAATCCATTGAGCAAAGGCACTTTTTGAACTTGATCATAAATGGGTTTAGCTTCTTTTGGAAGCAATATTTTTAACGCTGCGTCACCAAAATAGCCATCTTTTTTTGTGAGTCGGCTCACCGCGCTATCAGCACCATGATTAAGAGCCGCTTTCAAGCCTTTAATGATTTCGTCATTGGTAAGTATGTCTTTGGTTGGAGTAGCAGGAACGCCATATTTGCCGGCTTCTTTCATTACTTTATCCAATTCGGCACAACCATAAATGGCGATTAAAAATCCGAAGGAAAGTACTGCTAGGGTGATTTTTGATTTCATGTTTTTAAGGGGTTTTATTCTTGGCGCGAATTTAAATAAATGCACTTCTTTAATTTTTTTTCATTTCCCTAAATCCAGACTTAAATCTGTGGCGTAAGTCATGCGCATCTTTTGGGGAAAAGGTGCTTTTATCGGTTAAGCATAGCTTAATTTGGTAATAAGGGTGATTTGACGAAAAAGCTCCGTATTTACGGAGCTTTTTCATTTTCTTAAGTTTCTAAATCACCGAAAACGATCTTTTTAAAAAGGAAAAAAGTAGGGGATAAGCGCCACGCTGATAATCCAAAAAAGAAGATTTAACCAAATGCCAACACGCATAAAGTCTTTGAATTTATAACCTCCAGCTGAATAAATCATGGTGTTGGTTTGGTAACCAATGGGTGTCATAAAACTAGATGAAGCTGCAAACATGGTTGCCACCAAAAACGGCACGGGCGACAAGCCCAATTGCAGCGCAGTAGCAATAGAAAGCGGTGCAACAAGTGCCGCTGTAGCGTTGTTGCTCATGAGTTCGGTCAAGATGCTGGTTAAAAGATAGATGCCAGCTAGAATGGCCACAGGGCCGTAAGATGAAAATTGATCCACAATCATTTTTGCAATCATTTCTGCTAGACCCGAGTTTTGCATGGCAACGCCCAAACTCAATGCACCAGCAAGCAAGAAAACAATGGGCCACTGAATACTTCTGTATACCTCTTTCATGTTTAAAACACCCGTAAGCACAAGTGCTATCACGCCAAGCATGGTACTGGTTACAATAGGCAAAAGATTCACTGAAGCGGTAAATATTACTCCAACCACAATGCTCATTACCAAGTAAAATTGCTTGCGATTGAAGTTCAAAATACCTTGCTCACTCAAAATAATGAAAGGCACATTTTGATCGCGATTTGTGCCTTTGTGCTGTGCCAAGTAATGCGATTTCATTTCGCATAAAATCACGTCACCAGCTCTCAATTTCACGTCTTGAAGTTGTTCTTGCAACACTTCTTCTCGATGGCGGATAGCTAAAGGCGAAGCTCTGAATCTTCTTCTGAAATCAAATTCGCGCAAGGTTTTACCTTCTAATTCTGAGTTGGTAGGAATTACCAATTCTACAAAAGCCGAACTTCCAGCTGCTTGATCTTCAGAATCAGCATTCTCGTCAGAAAACGGCATCACTTTCACCTTGAGTGAATCTTTTACTTGCCTTATTTTCTCCACGTTACAGCGCACTTTCAAGATGTCGCCAACCATTAAGACGGTGTCGCCCTGGGGCAAGTTCAGCGTTGTGCTTTGTCTCCTAAGTTCCAAGATTTCGATTTCTAATTCTTTCACCAACGGAGATGATAGAATCGATTTTCCACTTAATCCTGATTCCGGTAAAATTTCAATTTCAGCTAAGTATTCTAACAAGCTTGTTTCAAGTTCGCTGTCTGAACCCGCTTTGCGCGAAGGCAAAAGGCGTTGGCCAAACAAGATCATAAATGCAGATCCTACAGCCACAAAAATGAGCCCGAGCGGAGTGAAAGAAAACATGCTAAACGCCTCAATGCCATTCTGCTCAGCAATACCGTTTACCAAAATATTGGTCGAGGTTCCGATCAATGTGCATGTTCCACCAAAAATGGAGGCGTAGCTTACCGGAATTAGAAGTTTGGAAGCCGCACGATTTGCATTCTTGGCAATTTGCGTGGTTACAGGAATCATAACTGCCACCACGGGAGTATTATTAATAAATGCAGAAACGGCACTTACGGTAAGCATAAGCAGAATCACACCGCGCTGGTAATGGTTTCTAAAAATGGTGGTAAGTAATCCTGTTACATATTGGAGCGAACCCGTTTTAAGAATGGCAGCACTAATCACAAACATGAAGGC
>JANRBI010000201.1 GCA_030727625.1 Salibacteraceae bacterium
ATTTTGAAACGGAAGAAAATCTTCGAGTGATGGATATTGGGTCGGGTAGTGGCTGCATTCCGCTTTCGCTAAAACAAGAACGACCAAGCTGGAGTGTTGGCGGAATGGATATTTCTGAAGATGCGCTGGCCATCGCCATCCAGAATGCAAATACCTTGAATTTGGATGTTCGGTTTACGCTATTTGATGCGCTGCATACAGATGCTGTTTTGCCTGCCTGTGATGTAGTGGTGAGCAATCCACCTTATATACCTCAGCATTTACTAGAAAACATGGACGAAAACGTGAAAAAGCACGAACCGCATTTAGCGTTGTTCGTGCCAGATGAAAAGCCGTTTTTGTTTTTCGAAGCCATTGCGCAAGGTGCAATGAAAGCAGGAGCAAGGGCAGTTTATTTCGAAACCCATGCTACAGAAATGACGGAGTTAAAAGCATCACTTTCTGTCATTTGGAAAGGAAAAATAGCATCTCATTTTGACCTTTCAGGCAAAGAGCGTTTCTTGAGATTGAGCTAAAAAAAAAGTCCCCGAAGGGACTTTAAAACATGATTATTGCTTGAGAAACTTACCTCGACAAGCTTCAATGCATTGGTAGTTTAGAATCAGCGTATTTCCACTTAATTCAAATCCGAAAGTGGTGCAATCAGATGAACTGATGGTAGAATCTGTAAACGAATAAGTGCCAGCTGTAGAAGTACCCGTTTCGGTATTTAAACGGCATAGTTCACCGTTTGATGTGATGGTTCCATCATTGTATAATGTCACCGTTTTGTCGCTGCTTACCGGTTGAAAAGTACCACTTCCATCGCCAGGATCTGCAAGGGTTTCAATGAGTTTGTAGGTGCCGTAAAGTTCACTTTCTACATCATCCTTTTTCTTACAAGAAATAACCGCTAAAGCAGTCAAAATAGCTATTGTTACTGTTTTCATGGTTTTTGATTTTCTAAGGAGATGCAGAGAAGGATGAAAACCTTGCGTTGAGTAGGGTAGTTCTTTTTTCTATTCGAATATCTTTTTCATTTCATGCGTTGGTGTAAAAGCTCTTTGCAACCGTACCAAGCAAGATTGCAATTTGCTTGAATTTACCTTGGCCTTATGTAGTACGTTTTCGGCCATTACGCTACTTTCTGCTTGTCATTGAGCAAAGCATATATTGTTGCTTCTGCTGCCTTTGCTCTGGATTCTCGTGTTATTGCGATTTAGTCTCCGTTGAAAACATATTCCAATTGCAAATTGTATCCGCTTTGAATGCGGTTTTTCAGTTCGCTAAAAATCTTACCATTCTTTAAATCGCGGTTCGGCTGTAAACAAGCTTAGTCATTGATCTTAGATTCAGATAAGATCAGTCTCTGAGTAGGTGAGTTATCATCATTTCGAAGTTAAATTTCACTTCTTTTCTTGACATTTTCATTTTCTTCAAGCATCTGCAAACACCTGATCCGTAGTGCCTTTGGGCTACGTCTATTAACCTCGTAGTCCGCCTCTAATCCACGCAGTTTACAGATACCCCAAGTGCCGGCATATTTAGAATAGAGAAGAATCGAACAACCCGCCCATATGATTGAACTATACGACTCAAAAAATTCAAAGAGAACTCACTTGACATGGAATAATTACGCTACAAAGAGAAGGGATAAAAAGTTTCCGCTAGCTATCGAGAAAAGGTGTTATTCTGAAATAACGAAAACTGATCATCGTTTTGAGTATCCGATCTAAAACTCTTTAGCGTAAATTTTGTTTACCTCACATGGAACCATACGCAATCATTGACGAAGCTTATTTTCCAATTGTGAAAATCAGATTCACTGGGAGTAAGAGTACTGACCAAAATTTTCAATCTTATCTAGACCAAACCAAAGCTTGCTATCGGCATGAAAGGCCGCTCGCCATTATTTTTGATGCTTCAAAAGCGAGTGTTCCCGGTCTATCTCATCAGAAAATGCAGGCGAATTGGTTGAAGGAAAATGAAGATCTTATGAAGCGGTTTTGTGCCTGTACGGCTTATGTTATTCCTAATGTAGCCATCAGGAGTATTTTAAAAATGATCTTCTCCTTTCAAGGACAACCAGTGCCATACAAGATTTTTGAAACCGAAGATGAGGCATTAACATGGGTAAATAACATAAACGTTACTCAATCAAGTTGAGCACTTTGAAATGTGCCACAGTTTATCTCGACCTTTATTTTAGCTCTATTTTATCGATCAAAAGCTTAAAGCTTTCCGCCTTTTTGTTGCCAATTAGAAAGGCAATTTCTTCCATATGGTCGCTTGAAAAATTAGGCTGATCCAATGTTCTACCTCTAAAGGAAGGGTACATATCTGCTAGACTAATCTCCACCTCTTGCCATTCTTCCCTGGTTGTGAATGTTGAAATGTAGGAATAGTAATCCCCTGAATTAGCCTTGATTCTGAATTGATACTTTTTGCCATCTCCCTTCACTTTCAAGACAAATTTTTTAGCCCCATTGATGCGTTTTTTATCGAATTTGTATCTCACAGAAGAGAAGCCCCCATTATTCTCTAGAGATACCACCCCCGCAAAGACACCATGGCCATCTTCATTTAATTTAAAGGCGCCTGCAGATCGGCCTCCCATTACCACATCATCCACAATGACCCAGTTTTTCATGTCTGAACTTTTGCTAAAATCGAAGATGATAGAAGATGTCATAAATGTGGATACTAAGATTAGGTAGATGAAAGATTTCATGTATGTGATTTTCAATGATAACAGTTCCCGACTGGAATCGTTCGATTTTCAACGGTGCCGCTAAGATAAGGCGGGTATTCGAAGTGAGTTTCTGTCCAACCGTGAAAGGCTGACGGAAGCAAGCAGCACTGCGTTTCCAATGTCGCCCCGCTTTATTTTAGCGATTGTTGGCATTAGTTTTTTTATTTTTTCTTACCAATTGTCTTCTGAAATAATGGTATCATTTTTTACGGTTTCTATTCCACGAAAGCCGTACTCGAAGTAATTTCCTTTTGTCCTTAATAACGAGTCATTTTCGAACTGAATGGTGAGGATATATGAATTCTCTGAGCCATTTCTAAATCCAAGATAAGCAGTTTCATCCTTTCCGATATTCGTAATAGTGATTTCCCCATAACCATGGTCGAGTGTTGCTTTAACTATTTTGAAATCAGATTCATTCTTCAATGTAATGAAGGCTGTTTCTTTCGATATTATTTCTTTTGAATTTACAATAGAGTCAACAGCAAAGTAGATAGCTGTAAGTGTAAATCCAATCAAAATTCCGAGAGCTATTTTTTTCATTTTTAATTAATGCCAACAATTGTATATGCGAATTGCGCATATATCCACTTTACACACAATCACTTTTATTTCTTGAATGCAGCTATAAAACCACTTCACAAGCATAAGCTTTTTGAATGAAAAATCAGCTGGCTATTTTGGGATGAAAAAGTGCATGCGCATTGCATGGTTTAAAGAGGAAAATAAAGCGCTGCAAGAAAAAATAGCTGTTTGTTGAGTTGAATAAAACAGCAATCAAATCGGAGTAGGATCAAATTTCTTTAAGTGCAAGCATTCGATTCACTTCTGGATCCCAAACCTTTACGCGAAAGCAACTTGCAATGTCTGATGGATGCAGTGATGTTGTTTTTGCAACATTAAATTCTTCAAACTTTTCGTGAACCTCTGGCAAGTTGTAAAATGGAATTTGCGCATTGGTGTGATGGATGTGAT
>JANRBI010000202.1 GCA_030727625.1 Salibacteraceae bacterium
TGGCGTCAGTAGTATCGCCAAGACGTTTCAGTAAATGATTATGAATCAACGCATCCACTTTGACCCAACGATCGTTTTCTGGATTTGCGTTGCGCTTTGTAGTAATAGCAATTACTAGCTCATTTTCATCGTTCAACGACTGAATTTCGTATCGATCAAAATCTTCCTTTTTAGCCAAATACACCTTGATTTTCAAACGGTAGTCAGAAACTCCCTTTGGATATTCTGGGCGCGAAACGGTTCCCATTTTCGCTTCTAAATCATAGTAGTTTGGCATAACTGCTCATTATTTTGCTGGCAAGATAAGTCTAGCACTTGTTTAAAAGGTAATCCAGTCAAAATGTATTTTTGATTGGACATGGAGCAGCAAATCAATCTTTTCATTTCTATTGCTAAGGCATTACCTGAAGTAACTGAAGCACCGCATTTTGAGAAACATGCCTTTAAAGTGAAGAACAAAATCTTTGCAACGCTTAACCAAAAGGATCATCGCGCAACAGTGAAATTAAATCCTAAAGATCAAGACTTGTTTTGCTTGCACGACAAAAATGCCGTGTTTCCAGTACCAAACAAATGGGGAAAATCTGGATGGACACACATTCAGTTTGAACATGTGAAAAACGAAGTGATTGAAGATATTTTAATGGCAGCTTACGTTGAAGTAGCCCCACCAAACTTGAGCAAAAACCTTATTGATGGTTTGAAATAATCCAAAATTCGGTTAATCCACCTTTAAGATTCTGTGCGACTCTCCTACTCCATTTTCGGAAGTAATCTTTAAAAAATAAAATCCTTTATTGAGTGTTGAAATGTCAAGCTGAGCCTCATTTGCAAAGCTTTTCACCAAAATAGTTCTTCCATTTACATCTGTTATTTGAACTTTTCCCATTTGAATATCACCGACAATGGTTAAGGTTCCAGTTGTAGGGTTTGGAAAAATACTGCTGCGCATTAATTGATGTTCATCGACCGAAAGCCAATTAGGCCAAGTTCCATAAGAGAAATTTGCTGCATCAGCAGCATACAAGCGCCAAGTAGTTGGTGGTCCAAAACCTCCAAAACGCTTCCAAAGCAATCCGAAATTGGTTGAATATATTTCATCCTGACCGAAGCCATCGGCTACTATGGTAGAGTCACAATAAGCTGCATCATAACCAATTATAGATCCTACCAAACCCGAATCCTGAGTTTGAATGAGCTTGGTATTCGCCAGTAAATCTTGCATGGCCGATTCTGAAATAAACGGAATAGAAACCATGTAATCACTCAGTTCACCGAGCATTGGCTGCAGCGGAATGGAGTATGAACTGTCCGTGGAAATCAAAAATCCCTGATAGTCATAAATGGCCGCAATACCTTCAATAAAGCTTGTGCTTGTGTTGGTCAAAGTAACGTGATGATACTCGGTAATTTCTTCAAATTCACTATTAATGGATGTCCAATATTGGTGTTTGAAAACCAACTTATCTCCAATAGTATAAGGAAGGTATTGGGTTATTTCTGGCGCTGTAATCCCTACTTCATTTCCTGCGATCTGATAACCGACCAAGTTGAAAGTTCGAATGGTTCCATTTGGGATTTCCAAGTCTCTGAAACTCACAAACTCAATTAAACCATGATTTTTAGAAAGTTTTATTTCGCCCACATCACCCATAAAGGCATGACGAATCGTGTAGCTTTTTATAGAATCTGTCACTCCTAAAAAAGTTTCCTCCGTAATCGTATCATATCGGATGTAGTGATCATCAACAAAAAATACTTCGTCACCAAAATTGGTTTCGAGTGGAATTGGAAATTCGTGCGATACACCCATTACATCCATTGAACCTTGCCGGTTTACAAATCGTTGAAAATCACACTCGGGCAAACCAAAAAGATTGGGACTTGGATTCCAAACTGCCCAAGCGCAGGTATCAAATTCATCTTGTATCAGTTGACCATAAGTGAAATAAAAATCACCTGAGCCACCAGGTATCATTTGATCGTTCTTGATCGGTAAAATTTGATTTGAACCCGAAATACTGAAGTAGCTGGTTTGGTTTAATAGAATTGGAAGCCAATCACTGTTTTGAGCAGAAATAATTCCTGAAAACAACAGCATAAAAAGCGCTGAAAGTTTGATTTTGAAGGCCATAGGTGGTTGGTTTTATTTGGAGACGTGGCAAAAAACAAAAGAGTTAGGTTAAAAGTAATCTGAAAAAGAGAAACTTGCATATTGCCGACAAAATGGAAAAGTCAGCCATCATTAACAGTAAGTTCAAAAAACAGCGAACCACGGGCGTGCAGCGCTATGCGTTGGGCGTTTCTGCTTTTATTGATGACGCTATATTTTTTGAACCCAAGAGCAAAAACAGTCTTCTTCAAGTTTTATGGGAACAAATCTCGCTTCCGCTAAAAGCCAAAAGAGAAGGACTGTTGCTGATCAATTTCTGCAACACCGCACCATTTTGGTATAAAAAACAGATGGTAACCATACACGATATGGCGGTATTTGAAAACCCGGTTTGGTTTCGTCCCGCTTTCGCGAAATACTACCAATGGCTGTTTAAAAAGCTCGCAAAAAACGCGAAGCATTTTGTCACGGTCTCTGAGTTTTCAAAACAAGAAATTCATCGACATTTGGGCATTCCGTTGACAAAGATTAGTATCATTCACAGTGCTGTAAGTGATGATTTTATTGAAGTGAATTCCCACAAACCTGCGTCTGCACCAATAGGAAATTTTATACTTATGGTTGGGAGCCACGACCCGCGCAAGAACTTTGATTTCGTGATCGGTGCTACTCAACAATGGTGTACACAAAACCAATATCAACTCGTGATTGCTGGTAATCCAGGAAAAGCATTTGCGGACAAAGCATTAGCACCTGAAACAGAGGCGATTTGGCTTCAAGGTTTGAATGACGCTGAGCTAAAATGGCTTTATGAAAACGCGAAATTGGTGATTCATCCTTCCATTTATGAAGGCTTTAGTTTGGTGCCGATAGAAGCCCATCTGATTGGCGCAAAATGTTTGATTTCGGATATTCCTGTTCATAGAGAAATTGTAGGAAAGGCCGCGCATTATTTTGAACTTGCGAATGCTGAGCATCTGATTCTGCAAATTGATCATGCTTTAAATTCACCTTTTGAACCAATTCCACTGCCCTATTCTTTTGAAAAAAGTGGTAAAGATTGGATGGAGTTAATAAGCGAGATGGATGCCTGAAAGCAAACAAAAAATATACGCCATTGGTAGTTTGGGTGCTGATCATCGAGTGTTTCAACACTTAGATCTGAATGTGAAAATTCATGTTTTGCAATGGGAAAAGCCACAACAAAAAGAATCGCTTTCTGATTATGCGTTGCAAATGAGCAATCAAATAGAGGTTGGTTTTGAAGGTTGGTTGATTGGTGTTTCGTTTGGTGGAATTATAGCTCAAGAAATTGCTAAAATTCGATCGATAAAAGTGATGTTGATCTCATCGATTGCGATACGAGGCGAACTTCCTCTACTTTATCAGTGGATAGGAAAATCGAGATTGATTTCAATCTTGCCGTCTTTCTGCTTCAGGCTTCCAAAATTAATAGCTGTGTTTCTTTTCGGAGCTAAGAATCAATCATTGCTGATGGAAATCATTCGAGATACTGATCCCAATTTTGTGAAATGGGCCTTGCAGCAAATTG
>JANRBI010000203.1:0-1658 GCA_030727625.1 Salibacteraceae bacterium
TAAATTCAAGGCTTTTGGCTCGTATCAAACTTTGTGCTTAACCGAAAGTTTTGTGCTTCGTAATCGCCTACTTTTCATATACTAACCGTTATCCTAAGAATCGTAAAAATATAAGCTACCCCAAATCCTGTTAGTCTTGATTTATCAAAACTTAAAGAAATGCACTTCTAAAAACCTTCATTATCACTATCCTAAACCAACCTCACATGAGAATTCCCTCAAACTCATCACCGGAGAAAAAAAGTCAGCTTAAGGCAACTGAAAACAATCAGAAAAGCAAAGGTGGAGTAGAGGCAGCGCCTTTTATGGATAATCGCCCTGAGGCCATTGCTCAACTTAAATTGCAAGCGCTGGCAAACAATAGTCATCGCAATCAGCAAATAGCTCAATTACAAGCAAGTTTATCAAATAGTAACGGACAAGATCCAATACAACTTGCGCGTCAAGAGTATAAAACCGTGGCAAAGAAGCCACCGGGGTTTAATAAAAATAATTGGCCAGCCGCTTTGAGCAATGGTGGCGGTGATGCTGATAGTAGTATTTCACAAAAAGTGAACGAAACCCTTAAAGACATGGGCTGGGGTGGCAAAGTAAAACTGATGAGCGCTCATATGATTCCAAATCGCTTAGGTGGTAAAGGCAATAATTCTAATGTGCGTCCTTGGCCAGATACATTTGAAAAAGGTATTTGGGAAACTGAAATGGAAAGTAAGTTTAATGACGAGTTAGACAAAATAAATGATGGCGAAGAATTGCAATACAAAGTAATTACGAATGATCTTGAAGATGCCGAAGCTACTAAGGTATTGACCGATGCAGATTACAAAGTAGGCGATCCAAACTTCGATACGCATAAAAATCGCCTCAAGAAAATACCGAAAGATGTGGAAGGTGTAATTGGTGGCAAAAGCATTGGTGTTTATGACCAGACTTGGCCTATCAAATAGCCACTGTCTACTGCCCACTAAAAACTCCCAACCATCTCTAGCACTTTCTCGGGCGGACGGCCAATCACAGCTTTTTTGCCAGAAACAACAATCGGGCGTTCTATCAATTTCGGATGAGCCAACATGGCGTCTAGCCAAGCATCGTCACTCAAAGTTTTGCCCTTAAACTCGGTTTTGTAAATGTCTTCTCCAGTTCTGATTAAGTCGTGTGGTTTTATACCCAGCATCTTTATTATAGCGCTCAATTCGGCTTTGGTTGGTGGTGTGTTTAGGTATTCTACAATTTCAACATCAATGTTTTTGTCTTGTAAAATAGCCAAGGTTTCGCGGCTTTTTCGGCATCGCGGATTGTGATAAATCTTCATGTTTGCGAAAATATGCATCGTGCTGTAACTCTTTTCAAAGCAAACCGTCACAGTATGCAACCATTGATACTAAATTGACTGTTAAGCCCAATTTTCCCGCGTTTATTTGGCCTCCTATTTTGAAGCTACCGCTATACATATTGCTGTTGTTGCTGCCCTTACAAAGCATGGCTTGGCAGCTGCGTGGGGTGGTGCTTGACGATCAAAAATTGCCCGTGGCTTATGCCAGCGTGTATGTAGAGAATAGCACTTATGGCGTGGCCACCAACATCAAAGGTGAATTTGTCATGAACCTTGAAAACGGCACGTATTCACTTGTTTTTCAAGCCGTAGGTTATGAAAAAAT
>JANRBI010000203.1:1758-3602 GCA_030727625.1 Salibacteraceae bacterium
AAGAGCCAACTCAATTTTGAGCAACCCAATCATTGGAAAGAGATTAAATATGCCGTGCACGATCTAGAAGCCCAAAAACCTATGAATGTGATGCAGGTTACGATTGACGGTTATGGAGATGACATAAGCTATGGCCAAGAAGCCATCAATAGAACCATGTTTAAGACCAACTTGTCTGAAGCCCGCTTCAATTTTTACGAAAGCTTGATGAACTTACCCAACTTGGGTCAAGTGCCGTTTTCGTCACCCATTGGCGCTTCGGCTTTTTTAAATTATAAGTTTAAACTGATCGAGAATTTTTACGAAGATGGCTATTGGGTCAACAAAATAGCGGTGGAGCCAAAGCGCAAGTTCGCAGCGCTTTTCAGCGGATTTATCTACATCACAGATAGTCTTTACAGCATCAAAGCCGTGGATTTAGAACCCGACAAAACCGAGCTGCTGTTTTATGATTACATGCGCATTTTTCAAGAGTATACTTGGGTAAATGACAGCATTTGGTTGGTAGAGCGCGAAGAGTTTTTTTATGAAACGAAAGAAGGTTACGAAACTCAAATTGGCAACACCAACATTGTTTATTCCGATTATAACCTGGCACCAACGTTTGACAAACGCTTTTTTGGAAACGAAATCATGCGCATTGAAGATGATGCGTATGCAAAAGACAAGCTCTATTGGGATTCTATCAGACCGATTGAGCTAAAAGCCGAAGAAGTGGTTTTCTTGACCGAGCAAGATAGTTTGGACGATTACTATGCTTCAGAAGCATATTTGACTAAAGATGACAGCACGGTAAACCACATCGGTATTTGGGATGTGCTGTTGCAAGGTATTCGCCATCAAAATAGTTTTAAGAAATACGATTGGTTTATTTTTCCGTTGATTCAGCAGTTGAGGCCATTGGGTGTGGGTGGCTACAGACATGTGCTAGGCGGTAGTTATCAAAAAGAACTCTCAAAAGCCACTAAATACAAAGTGACTGGCGAGTTGAATTACGGTTTCACCAACAAAGACTTGAAAGGCGAGTTTGGCTTTGATGTGACGTATTTACCCAAGCGTTTTGGCCGCTTTCATGGCGAGTATAGAAACAACTATGTGATGCTGAACAACTACGCCAGTATCGGAACCATTTTCTCGAGGAGTAACTACGTGCAGGATATTTTCTACTCGTTTGGGCACGATATTGAAATCATCAATGGCGTTTATTTAGATGTAACGCTTGAGTTTGGCGAGAAACTGCCGATCACAGACATCAAACTCAGCAGTTGGAGTGACCAACTTTTTGGTGGATTTAACGAACCTGTTGCTTTTGATGCTTACCGCGATTTTGGCATTGACGTGAAGCTAAAGCTTACACCTTTTCAGAAATACCAAACCAAACCGTATAAAAAAGTGGTGTTGCCGAGCAAGTGGCCGAGTATAACGCTGTGGTATAAAAAAGGAATTCCTGGCATATTCGGCAGCAGCTCAAACCTTGATTTTTTAGAAATAAAGGTGGATGACAAAATTCAGTTTGGAACTTGGGGCGAAAGTAAATGGCGCGTCATGGCGGGTTCATACCTAAATGACAACACGGTGCGTGTGGCAGATTTCAAGTATTTCAGGCGAAGTGATCCTTATTGGTTTAGCAATCCATTGATGAGTTTTCAGTTGCTGAGGCCAGAAGCAGCCGCCATTTTTACTACAAAGCCCTATTTTCAAGGCAACTTTAAGCATAGTTTCGAAGGTTCGCTGCTCAACAAAGTGCCTTTGGTAAGGCGCGCCAAATTGCAAACCGTGGTGGGCGCGGGCACGCTGTTGTTAGGCGAAAGCAATTTTAAACATGCCGAAATGTTTGCTGGCAT
>JANRBI010000204.1 GCA_030727625.1 Salibacteraceae bacterium
AAAACATGCTCTTCAGCACAACCAATGGCATCAGAAATAGTGACGGTATAAATTCCTGCAGCTTTCGCTGAAATAGTGTTAGTTGTTTCGTTTGTACTCCAATGGTAAGAGAAAGGTGCGCTTCCGTTAGTTTGAATATTTATCATTCCATCGGCATTACCGCAGCTCGGCTTGGTGAGGTTGAATGTGCTGCTGAGAGAATCGCTGCCAGTAACAGAAATTATGGTAGTTGTATTACAACCATTAACATCTGAAATATTAATCGAGTAGCTGCCAGAAGATAATGATTTTGTGTGGTTTGAAATTTCGGTGCCATTCCAAATGATAGAGTAGGGCGCAGTTCCGCCTGAAATCACAAGATCGATTTCCCCTACGTTTTTACTGCAGCTATCGGCAATAGTGTTAATCGCTAACGATAAGCTGTCGGTTTCATTCAAGGTTATTTCATCAGTATAAACACAGCTATTGCTATCAGTCACGGTGATGGAATACGTTCCAGGTGAAAGATTTGCTATTTCACTAAATACGCTGCCGTTGCTCCATGTAAACGTTGCATTAGCAGTAAATTGATTTTCGTTAATACGTATAGTGCCATCGTTTAAACCAAAGCAACTAATTGGATCTATGCTTGCTTCTATAGCACCAGAGCAATTTGGGTCAACCGCATCAAAAACCAGTGCAAGTGTTGGGTAATAAGGGAAGTTTTTCCAAGCTTGATTTCCTGTTTTATAAATGACTTCGCCAAAAGCTGCTGTTTTATCGCCACGAGAATCAATCACCACCGTGCCGATTACTTTTTGGATAGAAAAAACGTATTTCCCTGCAGAGAAAATAGTGTCAACTGGAATGCTAAAAGTTGATCCTACCGCGCTTAATGGAATGAGTAGTGCTTCACTTTCGTAAATAGGTGCGCTCAAATCATTGGCATCATACACGTTGAGTTTTACACGACTATTTGCGCTAGAACCTTGATGAATGTTGATGCGAACCGCCCTTAACGTGTCTTCGCTAAAAAGATGAAAGTAGGTGCCGACTTGATCAGGAGCATTTTGAATCCAGATACCTGTGCCGTCATTAAAGGCGCTGGTTCTGTAGTATAAACTATCCGTAACACTAAATGAAGTAACCGAAAGTGGCACAACGCTAGAATCTGTGCTGGCTTCAGCTACTTGCGAAAAGCAATTGTAAGTCTGTTTTTCAAAAGCTGAAAACCTATTGGGATAGTTTGATAAAATGGTTTTTGCGTCATTCGGAAAGAAGCGATAGATTGAACTCGTGTCTTTAAATGAAGTGTTTACTATGCTAAGCAGCTTTAAGTCTAAAGTATCGTTTGTTTCATTTTGAACTTCGACTCCGAATTGCAAATTGGCTTTTCGCGCTTGACGCAAAGGAATACCATCATACAAAACAATAGATTGAGGATCGCTTCCGCTCACATTGTATGTGTTGATTTTAGTAACGCGCTTTACTGTTTTCGAACGCAGGTAAATATTGTCTAACGCAAGCCCTGAAGCATAAACTCCATTGTCAGAATAGAAAAACCTGAATTGAAACCGACTAGTGTAAAAACCTTGAGGTAAGTTGATTTCTTGCGCTTTCCAGTTGTTACTAAGAGCCACCTCTACAAGTGTTTCCCAATCTGTTCCGTTTTTTGTGATTTGAAGCTCAGCTACTTGGCCGCCAGCTCCGTTTTGAAAAGCTTCAAAGCCAATGCTTACATCGCTTAAGCCTCGTAAATCAAATGTTTTTGAAGTGAGATAATCGCTGCTTTTATCGCAATTGCAAACGTCATCGTTGGTCATTGCAAACACCGTATGCTTTGGTACAGGCCAAAAGCCGTTTTCATTGGCTTGTCCACTTTCTGCACCTGAAATTCCAGTATAAAAAGCCGTGTTGGAATTTGAGGTGGAACTCCAATCTGAAGGTAAATCTCCAAGGTTGGCGTTTTCAAATCCTTCAAAAAAGAAAGCGCCTTCGGGCAATGCCGGAAGCGCTCTCTCTGTAATTGTATTATATGTTGGGCCACTTATACGTTGGCCAAATGCGCTAAACGCGATACTTAAGAGCGAAATCGAGATTACTTTTTTCATAGCTGAAGCTCCAAAAGTAAGGATGATTATGCCCCGAAGCGAGCCAAGCTTAGTGTGTCATCGCAAGATGGTTTTCGTATTCTTCCATTGGTGGGCAAGAGCAAACCAAGTTTCGGTCGCCATAAGCATCATCAACTCTAGAAACAGGAACCCAATACTTGTTGTCAGCAATCCAAGGCAGCGGATATGCAGCTTTGGTGCGTGGATATCTAAATGGCCATTCGTCTTGCATCAAAACTTGCGCAGTATGCGGTGCATTTCTTAAAACACTGGTTTCAGCTAAAAATTCACCTTGCTCAATTTCAGCAATCTCTTTGCGGATGTTGATCAATGCTTCTGCAAAACGGTCAAGCTCTTTTTTAGATTCACTTTCGGTTGGCTCAATCATGATAGTTCCCGCTACTGGGAATGAAACCGTAGGAGCATGGAAACCATAATCGATCAATCGTTTTGCGATATCTGTAACCTCAACTTGAGCTGATTTTTTGAAAGGTCTGCAATCTAAAATCATCTCATGTGCCACACGATTGTTTGTGCCAGTATAAAGTACATCAAAGTGACCGCTTAGTTTTTCTTTCAAATAGTTAGCATTCAAAATTGCAAACTTGGTGGAGTCTGTTAAGCCTTCGCCACCGAGCATTTTTACATACCCATAAGAAATCAGGAGAATCAATGCGCTGCCGAATGGTGCGCTAGAGATTGCTCCGATAGCTTTTTCGCCACCTGTTTTGTGGAAACGATGTCCTGGTAAAAATGGAGCTAAGTGTTTTGCAACACCAATTGGTCCAACACCTGGTCCACCACCACCGTGAGGAATAGCGAATGTTTTATGAAGGTTTAAGTGGCAAACATCTGCGCCAATCATTCCTGGGCTTGTTAACCCAACTTGTGCATTCATGTTTGCACCATCCATGTATACTTGGCCACCATTATCATGAACAATCTTCGTGATTTCCATGATAGAAGCTTCAAACACACCGTGAGTTGATGGGTAAGTTACCATTAATGCACCCAAGTTTTCTTTGTGAAGTTCTGCCTTGGCTTGTAAGTCGGCAACGTCAATGTTTCCGGCTTCATCGCATTTTACCACTACTACTGTCATACCTGCAACCACTGCGCTTGCAGGATTGGTTCCATGTGCAGAAGATGGAATTAAAACAATGTCTCTGTTTGCATTTCCATTAGCTGCATGGTAAGCACGAATCACCATCAAACCAGCATATTCGCCTTGAGCGCCACTATTTGGTTGAAAACTCATGGCGTGGAAACCAGTTACTTCACACAAATCATCATGCAATTCTTTGATTGCCTCTAAGTATCCGCCAGCTTGGTTTGCTGGCACAAATGGATGCATGTTAGCAAATGCAGGATTTGTGATTGGGAAAAGCTCGCTTGCTGCATTCAATTTCATGGTACAACTGCCCAATGAAATCATGCTGCGCGTAAGTGAAATATCTTTGTTTTCGAGTGATTTGATATAACGCATCATATCTGTTTCGCTTTGAAAAGCATTGAAGATTGGATGTGTTAAATAGGAAGAAGCACGTTGAAGATAGACAGGGATGGCGGCTCCTTTTTCCGCTTCAAGCATGATGCTCTCAAGGCCAAGCGCTTCTGCAATTACATTAATTGCTTTTTGCAAATCTTTGGTGCGACTAGTTTCGTCAAGCGAAATAGTTACATGGTTTGCCTCAGGATACCAAAAATTGATTTCGTTTTTGATAGCTAGTTCTTGAATAGCCGAAGACTTCTCTGTCACTAAAGTAATAGTGTCAAAAAACTTACTGTGCTTTACTTCAACTCCAAGTTTGGTTAATGTTTTTGCGAAAGCATTGGCTTTAGAAGCAATGTTTTCAGCAATTGTTCTTAAACGAGCTGGGCCATGATAAACAGCATACATAGATGCCATGATTGCCAACAATGCTTGAGCGGTGCAAATGTTTGAAGTTGCTTTATCTCTTCTAATATGCTGCTCACGCGTTTGCAATGCCATACGCAACGCAGGGTTGCCATCTCTATCAACAGAAACTCCGATTATTCTACCAGGAATGTTTCTCTTGTATTCTTCTTTAGTTGCAAAAAATGCCGCGTGTGGCCCACCAAAACCCATTGGCACACCAAAGCGTTGCGAGTTTCCAACTACTACATCTGCTCCCCATTCTCCGGGAGGAGTCAATAAGCAAAGCGCCATCAAATCAGATGCAGCAATAATTTTAATTTCCTTTTCCGCAGCGCGACTTGTAAGCTGAGCATAATCAACCAAAGCACCTTCGCGGTTTGGGTATTGCAACAGCACTGCGAAATATTTGTCTTCAAGATCAATGGTTGAAATATCGCCAATCACTATTTCCATCCCGATGGCTTCTCCTTTTGCTACCACCACATCTATGGTTTGTTGGTAACACATTTCGTCAATGAAAAGTTTGTTGTAGCCCGCTTTTTCTTGCGCTTTGCTACGAGAACTCATCATCATGAATGTAGCTTCTGCTGCTGCGGTACCTTCATCCAGCAAACTTGCATTAGCAATCGGCATTCCTGTCAAATCACAAATCATTGTTTGGTAATTCAACAAAGCTTCTAATCTGCCTTGAGCTATTTCAGCTTGATAAGGCGTGTAAGCAGTGTACCAACTTGGGTTTTCAAGTATGTTTCTCTTGATCACGGCTGGCAGCATAGTGCCATAATATCCTTGACCGATATAAGACTTGTAAACCTTGTTTTTCTGCGCCAGGGTTTGAATCAATTCGTCAAATTCAAACTCAGAAATTCCTTCGGCCACATTTAAAGCCTTTTTCAATCTGATAGAAGCAGGAACGGTTTGATCGATCAATTGATCGATTGAATCTACACCGATAGTTTCGAGCATGTGCTGAATCTCTTCCCGTCTTGGGCCGATGTGTCTAAGTTGAAATGAATCGTGTTTCGTCATGATCTATTTTAAGGGCTGCAAATATAAATTTCGCATATTGGTTTTGAGTATGATAAACATCAACAACAGCGTATAGTTTTATCCACAATTAATTAAAAAATCTACACTTTTGCGACATGTTTAGGAGCACCACCATCTTTGCATTAATAATGCTCTGTTTTTCTATTGCAAAAGGGCAGAGTAATACAGATAAAATCTTTTTAATGACAGGCAAAACCCTTGAAGGCAGAGTGTCATCTCAAGACAGTTTATATGTTTACTACACATTCACCAAGAAAAGCGGAAAAGAAAAAGATCACAAAATTGATCTAGAACGCGTGTTCTCTATCATTGATGCTCAAGGAAATGAACAATTAGTGTACGCCATGGATACCTTGGTTGGAAACTATTTTTCAGTAGAAGAAATGCGTAGCTATATTGAAGGTGAATTGGACGCTGCAAAATATTCTAAATCAAATTGGACTTACCTCGTTGGTACACCAGTTACAGCTGCTGCAGGCTATTTTTTATCGGGAACTATCTTAGTTTTTGCTGTGCCATTCACATATACCGTGGTGAGCGCTTTACCTCGAGTAAAAGTAAAAGGTCTAAAAGGTGCTAAGCCCTCAAAAGCAGGTGACCCAGCTTATGTGTTGGGATATGAAAGAGCAGCGCGCTCGAAAAGGTTGTTCAAATCTTTAGGAACTGGACTTGTTGGAACAGCAGTTGGATTCGTTCTAGGAATTAACGCCAATTAATGAAGCTCTTAAGAGCAATCATTTACTCCAATTCTTATGTAGCATTTGTGCTCGGTATACTTACGCTGAGCAGCTTTGCCTTGGTCGAAAACATCGAATGGCGACTTTATACAGTAATCTGTGTCTTTCTTGGTAGCTTCATTCTTTACAACTTTCACAGACTTTATAAGATTGATTTTATTCCTGAAGATCAATTGTCTGAGCGCCATCAATGGGTGCTGAAAAGAGCAAATCCGCTCAAGATTTCGATGGGTTTGTCACTGTTTGTGATGATGCTTTTGCTGCCAAATTTCAATGCAGACACCATCGTTTGCTTAATTCCTGCAGGTTTGATTTCTGTTGGATATACAATCCCAATAGTGCCAACTGAAACAGGTTGGCGAAGATTGAGAGACATTCCATTTACTAAACCGCTCATTATTTCATTGGTTGTTGGCTATTTAACATTGGCTTTCCCAGTGTTTGAACAATGGGGCTTTTCAGAATTAAAACATCCCGTTTTTGTGAAATTATTTGCTGAACGTATGTTGTTTTTGCTGGCGGTTACCATTCCATTTGATATGCGCGATTTGCTCTGTGACAAAGCTTCAGGCCTTGAAACGTTAGCTACTGAATTTGGATTTGTTCAGACCAGAAATGTTGGGCTAATCGCTTTGCTGGCGTGGCTTTTAATGCTTGTATGGCGTTTAATCGCTCTAGGATTCAGCTGGCCACAAATGATTTTTGGATTCGTAATGTTTAGCTTCGTATTGGTTTGCTATTTACTAACCACTCCAAAAAGGCAAGACCTGTTTTACATCCTTGCTTTTGAAGGTTCCATTATTCTTTATTCGCTGGGTTGGTTGCTCATCTAAACGACCAACAAACGGCTTGAATCCAACCTTTTTTTATCAGAATTCGCCTTTCAGCAATCAGACCTTGTGCTATAAATAGCTGGTTGAAAGCTGGTAATTTCTTAGCGCTTATTCCTGTTGCAATATTGAAGAACGCATAGAGTAATGTTATAAATCCCGCTTTCGCGAAATGCGCTTGGTAGCCAAAATCAGCTTCTTGGTTAAAGTCTATAAATAAGATTTTCCCTTTCGGGGAAAGGCAACTTACAAGCTTTGCGAGTAGCGATTGCAATTCTGTTTCGGTATAGCAATCGAGCACAAAGGGTAAGATGATAACATCAAACGATTGCTCCTTCCAAGAGGTCCAATCATTCGAAAATTCTATGGAAGATGAGTGATTTAGTCTGGAAATTCTGTTCTTAGTTTTCTCGATCATACCATCGCTTAGCTCTGCATAGTAGTAATGCGAAGCAAGGTTTTGTGCGATTGCGTTTTCCAAAACTTCGCCACTGCCACCACCAACGATGAGGCACTTTTCCGCGGAAGCGAGATCACTAAAAAGCTGCTGTTGAAGCTGAGAAAATGCTTTTCCGAAAAACAAGAAAACTACTCCATCATAAATTGGAGCAAGTAAGTTGAAGCCGTTGCCAATGCGGCTCGACTTAGCCATACACCTTGTCTAGCGCAACAATAATGCTTTTGGCCGCTTTGTCTAAATCTTCTTGAGAATGCGCCTCGCTTACAAAACCAACTTCGTAACCCGATGGACCTACATAAACGCCTTGATCAAGTAAGGCATCGTAAAATACTCTGAATTTTTCTCCGCTATCTGCAGGAATTTCAGATGCGCTGCGCACATGCTGCTTGTTGCTAAAGCTCAACCAAAAAATAGATCCAACATGAAACATGTGGAATGGATAGCCGTGCGCATTTACATAATCCTGAACGGTTTTTACAAAGGCAGAAGTTTTTGCCTCAAGGGCTTCGTAAAATCCTGGTTTAAGACAAGCTTCTAGTTGTGCAATCCCAGCTGCCATCGCTACAGGATTTCCACTCAATGTTCCAGCTTGGTACACCGGACCTTCTGGTGCAACACAGTCCATCACTTTCGCGCTTGACGCGTATGCTCCAACAGGAAATCCGCCACCTATGATTTTTCCATAAGCTACCATATCTGGCTTGATGCCATAATAGCCGCTTGCACCTTCAAATCCAACTCTGAATCCTGAAATTACTTCATCAAAAAACAGAAGAATGCCTGTTTCGTCACAAATTTCGCGGAGGAATAATAAGAAGTCTTTGTCTTGTAGTAATAAGCCATTGTTTGCAGGAATTGGTTCAATGGCAATGCATGCGATGTCATGACCAAAATTCTTCACTGCTTCGCGCACCGCTTCTTTATCGTTTAGTGGAAGCACAATGGTTTCCTTCACAAAACTTTCAGGAATACCAGCAGAAGTTGAAGTGCCAAAAGTGGCTAAGCCAGAACCAGCTTTAACCATCAAGCTGTCTACGTGACCGTGATAACAGCCTTCAAATTTCACCACTTTGTTTTTGCCTGTATATCCTCGCGCTAAGCGAATGGCGCTCATTGCTGCTTCGGTTCCTGAGCTTACGAAGCGAATTTTTTCAATGTATCGGTTATGGTCTACAATGAGTTTTGCAAGTTCAGTTTCGTATTTGTTCGGAGCTCCAAATGAAGTTCCGTTGGCCATTACGGTGCTTACTTTATTTAAAACGCCATCATGAGCGTGGCCCAAAATAAGTGGTCCCCAAGAGCAGCAAAAATCCACGTACTCGTTACCATCTGCATCCCAAACGTGCGATCCTTTACCTTTTTCAAAGAAAATAGGCGCTCCGTTTACTGATTTGAACGCACGCACTGGGCTGTTTACACCGCCTGGTAAATATTGTTTTGCTTCTTCGAATAACTGCTCTGATCGCTCTCTGTTCATGATTTCTATTTACGGCTTCAAATATAGAAGTGTCCTCTGCATAAACCCGATAATGCCGCAAGAGTTTGGTGTTTTATGTCAGTTGGGGAAAGTATTCCAACAAAAAGGACAATGGTTGTTGAATTTAATACACAGTTTAATCGGTTTTGGTGGCTCAATCCTTTTAAAATGGCCGTGGCACGGTTGTTCCTTTATTCAGGCCAAACAAGAAAACTATGAGAACCACCAAAAAGATATTCGGAACTGTAATCGCTCTAGCATTTATTTCAATGATAAATGTAGCCTGCGAAAATCAAGATACAACGGCCAAAGATGTTGTAGATGAGTCGCAAGAATTTGTAGAAGATCAGTCAGAAAATCTTTCGGAAAAAATGGAAGCCAAGATGGAAACCATTGATGAGAAATTAGAAGAATTGAACAATAAAACAGAGCAATCTGATGAAGATATGAAGGCTATTGAGTTTTTGAATGCTAAGAAGGAGCAATTGGCCGGATGGATGAAAGATGCCAATAAGGAAGTAAAAGATGAGGCAAACGATGCCATGAAAAACATGAAAGATGGATTCAACGATTTCAGTGAAGAAGTCGATGAATTCTTCGAGAAACAAGAAAAATCTTAATTAGGGTTAGGGTTTAGTTAAGAGGGAATGCTCGCTAGAGTGTTCCCTTTTTTATGCCAGTATTCTTCGGTGATAGCTTATTTGGCCTAAATGATAGCTCAAGTGATTTGCCAATCGGATGATAAAGTATTGGTAAGTCATTTCAAAACCGAAAACATCAATAGGGAAGCGTGTGGAAAGTTTTTCAGCAGTCATGGCTGAAAGCGAAGTTTCTACCACTTTTTTGGTTTCTATAATTTGTTGAGCTATTTCAGAAACGAGAATGGGTGCACTATTAAATTCAAGTTCTCGGTTTCGCTTATAATCTGTGCCGCCCATCATGTGTCCAAAAAAGTGATTGAGGTTTCCAATCAAATGAAGACCCAAATGCCCAGCAGTATTGTTGACGGCTTTATGCTTCGTCCAAATTATAGATTCATCAGGATAAGATTCAAGTTCCGCAATCAAGCGATCTAAATCCCAGACTATTTGATGCGATATGTCTTTTAGAAGTGGTTGCATTAGCTTCCTGCTCCCAGAACACACTCGTCTGTTGAACCGCTTACTCCAGTAGTTGTATTAATCATATCGGCAGTAAGACAATCACATATTTCTACTTCTTCAATTTCTGGAAGTTTGCTGCCTTCTAAACCAAATCGCATGATACATACATCGCCTTTTACAGTAATGTCGGTGCCACCATCGGTGGTCATTTCCATGGTATAAGTGTATCTGCCGTCATCTGCGCCACTGCCGTCCCAAAAATATTCTAGATGGTTTTCTGATTCAAAAACGGTAGTTAAACCATTTTTTATTTGGATGCTGTTCACTTCAAATCCTTTTCCTAACGGAAAGAATAATTCGTTTAAACCATCTCCATTTGGCGTGAATGCCTGAGGTATTTCTAATAGGAAACTATCTGAAGTGAGGTAATTGTCAGTAAGAATGCGGTATGTGTTGTTACAGCATCTGTTTTTTACTTCAAATCTTGTACATGAGCTCAAGATTAGCGCCATAACGCCCAATGATAATGCTAGTTTTTTCATATCTATTTTCGAAAATCGCCCAAATATACAGACAAGCACCATCGTGTTTTCAGCTTTTTAAAATGCTTTAAAAATTAAATCAACTTAAAATCAAGGGATTAGGTTTTTATACCTAAGATTTCTATGCATTTACTTTGATGCATAAGAAACTGATGTATATTTGCCTTATGTATTCAAACGATCTCATCAAAGGCACATTGCGCACCATCATACTAAAGCTGCTATCAGAAAATAGCCGCATGTATGGCTATGAAATTACACAACGTGTGAAAGAACTTACGGATGACGAAATACAGTTGACTGAAGGCGCTTTGTATCCAATGCTGCATAAGCTTGAAGCAGAAGGTGCAGTAACAACAGAGCAAGTAAACATCGGTAAGCGGGTTCGTAAATATTATAAGCTTACCACCAATGGCAGCGCAGAAGCAGAGGAGAAGGTGAGTGAATTTTTAAGATTTATGGAAACCATGAAGGTGGTTTTGAATCATAAAAACACATTTCAATTATGGCAGAGCTAAGTGAATACCAGATAGATTTTGTGAGCGAAGAAATCAAAAGCCGAGGTGTAAATCTCAATAGCTTGCATGATGATTTACTCGATCATATCTGCACATCAATAGAGCGTAAAATGGATGAAGGACTGGGTTTTGACTCGGCTTTTGTTCAATCAATAAAATTGTTTGGGCCAAATGGGCTCATGCAAGTTCAACATCAAACACTTTTAATTTTAACTCAAATGAACGAAACCATGAAAAAGCTATCATTAGGTTTCGGACTGGCCACAACGGCACTTCTCTTGGCGGGGATTTTATTCAAAGCAATGCATTGGCCCGGAGCCGCTATGATGCTTGTGTTAGGCAACTTTTCTTTGGTATGTGGCTACATACCTGTGTTGCTGTTTCAGAAACTAAAAGAAGGCAATGGGAAAGAGAAGTACCTGAGCGTTGCCGGCTTTGTGGGTCTGGCTGTTTTTGCAACAGGCATTACATTTAAAATCATGCATTGGCCAACTGCCAACATCTTGTTTTGGTCTGGCTTTATGGTTATTTCTTTGGGTTACTTACCGCTCTATTTTTACTTGCGAATTAAGGATAGCGTGAATAGATCAGTAACTATTACTAGCGCCATAATCACATTTGTGTGTCTGGTGTTACTGCTCGAGATGATGAACTTTAGATCAAGCTATCAATACACGCACGGTATCACTTTAATTAATCAAAGTCTAGAAAGTTCTACCGTTGCGGCAGATGGTAATTTGAAGTTGATGCCAGATGGTGCTTTGGCTGATGAAGCAAGAGCATTGAATGCATCAGCAGATCATTTGAGTCAATATATCGAAGATTTAAAAACCGAGCTAAAAGCACGTACACAGGGCATTTCAACCGAAGAGGCAGCTAAAGCTACTCTAATGGACTTGAGTAGAAAAAACGACCATGCTGAATGTACAACGCTTATGCTTGAACTTGGTAAAGCGGATGAGCTTGCACAAAAAATTGAAGCATACCAGAAAGAAGTAGTTTCTGTTTTTCCTGAGGATCAACAATCAACCATTGCTGGAATCATTGACTTTGAAACGTCTAAGGTTTTCGAAGATCATTATGAAAGAAATGCTCCATGGGCAGAATATTATTTTAGAGATATTGCTCTGATTGGCGTGGTATCTAACCTAAGTAGCATGCAACTAAAAGTTAGGAACGCACAAAATTTGGCGCTAGTCCATTTAAAGACCCAGTCCGAAGCTCAGCAACCGCCAAGTGCTGAGTTTTAAACCAAAAAAATCCCCAGCAAAGGTTGCTCGGGGATTTTTTTTTCAAACTCACTGTAACTTTTTGAGCTCTTATTGCTCTAACCCTCATAAGTCTGTAGATAGGATTTAAAAATTGTTCTTTTCAAACTCTGTTTAGTTAGGTTAAAAGGCGCTCTTTACGAATGGGGCGCCTTTTGTTTTTCTAGTAGTTTGGGTTGAAACAATTTCGATTTTAATGAGCAAAAAAAATCCTCTATAAACATTGTTTACAGAGGATTCTGGTTTTTTTTGTGAAAGTTGGAATTACTTCCCCTCCATGTATTTTTTGTAATCAATAATGCTCTTCTCTACAATTTCTCTGGCTTTTGCTGCACCTTGAAACGTTTCTACCTGCACTGTTTTGTTTTCCAATTTCTTATAGTCTTCAAAGAAGTTTCTCAATTCACGGAAAAAGTGCTCAGGCAATTCAGAAATGTCTTCGTAATGATAAACACTCATGTCGTTTTGCGCTACGGCAATAATTTTATCATCTGCTTCGCCTTGGTCAAGCATGCGCATTACGCCAATTACTTTTGCTGGAACAATGCACATTGGCACTACTTCAATTTGCGAAAGCACTACAATGTCTAGTGGATCTTTGTCATCACAATAAGTGCGAGGAATGAATCCGTAATTAGCTGGGTAGTACATAGAACTGTACAATACTCTGTCTAATTTTAGCATTCCACTAGCCTTGTCTAATTCATACTTCGCGCGGGTATTTTTAGGAATTTCGATGATTCCGTTTACCACATCAGGTGCTTTTTCACCTACTTCAACACTATGCCAAGGGTTAAATTGTTTGCTCATATTTCAAATAATGCTGCAAACGTACCACTTACAAAACTGGATGTGTAGCAGTTTTTTGCCATTTAGACGAGTATCTTTTTTTATCGGTCTAGTTAACTAAGCCGCGCAACACATAATCATAAATCGGGTGGTTTTGATCTCCTTTTGGATGCAAAAAGCTTTGCGTAATGTGTTTTGGTTTTATCACCATGTCGCGCTCAATCATTTCGTCAATCGTGTTGTAAAAGTTGATGGAAGTTTTTCCAATCAACAATGGTTCGAGAGAATTTCCTGCTTCCCAAAAACGCAACAAACGCACGAAGCCATTGAGATAGAGGTAATCTTTGGTAAATCCTCCACCTCTGAAGATTCGAGTTACAATACCATAAGCTTCGTTCTCATCTATATTGTATTTACCAGCCAGATGGTTGAATACTTCGCCAAAACTGGCACCGTTGCACATCATATCTACACCAATTACCCGCATAGCCAATTTGCGCAAGCGTTTCATGCTCAGGTTGCCCGAAAGGTATTCTGCCAAAACCGCTAAACCTTCTTGTGTGCGTGTGTTTACAGGCATGCCTAGATTAAACAGTTGCAGCTTTTGGTAAGAAGCATTCATGGTAGTAACCATGTGCACGCCTATTTCATGCTCAGATAAGTAGTTCAGTTCTTTTTGGGTGAACTTGGCATTAGGATTAATCAAAACAGTTTTGGTAGAATTAAGCACCATTACGGTTGAAATTACGCGCTTACTGATTTCAATTTTTCCTTTGAATCCATAAATGTCAAATGCTTCTTTAAATTTTTCGCGAGCTGCTTCCGGACCAAGCGTTGGTGTGCGTTTTGGCTCTGAAGCAATGTCTGGTAGCAGCATTAAGTACTCAGCGTTTCGCAAGTCTAAAGCGGTTGGTCGACCAAAATAGCGCAGCGAATTGTAAAGGAATTTGCTAGTTCCGAGTGTGGATAGCAAGTCTATTTTATCGAAGTAAGCGTTGATCACTTGTTCGTACATCAAGCGGATGCTTACATCTTGAATCTGGCTTACTTTGAGTGCGTTTATTTGCTGCTTTAGTTCAAATGCATTGATATGAATTTGTCGGTATTTGAACTTCGGGTTTTCAGTGAATTTGCTTTTGAAAAACCGCTTTTGCTCTGACTCGGTATTTGTTGGGTTTACAAAAGCCAGCAATTCGAAAGATTTCAGCAAATCGTATAAGCCTTTGTCCACTTTCAATATTGCCTTGTCAATGCCTTGGTCAAGCAATTTTGTGGCAACTGTATTGTTCCAGCTTGTGTTTTTATTGCAGAAAAAGTGAGCATTATTTACAATTGCTTTCTTCAGCTTTCGCTGCATTAAGCTGATTACTTTAGGATAGCTTTCACCTGTAAGTTCATTACAGAAAATCTTTTTCACTTCTGTGGCCAGAACCAACGTGTTGCTAAACCTTTCGGTTATGAAAGCCAAATTGTAGCCGCGACCATAAAACACATCGTTTATTTTGGCTTCGTGCTTTACATCTGGAATTTCAATTGCATTGAGTTCACTGCGCCAATGCTCAACAAATGGCAAAAATTTCGGGGCTATTTTCTCTGCGCCAATATTGAAAACAGGCACCTCTCGTTCCCACCGTTGAAAGTTGTAGCTGTGCATGTCATAGACAATGCATCCACCAAATTTCTCTTCTAGCTTCGCGATAAGCGCTTCTGTAACTCGGTAATAATTGGCGTGCTTTTGTTTGCTAACCTGAATTTCTTTTGGAGAGAGTTTTCTTTTCCAAACGTTTTTTCCCCACGCTTCGGTGTAAATACAGTTTTCAGGATCTCGATTCAGGTCATATTCAAATCGTGAATCGTTACCAATAAGAGTAATTGGCATTGAAGCGATGAAATCTGCAGTGAACGGATCTTCTTCAAACCAGCGCTCAAAATCATCAAGTGCACATTTTTCTTTGAGGCCTTCACGCATGTTGCCACCGTCATGAATGGCAGTGCAGCAAAACGGCAGGTAGCGATGAACTTTTATACTAAAGGATCCATCGGTAGCGGTTGCTTCAAATGGTTTTTCAGCACGAATCAAATCAATGATTTCGTCAACTTCAAGATGTGTCATAAGCTGGAAATAAGGGGGCGAAGATTATTCTTTTTCTCCTCTGGTTTTCACTACTTCTTCTAAGTAATCAACGATTTTTTCTTGAAGTTTTACACCATTAAGCTTGTTTATGTCTTTGATGGTTCCTGGGCTTAATACATTTACTTCAATCAGCTTACCGCCAATTATGTCAAGGCCAGCATATAAAATGCCATCACGGACGAGCTTTTCGCCCACCTTGTCGCAGAGTATTTTATCGGCTTTTGTAAGCTTGTATTTCTCGGCTGTTCCGCCTGCGCTAATGTTTGATCGTACATCACTTGCACTTGGTACTCTTCTCAAAGCACCTATTGGTTTTCCGTTAAGCATCAGTACACGCACATCGCCTTTTTCTGCGCCTTCTACATAGTCTTGCAGAATCACATAATTAGAAACACCTCTATCTCGGTTTACATAAAAATCAAGCAATGATTTTACATTTTGCATGGCCGATTTTTCAATCACAATAACGCCACTTCCGCCATAGCCATCAAGAGGTTTCAAAATCATTTTATCGGCATCACTTTCCTTGATCACTCGCATCAAATAGTCGATGTTTTTAGAGACGTGCGTTGCAGGAATAAGCTCGCGCTCAGGATCGTAATAAGATGCGGTATAGATTTTATTGTTCGCTTCGCGAAGTCCATTGATGTTGTTGATGATGAACACATCGTCTTTAATAGAATCTAAGAAATTCAAAACCAACGGATCAAGTGGAGGATTGGCACGCATGAAAATCACATCAAAATCTCTAAGCGAAAGCAGTTCGGTTTGAAATTTTGACTTGTCGTAAAACGAAATCATATTATTGGTCACCTTGCCTTTTTCAAAGGTTTTACAAAAGCTCATGGTCAAGCTATCGCGAATGGTAAGATTTGAAGGCGTAGTAAGCGAAACGTGGTGACCGCGCTTAACACACTCGTGTATAATTCTTAAAGATGAGTCTTGCTTGGGATCTATTTTTTCCCAAGGATACATGATGAAGCAAATTTTCATGGAAATGATTTCGCGTTATTGGTCTGCTGCTGAATCGTTGCTATTTGCTTGTTTTTCAGTAAGAAAACCGACTTCTTTTTTAATGATTGTTTTTACGAATGTAATTCGAGACGAACGACTTCATCAGAATTCAATGAAATTTTATTGTTATGATTTTTAATGAATTACCTGCAAGAAATAGTCAAGTGAAATTTTAGGAAGTAAAGTAGATTCTTATTGCTGAGAAGTAACGCTTGAAGAACGAATAAGTGAAACTAGATAGGCGATTGAACCTACGCCAAAACATTCAAGTAGAACAAATAGTGTTGAAGTGCCTGTTGGAGCATTAGATTTTATGCTGACTAAATAAATCATATAAGCAGCAATTGAACTGTAGCTAAATCCATGAAAAGCATAAAGAACCCACCAAGTAAGTTTGATTCTGATTTTGTCTATGCTGCTCACCAGTCCGTCATCGAGCATTTTAGGCTCGCTTTCGAAAAATTCTAAACCATAAGATTTTCTGATTAATTGAATCAAAAAAATCGCGCTTATTAAAGCAGAAACAAACAGAAATAAAGGTGAGAGCGCTCTGATGGATTGAGGAGAAAACTTAGTGAAAAACAAAAGTCGCTCGAGATCGGCAAACGACTGATAGGCTAGTTTAGAAAAATAGCCAAAAAGCACTGAACACAAAAGGCTTATTACAAGCAAGAAAATCCCCCACTTCCTTAGATCTGTAAAGCCAGGAATTCTTGTTTTCATGTTGCAAAAATGGCATAAAAAAAGCCCTGACATTGCTGCCAGGGCTTTTCTTCCTTTACTCGATATATTAGTGAGAAACTACCACTTTGGTAGAGAAAACACTAAGCTCATTATCTACGCTCAATAAATAAATTCCGTTAGGTAGAGTAGAAGTGTTGATTGTTTGTAGTTCAGCGCCAGTCATCGTTCTGTTGATCACTAGTTTTCCAAACATGTCTGTAATTGTAAGTGTGAATTGTGCTGCTGCATCTAAATCACCATTTACATAAAGTACATTGCTAGTTGGGTTTGGATAAACACTCAAACGGTTGTTAAGATCAAGCTCGTTGATGCTATTTGTAGTATCGCAAGCAAAACAGCTACCCCAACATACTTCGTCCAAAATAACATCAGTAGTAGGCACAACTAATACACGGTTTGTGAATTGAGTGTTGCCATTGGTACAAGTGCCTGCAGGATCATTTGTTTCTTGAATTGTCCAAACATCGGCAGAGAATTTATATTCTAAAGTATCTCCAATTGGAAGGCTTATAGTAGCTTCCCAAATATTGTCTGCATTAACGTCTGTCATAGCGTTGCAGTTACCACACCATCCATTGAACTCACCATTTACTTCTGGTGTTGTAAAAGCTTCAGCAACTAGGCTCATATCAACTCTGAAAGTAACATTTGCCAATGCTGGTGCGGTGGTGCATGCTGAACAGCTTCCCCAACAAACTGCGGGCATTACTGTGTCAGTTGCTGGAACCACCAAAACCCTATTGGTAAACTGAGTATTGCCATTTGTGCATGCTCCAGCAGGATCATTTGTTTCTTGAATGGTCCAAGTATCAGCAGAATACTTGAATTCGTAGGTTTCGCCAACAGGCAGATTGATGGTTATATCCCAGATATTGTCACTGTTCGCGTCTGACATTGAATTGCAATTTCCGCACCAACCGTTGAATTCTCCGTTTACTTCAGGAGTTGTAAAGGCTGCAGTTACTTGATTCATATCTAATTGAAAAGTAACAAAACTTGAGTCAGGCACTGGAGGAGCAACCGGAAGACCAAAAAATACGCTGTCAATGTAAAAAACTTGGCCGCTTGCAGCAGTTAGGAAATCGCCAAAGAAAGACAGCATATTGTAGTTTAAGTTTGTATCAATAGTGCCATTCAAAGGTGAATTGAAGTCAATAGACAAAGTTTCCCATTGATTAGCTACAGTTGAAAGAGCTTGTGCTTCTACACCTGGACCACCTTGTACTTCAGCTTTTAACATGATAGGCATACCCGCTGCAGGCGAATATACTTTCACAGATATAAATTTATTTGCTCCGGTAAATGGAATTGGGTTTTCAAGTACTTGGTTACCTAGTGTAACACCAGCCCAAGCTTGTGCTCCTGACGGTTTTGTAAACTTCAAAACATTGTTAGTAGGATCTGTAGGATCCAGATCTGCAAAAGATTGACCTCCTTCAAAGGCAATGGTAGTATAATTAATGTTTGCAGTATCATCCCAAGTAATTGGAAGATCAATAGTATCAAGCGTTGATGGTGGAGGTGGAACGACAGTTCCTCCAAACATTATGCTATCCGCGTAATACGTTTTTAAACCTGCAGTTGCACCATCTACACCAAAGTTGAAAAAGATAACTAGTTTTTGATACGTGTACGTGTAGTTGATCGGATCAGCAGGTATGGCATTGTTTGTAAAGTCAAAAATCAGTGTTTCCCAGGCATTAGCAACGGTTGTTGTGGCATCAGTCTCGCATTGTTGACCTACACCGCCTTCTACTTTAAGTCTTACTGTGATACCAGCATCTGGTGAATACACTTTTACTGAAATAGTGTTTGCTGTTGCGCTAAATGGAATTGGATTAGCCAATTGAGCATTTGACACGTTTACATCGCCAAAGGTTACGCCTGCCCATACAGGAGCATCTGTGGGTTTAGTGAATTGTAAAACACTGTTAGAAGCGTTTAATGGGTCAGCAACAACAGCTGAAGAGGAAGTTCCTCCAAATGGTGTTGTATTATAGTTTACTGTGGAGACATCCCACGTGATCGGTAGATCGATCTGAGTTTGAGCATTTACGCTGTAAACACCCAAAACTAAACAGAGAATCAGGGTAAGGTTTTTCATTTATAGAATTTTAGTTTGAACAATATTACGAAGCTTTTAGTTTAAAATACAATAACCTTTTGTTAATTCAAAATTTAAGTTGACTATATATTGTGAGTTTCTTGGTTATGAGTATAAACTTATAGTTTTTTTAACTATAAGTTATTTGAAGTTAAACCTGCCTTTTTGTTGATGTTATTTGTTTGTTTCAGGAAACTAATTGAAACAAAAAAGCCCTGACGGTTTATCCGTCAGGGCTTTATTTTTAGTGCTAAGC
>JANRBI010000205.1:0-1798 GCA_030727625.1 Salibacteraceae bacterium
ATTTTTACAAATAGTAACTTGTACCATAAGAATAGTTTTTTATTTTATATTCGTCAAGCTTTGCAGCTTAGCACAACTGCTACCTTGTTAATAATATGAAGAGTCAAGAAAGTGAACAAACCATGGTGGAAGAGCAGCCAAAACACCAATACAGCGCATATTACCAGATTCCTATTGATAAGTTTTTTCAATTCGCTATGTCGGTTGATAATGTGATTCTCGGTTATCATGAAAACTCATTAAAGTTATTGGCGGTTGAGCGTGGTACAGAACCTTATTTAGGAATGATGGCTTTGCCTGGAGATTTGGTTTACCCAAACGAAGAGGTTGACGTGGCAGCAAGAAGAGTTCTGAAGGATTTGACTGGTCTAACAGATGTATATACCAGTCAAACGAAAACCTATGGTAAAGTAGATCGACATCCAGTTGGTCGTGTTGTGACTGTTGGCTTTTATTCTTTAGTTAATGTTGATCGATACAGACCTTTGGCCAGTTCTTGGGCTGACAATGTTTCTTGGATTGATGTAAACGGTCATGTTGACCTAGCTTTTGACCATAATGTAATTGTAGCTGATGCTTTGGCCATGCTTCGTGAAAAAGTGAGACATCAACCAATCGGCTTCGAGTTGCTTCCAAAGAAATTTACCCTTGGCGAAATGCAATCATTGTACGAAGCAGTTTTAGGCGAACGATATGATAAAGCTAATTTCAGAAAGCGAATAATATCCATGGGCTTTTTGAAAGATTTGAAAGAATTGCAACAAGATGTTCCTCATCGTCCAGGTCGACTATTCTCTTTTGACGAAGAAAAATACCAACACTTAAAATCAAAAGGATTCTCTTTTGGCCTATGAAAAAGTTACGCTTAATAAGCTTTGCAATTAGCCTTTTTTGTGCATCTATTGAGATTCAAGCACAAGTGATTCCGGTAACGGTAGAACAATCAAAAGATGGTCATTGGCATTTTATGCGCAAAGGCGAACCATACTATGTAGTTGGGGCTGGCGGTCAAAACCATTTGGAGGTATTAAAAGAAATTGGTGGCAACTCTATCAGAACTTGGAGTGCCGATAACGCTGGTGAAGTACTTGATCGAGCGCATGAAAACGGCATGACTGTAATGATGGGTCTTTGGGTTCAGCATGAGCGCCACGGCTTTGATTATAATAATGACGAAAAGATAGAAGAGCAACTAGCTAAGTTCACCGAAATAGTACAGAAGTATAAAGATCATCCAGCACTTTTACTTTGGGCGGTTGGTAACGAAGTGGATCTTAACTATAGCAATACAAAGGTGTGGAGCGCCATAAATGATATTGCGAAAATGATTCATGAGGTTGATCCAAATCATCCTACGTCAACAGTAACTGCTGGCTTAGATAGCAATGAAGTAGTATTGATCAAGCATTTGGCGCCAGAAATTGATGTTTATGGAATCAATACTTACGGGGAAATTGAGAATGTGGCATCCGATGTGAAAAAATTTGGTTGGGAAGGTCCTTTCATGATTACCGAATGGGGGCCAAATGGACATTGGGAAGTAGAGAAAACGTCCTGGAAAACTCCCATTGAACAATCAAGCGCTGAAAAATTCGAATCTTATTTTGCGCGTTATACACAATTTATAAAACCTTTTGAAGACTGCATTGGCTCTTATGTTTTCTTATGGGGGCAAAAACAAGAAACTACACCCACTTGGTATGGTTTGTTTACTGAAAATGGTTTGCCAACAGCCACCGTTGACGCATTGTTTAAAGCTTGGAACGGACGTTGGCCAGAATTAAGAGCTCCAGAATTG
>JANRBI010000205.1:1898-3587 GCA_030727625.1 Salibacteraceae bacterium
AATGAGCAATGATAAATTAACCTCACCTACCTCTGATTCTTACATCTTGGCCATCACCATTGTGGCCACGTTAGGTGGGCTTTTGTTTGGCTACGACACAGGAGTAATCGGTGGAAGCCAATTGTACTTTACAGAATATTTCAATTTCACTCCATCAGAGCAAGGTTGGGCCGTAAGCAGCGCACTCTACGGCTGTCTTATAGGAGCTGCATTTGCAGGTTATCTCAGTTCAAAGTTTAGTAGAAAAAATTCCTTGATTTTGTCGGGGTTTTTGTTTGCTGTTTCGGCTTGGGGTTCTGGAATTCCTGAATCTCTTGACGTATTAGTAGTATTCAGAATTATTGGTGGTTTGGGGGTTGGTATTGCCAGTATGGTAGCGCCAATGTACATCGCAGAAATTGCTCCTGCCAAAATTCGTGGACGATTAGTTTCATATTATCAGCTGGCTATCGTAGTTGGGTTTTTTGTAGTGTTTTTGGCCACTTACTATATCGGTGGTGGAGATACATCTGCTATGTCTGCAAACGAGCTTGAAGAAATTCACAAGTATAACGTGGAGCATGGATGGCGTGTAATGTTTTGGAGCGAATTGATTCCTGCAGGATTGTTTTTCTTGCTCTTGTTTTTTATCCCAAAATCGCCACGATGGTTGGTGATGCGTGGTAAAGACGAAGAGGCAAAAAGTGTACTTCGAAAAATTCTTGGAAACGAAGAAGAGGCGTTGGTTGAGTATAACGAGATTAAATCATCTATGGAAGCGGGTAAGAGAGAAGAGAAAGTTAACATTTTCAAGGGCAAATTTTTCAAAATATTATTGATAGGAACCGTGCTTTCAATACTTCAGCAAACCACTGGGATTAATGCTATTCTGTATTATGGAGCTGAAATTTTCTCTAATGCATTGGGCTATGGTCCTGAAGATGCTTTGAAACAACAAATCTTACTGGGCTTTGTGAATTTGATGTTCACGTTCATCGCCATTTTTACAGTAGACCGTTGGGGCAGAAAACCGCTGTTGTTGACAGGTTCTCTAGGTATGTTGGCTGGTTTGTCTGTGTTAGGGTTTTCTATTTATACCAATAACTTAGGTGTTATTTCATTGATCGGGGTATTCATTTTCATAGGATCGTTTGCACTTTCTATGGGCCCAATTACTTGGGTTTTATTGTCTGAAATGTTCCCTAACAAAATGCGCAGTTCTGCTATGTCTATTGCCGTAGCCGCTCAGTGGTTGTTTAATGCAATCGTGGCAAACACCTTCCCAATGATGGTGGGTAGTAACGTGAACGCAGATGTGTTTAATGGATCTATGCCTTATGCCATTTTTGGAGCTTTTTGCTTGCTCACGTTCGTGTTTGTTTTCGCGTTTATTCCCGAAACTAAAGGCAAGTCGTTAGAAGAACTAGAAACCATTTGGGACAAAAAGTAATCAGAACATTTCATCAAACTATTTCAAAAGATACTCTAATGAAAAAGAGATTAATAATGCTGAGTGCAGCAGTTCTTGTTTTAGCTAGTTGTGGCCAAAAACAGGAGCAAGTAGCTCAAGTAAAAAATCAACCAACCTACAGCCCGAAAGTCACCGAGCTGCTTTCGCAAATGAGTGTAGAAGAAAAAGTAGGCCAAATGACTCAGATCAATTTAGATGTGATCATGAAAGGTGCTATTTACAATTTAGAAGAACCACAT
>JANRBI010000206.1:0-13522 GCA_030727625.1 Salibacteraceae bacterium
TCACAAATCACCGCGTAGCTTTTTGGAAAAAGCACAATCGCATCAATGCCTGCGCTAGTTGATGCATCACTGATGGTCATGCCTTCTAACCGCAGCAGTTTATCGCTTCGGTTATAAATTTCTACAAACTCAACTTGAGGCAGTAATGATTCAACATCAGGAGCAGGATACAGCTCGTTGATCACAATGTCAAACGGCTCGGGCAAAGCGCCAACACCAAACAAAACAGCGCTTTGAGTCATCAGATTTCCAGCGCAATCTGATATATCAGAAATCGTAATCGTATAAATCTGCGCACTGTCAATTTCAGGAGTGAAATACACGTTCGCGCTTGACGCGAAATTTGAAGCTACTACTACGGAATCAATTGTTAAACCATTATTAATGCTAAGATTGGTGTTTAAAACCGTAGTACTATCTACGGGCTCACTGAACACGATTTCCAGCTCATTTTGCGAAAGCACATTTACGCTTCTCACGCTTGGTGCAATTACATCAGGATCGGTATTGTAAACTGAATTTTGTATGCCTGGAGTTCCGCCATTAGGATTATTGCTAGCAATCCAATTACCACTTCCCGAGCATGGTGTTTCTGGATTTATCAGCTCTAACGTGTAGCCGCCATCTGCCTTCACCGCATCTTGATACCAAGCGCTGCTGTAGCTCACCGCATCAATTATTTCCGTGCCAACGGTCAAAATCACATCGTCACCACCATTGTTAAAAGCCGGCAAACTTGGCACACCAATCACTTTTGGATACGCTGAAAAAAGTGCAGTGTCAGCAATGTCACAAATCACCACGTACTCGCCCGAAAGCAAGTAATGATTGATGTTAGTAGGAATAGTGGCGGTAGAACTTGCGTCAGAAATGGTAGCGCCCGAAAGACTGTAAGCACCTATTCCTCGGTTATACAATTCGATAAATTCAGCTTCGGGCAAACCAATCACAGGAGTTGGGTCGGCCATTATTTCGTTGATCACTATATCGCGATAAGCGGGCGTGTCAAATAGAAAATAATAGAACGACTGGTTGGTGGTAGTAATGGTGTTTCCAGCCAAATCCTTCACACCATTTATCGTAATAATGTATTGTTGCGCAAGGGTGAAATTGTTACCAAACGTAAGGGTGACAATACTATCACTTGTTGCATTTAAAACAGCCGAAACGGCTTGGCCAATGCCGCTATTAATAATATAGTTGGCAGCAGTGTTTGCACTTACCGGATCTAAAGATTCAGAAAAAATGAGTTGAACAGAATTCGCTGCTATAGCCTCAGCGCTTACAAGTGTAGGCGGTTCAATGTCTGAGATTAAAGAATCTACCTGAACATCATCAAAATAGAAATTTGCCACGTTTGATGTGGTGTATTTGCACCAAAGTCCAAAATGCGTGCTTGCAGCATAGGTATTGTCTATTGCGCTGCCTTCACTCGCAAAATTCTCACCTGCATTCGGGTCGCTTTCTAGCACCCAATTGCCATTTGGCCAGCGCACCACATTTAGCGCAATCTGCGAAGAAGTGCCGTAAACAGTGGTTCCGGTAACTATAAGCGTGCTTGTTGTGCCATTAAATCGATACAATTTCAAGACATCGGCAGCGCCATTTTCGCCCCAGCGTACATAATAACCTTGCGCAGTATTGAAGTTACTGCCGCTGCTCATTAAGTAAACCCGTCCGTTGTTGTTATCGCTTGGGCTAAAGTTGAGTCGCCACTTCAAACGCCAAGTTACAGTGTCGCTAAAATTGGAAACAAAATCGGTGTAAATCACCGAAGTATCGGTGGTTCCGCTTGGTGCGGAAAGCTGCAATTGTAAGTTTGCGTTTACCTGAAAATCAGCCACATCGCCCTGCCAAGTTGGGTTTATAGAAATGTTTCCATCCGAGAATTCGTCAAAAAACTGTGCCCAGCCTAACATGGGCATCAAATAGAAGATTATCAATAAACGCTTCAATCGCTTTATTTATAGGGATTTGAACAAATGTAAATATCATAGTTTTGCGGTCGATTATTAGAAAGTTAAATCAATGAGACTAGCGGTAGTAGGAGCCACCGGTTTGGTGGGAAACACCATTTTGAAGGTGTTGGCAGAGAGAAGTTTTCCGATTACAGCGCTTTATTGCGTTGCATCAGAGCGCTCGGTAGGTAAAGAAATTGTGTTTGGTGGAAGCACACACAAGGTTATTGGGTTAGAACAAGCCGTAAGTTTGAGACCAGACATCGCCATTTTTAGCGCTGGTGGAAGCATATCAAAAGATTGGGCGACAAAATTTGCTGCCGTGGGCACCGTAGTAATAGATAATTCAAGCGCTTGGCGCATGGATGAAGACAAGAAGCTGGTTGTGCCAGAAATAAATGGCGACACGCTAACCAAAGAAGATAAAATCATTGCAAACCCAAATTGCAGCACCATACAAATGGTGTTGGCCTTGCGCGAAATCCATAGAAATTTTGGCATCAAGCGCTTGGTAATTTCCACGTATCAAAGTGTTTCAGGAACCGGAATTGCGGCCATCGAACAAATGCAAAGCGAGCGCAAAGGCGACACCGCAAAAATGGTATACCCTTATCCTATAGACATGAATTGCTTGCCTCATGGTGGCGATTTTGATGAAACAGGATACACTTCAGAAGAAATGAAGTTGGTGCACGAAACACGCAAAATTTTGGGCGATCAAAGTATTCAAGTTACCGCCACTGTGGTGCGCGTGCCTGTGCGTGGCGGCCACAGCGAAGCGGTGAATGTAGAAACACATAAGCCATTCGATATAAACGAAGTGCGCAAAATGATTGCACAAACACCAGGCATCAAAGTGCAAGATTTACCAGAAACCAATACTTACCCAATGCCACTTTATGCTGAAGGCAAAGACGAAGTATTTGTAGGTAGAATCAGAACCGATTTTTCGCAACCAAACACGCTCAATATGTGGGTGGTAGCTGATAACTTGAGAAAAGGCGCTGCAACCAATGCAGTGCAAATTGCCGAACGCGTAAAAGACATTATCGGATGAAAAATTTCGCTTTTATAATGCTTTCTTTTATCGCTTTTGCTTGCGCAGAAAGCGATAAAGAACCAGAAATAATAGAAGAAAAAAAGCCACTGAAAGAGCGATTGATGCATACTGATCGCGATTATTTGCTGCAACCGCTTGAAGCTGTTTGGGATGATTTAGCCGAAGCAAATATGTATGACCCACGTTTTGAAGAGTCAAAATTGGCGATTGACACGGGTGCTGTTCAAGGCTCGGTAACCGTTAAAACCAATAATGGCGATACCATGTACGTGGAAGTATTGCTAACGGGCAAAAACGTGAACGAGAAACATCAATGGTTTTATGACGCAGAATCGGGCTTGTTTAAAAGCCAACATGTGTTTGACGGAATGATTGCTGGAGCAGATGAAAGCCGCTCGAAGCAAGAATATCAGTTTTACTTTGAAGATGGTAACGAAATGATCAGCAGCTATATGCGAAAAAGTTATGGCAAACAATCGCATCCAACCACTTGGACAAGTGCAGAATTTACGACCAACGAACTCAACTTTATCTGGAGCCGAAAGCAGTTCGCGAAAGCGAAATAAGCTAAGCAACGTTAAAGTTTCTAGGAATAGCAAACACTACAATTCGATTTTGATTTTTCAAGTTATATTCGCCCATCTTACAAATAAGCCGTGTCAGAAGCTCTCGTAATCATACCTACATACAACGAAAAAGAAAACATCGAAAAAATGGTTCGCAAGGTTTTTTCCTTGCCCGAAGCATTCGATTTATTGATTGTTGATGATGGTTCGCCCGATGGCACAGCGGCCATTGTGAAAGAGCTGCAGAAAGAATTTCAAGGCAATCTTCACATTGAAGAGCGCACTGGTAAACTTGGTCTTGGCACTGCCTACATCCATGGTTTTAAATGGGGTTTAAACCGCCATTATCAATACTTATTTGAAATGGATTGCGATTTTTCGCACAATCCTGACGACCTCATTCGCTTATATGCTGCCGCTAAAAATGGCGCTGATGTGGCTATTGGTTCGCGCTATACCAAAGGCGGAAAAGTAGAAAATTGGCCTGTTGGCCGAATCTTAATGAGCTACTTTGCTTCAGTGTATGTGCGCATGGTGCTTTGGATGAATGTAATGGATACTACGGCTGGTTTTAAATGTTACCGCAGAGAGGTGCTCGAAAACATTGACCTAGATGGTGTGAAATTCATCGGTTATGCTTTTCAAATAGAAATGAAATACCGCGCTTGGCGCAAAAAATACAAATTGGTAGAAGTGCCAATTACGTTTATTGACCGCGTGCTTGGCGCCTCTAAAATGAGCACCGGAATCTTTAAAGAAGCATTTTGGGGCGTGCTTCAAATGCGATGGATGATATGAAAACCTTAATTGAGAATGCAACTATTGTAAACGAAGGCCGAAGCTTTCTAGGACATGTTCTCATTTCAAACCAACTCATAGAAACTGTTTTTGAAGGCGATTTGCCTGCTGGTCTTAGTGAAAACGTAAACCGAATTGATGCCACTGGGTTGCACTTGCTACCTGGGGTGATTGATGATCAAGTGCACTTCCGTGAACCTGGGCTTACGCACAAAGCAGAAATTTATACTGAAGCAAAAGCAGCGGTGGCTGGCGGTGTTACCACTTTTATGGAAATGCCAAACACCAACCCGCAAACCATCAATCAAACTGAACTTCAGAAAAAATTTGACCGCGCAACAGATGTTTCGTTGGCCAACTATTCCTTTTTCATTGGCGCTACCAATGACAATTTAGATCAAGTACTTGCTACGGACATAAAAAACGTTTGCGGTATAAAAATATTCATGGGTTCGAGCACCGGAAACATGTTGGTTGACAACACCGAAACGCTTGAGCGCATTTTCTCAAAAGCGCAAATGCTTATTGCAACGCATTGCGAAGACGAAACTACCATTCGCGCAAATAGCGCAACTTATAGAGAGAAATATGGCAACAATGTGCCTTTTACAGCACATCCACTTATTCGCAGCGCAGAGGCGTGTTACATCTCTTCGCATGGCGCAAAACAATTGGCTGAAAAGCACGATACACGTTTGCACATTTTACACATAAGCACCGCAAAAGAAGCGGCCATGTTTGGCAATGATTTACCGCTGAGCGAAAAGCGCATTACAGCCGAAGCATGCATCCACCACTTGTGGTTTACCGATGCCGACTACGAAAGCAAAGGCGCTAACATAAAGTGGAACCCAGCGGTGAAAACTGCTGCAGACCGCGATGGCGTTTGGAAAGCGTTGCTCGAAAACAGAATAGACATTATCGCAACCGATCACGCGCCACATACGATTGAAGAAAAAAGCGGCAATTATTGGGACGCGCCATCTGGCGGACCTTTGGTGCAACATGCTTTGCAAGCCATGCTCGATTTTGTGCAACAAGGCAGATTAACGATCGAGCGCGCAGTTGAAAAACTTTCGCATGCACCAGCGCAGTGCTTTCAAATAGAAAAGCGCGGCTACATACGACCTGGATATTTTGCCGATTTGGTGCTTGTAAACACCAACAAACCCGAAACGGTAACCAAGGCAAACTTGCACTACAAGTGCGGTTGGTCGCCATTCGAAGGCCATACTTTTGGCGCAAGCATCGAAAAAACCTTTGTGAGCGGACACCTAGCTTTTGAAAACAAAGGCTTTAATGAAACGGTAAAAGGTTTAGCGCTTACTTTTTCTAGATGAAAAAACTAGCCGTTTTATCGCTGAGTTTCCTGCTTTTTGCTTGTAACGAAAAAGAAAGTCGTGTGCGTCCCGCTTATGTGCTTCCAAGCGATAGTATGGCCGTGATGCTTGCCGAAGTTCAAATTCTAAATGCTGAGTACCAGCACCGAGATGTGCGCAGAGACAAGCTTCAACCTTTTGCTGTAAAGCAATTCGATGCTTTGTTTGATTCAGTTGGTGTGAGCCAAGTACGATATGATAGTAGTTTTAGCTGGTGGAGCAAAGACCCCGATGCTATGCAAGCTTTGCTAGACAATACCCTAAACATTTTGAGCGCACGTGTTTCTGAAGTGAAAACAAGAAAACGCTTCGAAACCGAAACCGAAGAAGTGACAGATTCTACGTCAGTAGAACAAAAAAATTAAACCCCTAATCAGGCATTTTTTGCGCAGCAAGCGTGTAATCAAACGATTCGTCAAGCGAGCGAAAAGTATAACCCAATGCTTTGATTTTGGTGGTGTCGTACGTTACATTTCGGTAGGCACTTTTCATGTTTTCAGAAGTAATTCCCGGAAGGGAAATACCGATGCGCTCGAACTTAGAAAGGAAAAATGCAACCGTTAACACCAAGCTTTTCGGCATAGGAATACTTGGTGGTTTTTGACCAAATCGCTTTCCTAATCGGGTAAAGAATTCGGTAAACGAAACATGATCGCCCACGAGCAAAAAGCGCTCATTAAACACTTTTTTGTCTACCAAATCAATTAGAGTCTCTGCAATGTCACGTGCATCTACAAAGCCGTTGCTGCCTGTAGAAGAAAACTTCAGGCCTTTCTTTGCCGTTTGCAAAAGCGATGTACTGCTTTGCCCCCATTTTCCTGGGCCAATAATTACGGTTGGGTTTACAATCACCACATTCAGTCCTTCTTGCGCTCCGCGCCAAACTTCGCGCTCGGCATGGTGCTTGCTTAAGCGATAATGAGACTTGCCTTTATCATCTGTCCAAGTGCTTGTCTCGCTTTGCATACCATTGATCAGCTGATCGCCTATGGCTGCAGTAGAGCTGATGTATGCAAAGGTTTTTACCCCATGGTTAATGCAGCCATCTACCATATTTTTCGTGCCGAGAATATTTACCTGAAACAATGCTTCGGCATCAGCCGGATGAAAAGAAACCATGGCCGCACAGTGATACACCGTGTGGCAGCCTTTCAAGGCATCGTCAAGCGAAACAATATCGTTGATGTCGCCCTCAGCATACTCAATGTTTTCGGGCGCCATTTTATGAAAAGCAAGCAGTTGACCTATGGCTTCGGTGCTGGCATTTCTGCGTTTTAACACACGTACTTTTTCGCCCTTTTTCAGCAATTCAATTAAGATATGCGAGCCTACAATACCCGTTGCTCCGGTGATTAATATCATTGCTTGGTTAAAGGATTGTGATGTGGATTTGTTCTCGTTAATGTTTGTATCACAACTTCATTTCAGGTATTTCTCCTTCAATGATCAAGCGGCCTTCGGTGGCTTGTTGTATTTGCTCTACGCTAACTCCTGGAGCGCGTTCCAGCAGTTTGAATCCGTTATCTGTAATTTCCATTACGGCCAGTTCCGTGACTACTTTGCTCACACATTTTACACCTGTAAGTGGTAAAGTACATTGACGCAGAAGCTTTGATTCGCCTGCACGATTGATGTGCATCATGGCTACAATAATGTTTTGAGCCGAAGCCACCAAATCCATGGCGCCACCCATGCCTTTCACCATTTTTCCTGGGATTTTCCAGTTGGCAATATCGCCTTGGTCGCTTACTTCCATGGCGCCAAGCACGGTTAAGTGCACATGCTGACCACGAATCATAGCAAAGCTCGTTGAGCTGTCAAAAAAAGTAGCGCCTGGCTCGGCAGTTATGGTTTGCTTTCCGGCATTGATCAAATCTGCACTTTCTTCACCATCAATCGGAAATGGACCCATGCCCAACATTCCGTTTTCGCTCTGAAACTCAACATCAATTCCTTTAGGAATGTAGTTCGCCACCAAAGTCGGAATTCCGATACCTAGATTTACGTAATATCCATGTTTCAGCTCTTGAGCGATGCGCTGTGCGATTCCATTTTTGTCTAATGCCATTGTCTTGTCTCTTTTAAGATTCGTAGTGCTCTTCTGTGCCAAATTTATACCTATAGATGGTCAAACCGTTTGTTTCAGCGATTTTATTCAGCAGCAAGGTTTGGTTTGAATTCGGAATTTGAATCTGTGAATGATTCATCGTTTTGCCAAAATTACTTTCTGGGTTCAACACCAAAATACCCGACTTATTGGTTGGAAGCAATTCGTTTAAAAACACATTCATTCTATCCCAAGCTGGCTCATCATTCATGGCGCCATTCTGCAAAAACACCCCACTTGGATGATGTGTAGTATGAAGCGCCACAAAATAAGTGTCGTCCCAACCAAAAAAGTCGAGGATAATTCCGTCATCGGGAAGTTTGTTTTTCAAGAGAATCTCACGAACATTTTCCGCACGATTACCGATCAATCTTGGAATAGGTTGCGCTGTAGTCAAGCCAATATCACGCACTTGATACACTGCTTCTTTTAGTTCGCTTGGCGCGAAAAACAAGTGATGAATATTTGCCTTTGGCAACCAAAACGACAATGGAAAAATGAGCACCGCTAAGGTTCCATAAACCACGTTTTTCCATTTCGCGCTTGACGCGATAAGCAAAGCAGAATAAGGAACAAAAAAAGCCAATATCGTAATGGTGAAGCGGTGTTTGAGCAGCAATGTGCCATTGTCTGCTTTTACGATATAGGTAATCAAGACAAACAAAAATGGCAGCAACCAAAGCATTTGTGGTTTGGTCAATTTCTTTTTGAAAATGGAAATAGCAAGCGCAATAAAAGTGGCCAAGCCTAAAAAGTAACCCGTGTTAATTCCAATAGAAAGAGGAAAAAACAGAATACGCCTCACGTGCTCGGTTAGCGACATGTGCTCGTTTACACCAGCACGCACCACATTCCAGTCATACGCTCCGTTTAAGCCATGCAGAGCATCGCCTTGAATGATGTAATTACCAAGCATCCAAATGGCAGGATAACTTGCCGCAATCAGTGTGTATAAAATCAATGTTTTGCGCTGACCTTGAAGCGCCATCATCCAAAAAAGGAGACCGCTTATTACCCAAGCTTCGTAGCGAAATCCTGCTGCTATAGTGATGAAAACACCAGCGAGTATCGCGTGCTTTTGCTTGCCGCTTTCTGCTGTTTTTTGGGCAAAATACATAGCCAAAATCACAAAAGAAATGTAAGGAACACCAGCCATTGCCATGAAGCCATTGCGCAAAAGAGCGGGCGACAGCATGAAAATGATCGTTGGCAGCCAAGCCGTTTTTTCGCCAAATAGCATACTGCAGAATTTGTAAAACGGCCAAACGCAAATGGTGAAAATAAGCAGGTTGATGAGCTTTGGCGTAAACACTAAATCTGGCCACAGCCAAAACCCGATGCCAAGCAAATATTGATGAAACGGAAGCCAAACGCCCTGGGCTATGAATTCCATTTTTTCCATCCAAACCCAGGACATGAATACGCGTGAAACAGCGTCTGCATCTACTGTTTGTGTAAAAGACAAGCAACAAATGCGCAAAATGGCAGCAGCAAACATGAGCCAATACACTCGGCTTTGCATGCTAAAAAAACGGGATTGACTCAAAAGCCCCATTGTTTTGGGTTGAGTAGATTATTTGCGCACCGTTCTGTTTTCGATGCGCTTTTCAAAATGTGCTCCTTTGAAAATGCGCTGCACAAATATTCCTGGGGTATGAATTTCGTTGGGGTCTAATTCGCCCACAGGCACTAATTCTTCTACTTCGGCCACGGTAATTTTACCCGCCATTGCCATGGCGTGATTAAAGTTTCGTGCCGTTGCGTTGAAGATTAAATTACCAGCAGTGTCGCCTTTTTGTGCTTTTACAAAAGCAAAATCAGCGTTAAATGCGTGTTCTAATAAATGGGGTTTGCCGTTGAACCAGCGCACTTCTTTGCCAATGGCCACTTCGGTGCCGTAGCCTGCAGGTGTAAAAAATGCTGGAATACCTGCTCCAGCTGCGCGACAACGCTCGGCTAAAGTTCCTTGTGGAATCAGCTCTACATCTAGTTCTCCTGAAAGCATTTGGCGTTCAAACTCATCGTTTTCGCCAACGTAAGACGAAATCATTTTTTTGACTTGGCGTGTTTCGAGCAGCAAGCCCAATCCAAAACCATCAACACCCGCATTGTTTGAAATGCACGTCAATTCTTTTATTCCGCTTGCGCGAACAGCAGCAATGGCATTTTCAGGAATTCCGCAAAGGCCAAAACCACCAAACATGAATGTCATGCCACTTTCAATGCCTTGAACGGCCTCAGTTACACTTGCTACAACTTTATTTATCGCCATGGTTTAATCGTATATGCATTCTGGACAATCAGGAATTGTTACTCCAAAAGGATCTTGTTCGCTTCCTGCTTTATCGCACTCGAAATTATAGTTTTTCAAACTTTCAGGTTTTTCGAAAGGCTTGTCTTGATCTATTTTCAAGCTTTTATCGCCCCAAACACTTTTCATATAATAACCCCAAATTGGTAAAGCCGTATTAGCTCCCTGACCCCAAGAGGTGTTTAAAAATCGCACACTTCTGTCATCTGCACCAACCCAAACGCCTGTTACCAATTCTGGCACAATACCCATAAACCAGCCATCAGAGTTTCCTTGTGTGGTTCCCGTCTTTCCTGCAATCTGAACATTAGATGGAACACCATCATAACCGCGTGTTGGGCTATCGTATCTCAACCTGATAGCTGTTCCGGTTTTTTTATTTTCTGGTCCACCGCGCTCGCCTTCCGTAACACCACGCATAAGATCAATCACTTTATATGCATTTTCTGGACTCATCACCTCTCTTATTTCTTGACCCGCTTCGTAAATCACGTTGCCACCATTGTCTTCGATACGCAACAAATAGGTTGGTTCCATTCTTATGCCTTTGTTGGCAAACGTGCTGTAGGCAGTAACCATTTCAAACAAACTAATATCAGCCACACCCAAGCATAGTGCGGGCACTGGATCAATAAAAGATTCGATACCACACTTGTGCGCATATTGCACCGCAGCCTGTGGCGTAAAACGCTTCATAACCCAGGCTGTAATGTTGTTCATTGAGTTGGCTAGTCCATATTTCAAGCTTACTTCAACTCCACTAAATGCCTCTCCGTTACTAGGGGCCCAATCTTGCAGTAAGCCAAATTCTCCTCTTTTGAAACCGTGCTTAATATCAGGCACCATGTGGCAAGCACTCAAGCCTGCTTCGAGCGCAAGTCCGTATACAAAAGGCTTAAACGTAGAGCCAACTTGACGTTTTGCAAGTTGCACGTGATCAAAAGCAAAGTGCTCATGATCAATGCCGCCAACCCACGCTTTTATGTGTCCGTTGGCTGGGTCAAGGCTCATTAAACCTGCTTGTAAAAAGCTTTTATAATAACGAATAGAATCGTTTGGCGTAAGCGTTGTGTCAATTTCTCCTCTCCATGAAAACACTTTCATTTCTACTGGAATATCAAACACTAACTCTACCGAATCTTGATCTATTTTTCTACTTGTTTTCTCGCAATCGTCAGCTTGGCAAACCCAATAATCAACGCCTTCTATATTCTCTTCTTGAATAAAATCGCCTCTACGGTGACAGTTGCTGCATTCTTTTCCTGTAAGAATTCGATAGCGCTCGCTGCGCTTTCTTGCTGTGCTCAGCACACTTTCTACTTGATCATCAGAAAGACTGGCAAATGGAAAGTTTTTGCGTTTTAGTAATTGACTTGAAAACTCTTTTTGAAGGTATTCGCCTAAATAAGTTGCTACAGCATTTTCAGCATACTTCTGCATTTTATAATTGATGGTGGTGTATATTTTCAATCCATCTCGATACACGTCATATCGTTCACCATCAGGTTTTGCATATAAATATTCGTCACTGTCTTTTACTCGGGTATTGAGTATGTCCGTAACTTTTGCCCGCAACGTTTCTCTAAAATAGGGCGCAACTCCATCATTGTGATCTACACTTTGATAATCGATGCCAAGCGGCAATTGCGAGATCGAATCAAATTCTAACTGTGTGATAAACTTGTTTCGTACCATTTGACCTAGCACTACATTTCTGCGTTGTAAAGTGGTGTCTGGTCTACGAATCGGATTAAAAAGTGAGGGGTTTTTTGCCATGCCAACCAACATTGCTGCCTCATGTATTTCGAGCGAATCAGGCTTGCAATTGAAATATACTTTGGCGGCCGAATTAATGCCAACTGCATTATTTACAAAATCGAAACGGTTGAAATACATCGCCACAATCTCGTTTTTGGTGTAGTAGCGCTCCAACTTAGAAGCAATAATCCACTCCTTCAATTTTTGCACAACACGTCTTATTTTGTTTGCCGATTTCTGCTCTGTAAACAGCATTTTGGCCAACTGTTGTGTGATAGTACTTGCACCTCCATTTGCCCCTAAATAAACCATTGCACGCACAGTACCTCTTACATCAATGCCTGGGTGAGATCGAAAACGTTCATCTTCTGTTGCGATCAACGCGTTTACCAAATAAGGAGACATGTCTTTATACTTGGCATTCGTTCGATTTTGATAAAAATAACTTCCCAGCTCCTGGCCATCACTAGAATAGATCACACTGGCCAAATTACTCTTCGGGTTTTCCAAATCTTGAATGGTTGGCATTTTTCCCAAGTAGCCTTGTTCGGCAAGGAAGAAAACAAGAAAAACGCTCAGAATTCCAGTGAAAACGAGCGTCCAAAAAATGATAATATACTTCTTCATGATTCGCTAGGCTGCAAATTATTCATAGGCGCTTTTGATCAGCAATCCGACATCATAAATTTCGTGAATGGTATCGGGCCGCATGGCGTGCTGAATTTCGAAATTGTATGTTCCCGCCAAGGGGAATTGTAGGTTTCTTTTAAACATAACTTGGTTATCAAGCAAATCTCCCAAACCACTGCCCATCCATTTGCCCGAAGCTTCGGCCATTGGGCAATCTATCGTGTCGACAATAAAGGTGTTGTTTGGGAAATATGTCTTGAAATAAATGATCAAATTCTGATACTCATAATTGCCGCTATGCCTTATTTGTGCATAAAAATTGAAGGGCGAAAGGGTATCCGAAACTTCATGTGTAAATCGCTTTACATCATTAAATTCCCAATCACCACTTTGCACTTCTTGCGTTTGATTGATCAATGCAGGTTTAGTGCATGCGGCCATGGCCATCAACAAAACGGCTGCTATTTTGAGTTTATGCTGGCGCATCACCTGTGTTTGGTTTGTTGCCTTTGTTTTTGTTCTTAAAGTTGCGATTTGGTCGCTTCTTTTTTGGAGCCGTAGTTTGTTCTGCTCCACCTTCAGCCGGTTTGGCTTGCTGTGGCTGTGGTTTTTTGATTGGCGGATTTTGTTTTTGAACGGGTTTATCTCCTGTGATTTGTTCTGTTTTTTGCTCGCCTTGTTGGTTTCTATTTCCTGGCTTTCTGTTCTTGTTTCTTGACTTATTCTTCGGCTCACTTTTCTTGTCGAAACGAGTCAAATCTTCTTGACCGATCACATCACCAAAACTCACTTCTTGAACTTTTATTTCTTCCTTGAATGTGAATTTCACCAAATCATCAACGTCTTTGCCTTCCTTATTCAGCGCAATCACTTCCTTCACTCTATCCACTTCCATGGCAATGAATTCTGATGGAGCATCTTCATACGAAAACCACATCATGCCTTTGAAAATGTC
>JANRBI010000206.1:13622-16728 GCA_030727625.1 Salibacteraceae bacterium
TGAATTCTGATGGAGCATCTTCATACGAAAACCACATCATGCCTTTGAAAATGTCAGTCTTTTGGTGAAACGCCATACCGCGCTTTGTCTTGAGCTTAGTGCGATGATCTGGAATTTGTTTGATGGCGTCCATGTAGCTATCCAACTCATAGTTGAGGCAACACTTCAATTTTCCACATTGCCCTGCAAGCTTCATCGGGTTGATGCTCAATTGCTGATAACGCGCTGCTGCGGTAGAAACCGTTCTGAAATCAGTTAACCAAGAACTGCAGCATAATTCTCTACCACAAGATCCGATACCACCAACCATTCCTGCTTCTTGGCGAGAGCCGATTTGGCGCATTTCAACTCTGATTCTAAACTGATCTGCAAGTTTTTTGATCAACTCACGAAAATCTACACGTTCATCAGCGATGTAATAAAACGTGGCCTTGTTTTTATCGCCTTGGTATTCTACATCCGAAATCTTCATGTTCAGCTTTAATTCGCGCACAATTTCGCGTGTTCTGATCATGGTTTCGTGTTCCATTTCGCGCGCTTCTTTCCATTTTTCAATGTCGCCTTCGTGCGCTTTACGGTATATTTTTTTGATTTCGCGGCTGTCTTCTTTAATACCTCGCTTGCGCATTTGAAACTTTACCAATTCGCCCGTGAGCGAAACCATACCAATATCGTGGCCTGTGGTAGCTTCAACAGCTATCATTTCGCCTACACCAACCGTTAAGTCTTCGGTATTTTTAAAGTATTCTTTTCGGGTATTTTTAAATCTTACTTCAACAAACTCTGGTCCTGCGTTTCCGGGGCGTTGCATACCTGCAAGCCAGTCAAACACATCGAGTTTGTTGCAACCGCTTGTGCCACAGTTGCCGTTATTTTGGCAGCCTGCTGGAGTTGTTCCACAACCTCCACTACTACAATTTCCACATGCCATTGCTTTTCTTCTTTATTATTCACAAAGCTAGCTCGATTAACTCAAGCTTGATATGCTCTGCGATTATCGATTCATAATTATGCTTGGGCTTCTGTTTCAGCCTTCGCTTTTTTTCCTGCGTGAACCAGCCTCACGGCTTCGATGCTGGCATCATACCACACCAATTTTCCGTTCACGTTTCTACTAATATGAAAAGCAGCTTTTTGCAATAGTTCTAAAAATCCTTCGGTATTAGCCGTGTTGATGTATGGCGAAAAGTCTTTGTAAAACTTCGCTTCTTCACCTTCCATTGGGATGTGAATATCCATCCAACCTAATCGAAAACAACGGTCAATTACTTTGAGCGTGCCTTCTACAAACTCGCGTTGCGTATCTCTATTGTTGCCGGCCATTTTCATGCTCCAGTCAAACATGCCAACTAAATCGCGACCCCAAGCCATGCGCATCCAAAGTTTAAACTCGGTGAGCCACGGGTTTATTTCGTTGTTGGCTTCTTTCATTGCTTCAAACACATTGCCTTCGGTCCTAAAGGCGATATCTACCGCTTTAGCTCGGTCAATATTAGCTTGAGCCACTAAGAAATCAGCAAGTTCTTCTTCAGAAAGGTGTTCTTCTTGAAATCGCTGAACGCGTGAAATTATCGTTGGCAACAATTTGCTTGGCGCGCTGCTCACAAGAATAAACACTGTTTTTGGCGAAGGTTCTTCTAGGTTTTTTAGAATCTTATTGGCGAAATCATCATTCATAAGATCTGCGTTCCAAATAATGAAAACGCGGTAACCTCCTTCAAAAGCGCGAAGCGCCAATTTTTTCTGAATTTGATTACCCTCTTTTACGTTGATCAACCCCACTTTGGCACCCAAATTAATATGGTCGTACCAACCGCGCAGATTGCTAAACGGTTTTTGAATCATGAATTCGCGCAGCTCAGAAATAAAACTATCGGTGTAAATATTGTCTGACGCTTTTACGCGATCGTTACTATTTACTGGAACCGAAAAGTGAACATCAGGATGCGTGGCTGATTGCATTTTTATACATGATGAACACGTGCCGCAAGCATCATGCTCAGCACGATTGCTGCACAACATGTATTGTGTAAGAAAGCGCGCCATGGCCAAACCTGTGCCACCTACCTGTTCTTGAATCAACAAGGCATGAGGCAAGCGGCCTTCGTCTACCATTTTGGTAAGAACGGCCTTCAACTCATGTTGTCCAGGTATTTCTTTGCTCTTCATATTAAGAAGCCGTAAAGATAGTAGGAGCAAGCGACAAGTTGCAAGAGCAAGATGGTCTTGCAAAGAAATTAGAAAAGCATCCTTTTTCCGATTTTGAAATAAAGAATGCTTTTGGCATTTTAATCTTTGTTTTAAGTTACTTACTCTTCCATAAATTAGGATTACGCAAATAACTAACTACAGCCAAAACGATTACATCATTTTCAATCAGTTGATAATAAATCCCATAAGGGAAGTGAGTGATTTTTGCTCTTCTTTTTTCGCCATGAATTTTGGCGTTAGTCAAAGGATTCTCCAAAATCCGTTTGAATGATTTTCGGATTTCTATTTCAAATCGCTCACCGAGACCTGTTTGTTGCTCTTCATACCAAACCACCGCATCAACAATCTCAACTTCTGCCTCACTTGTTAAAAACAGCACATAGTTATTTGCGCTCATTCAGCTTTGAAGTTAAATCATCTAGCGTTTTTAAATTAGACCTATTTTGAATTGCCAAGGCGGCCCTTCTATCTAACTCAGCATAAAAACTTTCTGACTGCAACGTTTCCCATTGCTGTTGCTCAAATAAATAAGCTTTCAAATCATCTAGACTCTCAAAGTTGAGCTTATCTAAATCCGCGTCTTGATTTATTGTAATCGTAGTCATAATGTAAAACTTGCCTAAAAGTAAAAAACCTCAACCATTTACAAACACAGAAGTGAAACATGTTGGACCAATCAAATTCAACATAGCACTCTCTATTGTTCGAAATGAATACCCTCATTTTCCACTTCCACAACTTAATTTCAAGCTTTGTCTACATTTATGCATTAATCATAACGCTTTATCTAACCTACTCATAATGAAAAACCTCGTCCTTAGTTGCTTGATTTTTTCTTCGATTCATGTTTTTGCACAAGAAAAAAAGCCCGTGAAAATGGAGGTGCCAACCATTG
>JANRBI010000206.1:16828-18831 GCA_030727625.1 Salibacteraceae bacterium
ATTCATGTTTTTGCACAAGAAAAAAAGCCCGTGAAAATGGAGGTGCCAACCATTGCGCTTGGCGAAAATCAAAACTTTGATGTACTTAACTATGAAGCCATTGCAAGCAATGAGTTTTCGATCATGTACTTGCAAGAGTTGCCAGCAACTGTCATCAGTGATTTAGAGTTTTACAATCCAGCATACATAGGTGCTTTCGCAGAAAAAAAAGATGAAAACGACTACAGAGGGTTTGTAAATAACAGCAATCGCGTGCTGGTTTTGGTACGACAAACATTTGGCGAAACTGGCGCTGCGGCCACAAAATTTTGGGTAGTTGCTGTGCGCGAATTACAATCAAATACGGCTTATACCATGCACTACCCCGCGAGCTTTATTCACCCAATTATTGCTGATCATATTCCTGTGACTTATAGTTTAAAAAACGTAGACCAAATTCCTGATTTAACTGAACGCGAATTTGCGGCACTAGTGGCTGTGGGTAAGCAGAAGTATGGTTTCTATGAATATCCTGCGGTTAGCTATAAATCTACCTACAGCACACTGGCCGATGATCTTAAGGCTATGAAATCTGGTTTTAAAGAATTGAAAGCGGTTCTTGGTGGTGGAAAAATGTCCCTGCCAAAAGGTGAAAACTTGCTTTTCAAAAGGGAAGTAATTGATAATATCCGTTTGGCTGCCACCAAAGTTTCAGACAAAGAAAGTGTAGAGCTAAAGATTTACATTTCTCAAAGCAGCGATTCTGAATACGAATTGTTGGCATCAAAAACCTATGATGGAAAAACCAACCCGATGTTTGCTTCGGCATTGGTTTATGACAATGACGTAAAAGTATCTGGTGCTTATGGCTGGACGGTTTTAAAACCAAACGACAAAGACGCAAGCTCAAGCATTGTGATCATGGGAATTGATGAAAATGGAGAGCCAAACTTTTGGGAAATCAACTCTGGAAAAAATGGGCTAAACTCTTTTACTCCAACATTTTCATACACTGGAAAAGAAGGAATTTATGTGGTTAGTTTAAACCGAGACAAAATCTTCAAACCATTCTACCAGCATCATTTGCTTAAACCTGATGGCACTGCCGAAACACTTTTCCCAACTACGGAAGAAGAAGTAGGTTCTGAAAAATCTGAATACCTAAAAACAGAACAAAAAGCTGCTGCTCCATCCACGGGTTACCAACCAACCAGCACCACAGGTGTAACTAAAGTAGATGTGCCTGTCGGCATTTTTGAACGAAACAACCATCGTTATTTATTCGAAACATCAAAATCTACCACCACCGTTGGCGACATGAAAAACACGCAGTTCACTGACTTAACCGTGGTACACATTGACGAAAACAACAAGATTGTTGAGCACTATGACATTACCGAAAACAAAAGTAGCGACATGCCTTACCCAATGTTTTTAGGTGATTACAGCGATAAAGCTTACTTTTTGGTGAATTATCCAAACATGTTTAAACTGGTGATTTCTGATGCTAAAGTGGAAACCGAAACAGTAGAAAACGACACCTACAAACTCATTAATCAAGCGAATGGAGAATACATAACATTTAACCAATATGGAGTTATGTACATTACTAAAAGTGTGATTGGAAACAAAACTACGCTGGAGTTTTTTCCTCAGAATTAAACGCTTTTCAAAAATAGAATGATTGAAAACAGCTCCGAATGGGGCTGTTTTTGGTTTGAAATGGATTATTTATCTATTACGAACATTCGCAAAATGAATTCAAATTTTAACGTAAAACTTACCTTCGCCACCCAATAAAAACATACCATGGCTACTATTGACAACTTCAACTTTGCTGGAAAACGCGCACTAATTCGTGTAGATTTTAATGTTCCGTTAAACGACCAATTTGAAGTAACAGACAACACGCGCATTGTTGCAGCGGTGCCTACCATCAAAAAGATTTTGGCTGATGGTGGTTCGGTAGTGTTGATGAGTCATTTGGGTCGACCAAAAAATGGTCCTGAAGACAAATATTCGCT
>JANRBI010000207.1 GCA_030727625.1 Salibacteraceae bacterium
TGCAAGTATTAAATATTAGAAAAACATCTTCGAAATTGGTCTAAACTGCGAGTGAATCGTGAAGCCATTTTTACCATTGTTAGCTGTATGTAAAATGGCCTGAAATCAAAAAGCCCATAAATCATCAATTTATCGGCTTTTCGGAGTGTGTTAACCTTTAATTAATCTTCTATATCTTATTCCCTTTTGCGTATCGAAGCTTCTTGTCTTCGCGATATTCACGTTTTAGCTTAAAACTCACAAAGCAATGTTCGCTTCCAACATTTGTGAAATAAGTCATTCCTCCATAGTTGATTTTTCCTCTGCCATCTTTCCAAGAAATAGCTTGTAGCTTATAAGTGTCAGAAGCGCTGCTTGTTCCAAAAATCAAATACTTGTTGTCGTCTGGTTCAAAGCTTACAGCAATGCTTCCATTTTCTAGTTTTTTCACCACTTTTCCTGGTGTGTCAGCTTTTATTACCACTTGGTCTAGCTCTTTGCCAGTGCTTAGACTTAGGGTGCCTTTCTCCGTTTTTTTATCTTGAGCTATATTTTCATAGCGGGTCAGCACTATGTCTTGACTGTTGTAAAACTGAATCTTTGTGAGATCATCATTCGAGATCTGATACTTATTTATGGTGCCGGTGTTTAGCACATACTTGCTTGCACAGCTTGTGCTTATCAAGGCAATAATTGCAAATCCGATAAGGGTTTTCATAACGCTGAAGTTTTAGGAGTTTGATTTAGCAAGTATTGAGCCAAAGACTTTAAGTGTACAACAAGTTGCATCCGCGCAAATCGCTGTGGTCTAATCGGCCTTCTACTTTAAAAGTGCCATCAGGTCTCACAATGCCAATATCGCGTGTTTGGATAAATGCACAGCTATGGTAGTTTGCTAAATCTATAAAAGCAAGTAGGCCGCGTTTGCCTGTAGCTTGCATTTCGAAAGGATCACTTACATCAGTAGTGAAGGCACGCATCCACTTTGGTGCGGTAAACCATTCTCCATCTTTTGAATAGCCTTGACTAAGCAATTCGGTCATGCCATATTCTGAATGAATTTGGCTGTTTGGAAATCCTTTTCTGATGGCCGCATGTAATTCTGGTCGGGTCAATTCTTGTCTGCGACCTTTCATGCCACCTGTTTCCATGATGATGAGTTCGGGGAAATCAATTTTTTGTGCTTCCGCAAAATCGAGTAGGGCATAGCTTACACCAAAAAGCAGCGTTGGTTTTTTGTCGGCACTCAGTGCTTGCAACAGTTGAAGAAGCTTTTCTGGTTGATGCAGTACAAATTGAGAATCTGACTTGGTGTATTGCATGAAATCCTCCACCATAAAAACTAAAGAAGATTCTCCATTTTCAAGATAAGAGGGTAATAGTGCGAGCAACGTGAAATTGCCCAAAGCACCATACAAGTTTTCAAAATGATGTTTGCTCGTAAACTGATAAAGTGATTTATCAAAAACGTAATGCGTGGATCTGCCTGTAGCTGTTGTGCCGCTGCTTTTGAAGGTCAATGCTGCGGTTGGCTCGCAACTCACACGCTGGCTTTTGAAGAGTTCGATAGGCAGAAAAGTGGTTTCGTGTGTATCTAAACGACTGGTATTACCAAGAAATGAGTGGTATACAGCGTTATTCTCTACTTGATGCGCAAATACTTCTTTAACAAAAGACTTGAAGTCATCGTCTGTATGTAAGGCCGATAATCGATTTTCAATCTGTAATTTCGAACTCAAGTGATGCGAATAAATATTAAACTATCGGGCTCAAAAGTAATGGCTGCGGGCATTATGCTGTTGGGCTTTTGTGCGTGTAAGCGCGAAACATGCGATGAGCCAGCTCCTACTCTCACGTTTGATACCATTTTTTATCAAATTACTCCTGATGCAGATTCACTTACGCTGCGCACCCAGTTTACTGATTGTCAGGGTGACATCGGTTTTGAAAATGGCACGGGTGGCTTCGATATCGAAACTTATCTGTATGAACAGATAAATGGTCAGTGGATATTGTTTGAACCAGATTCTGGCCAGAACATCGCCTTTTTCTCAAAAATTCCTTTTAGCGAGAAAGTGAATACCGATAACAAGTTGGTAGGTACGTTAGAGCAAAAGTTCGGGGCAGTTCGTCAAAACAGCGATACCATACGCTTTGAGACAAATATTTTAGATAGAGCAGGAAACAAAAGCAATTTGGTTACAACACCCACATTTGTTATTCCTAATTAAACCTTTCCCGCAATTGCTCTATTGATTTGCATAATGTGGTCGCCAGCTTTTTCAAGACCGCTATATAAGTCATTGTAAATCATGCCGCTGTCTATATTGTAATTGCCACGACCCATGTTGTCAAGGTGTTCTTTGCGGATGTTATCGCGAAGGTCATTGATTTCTTTTTCCATGGCTTCAGCTTTTTTCAAATCAATATCCTCGTATTTATTCTCTAGGTTAAAAACCATGTTTTCAAAAACATGATCCAATAGATCGAACATTGAAACAAGGCTTCTGCGTTGTTCTAACGTAAACCACGCTTTCGCTTCAATCTTTCGATCAAACGTTCTCGACATTTGGTAGAAAATATCTCCAATTTGCTCTATTTCGCTTACAATGTCAAGCATGCTGCGCACTTTCAAGCTGCTAGATTCGGACAATTCACCTTGTGATACTGTGAGTAAATAATCTGCAACTTCTACTTCAATGCGGTCGGTAATTTCTTCGTATTTCTGAATTCGGTCTAGCTTAATGCGTTGCTCCCGTTTTTCTTTTTCTGAAAGTAATTCTTTTAAAAAATGAAGCATTCTGTGTGTGATACCGCCAAATTTCACCAATTCTTTCTGAGCTTCAATCAAGGATAGTTCAGGCGTATTCATTATACCTGCACCTATATATTCTAAAGAAAAGTGCTCGTCTTCATCTGATTTAGCCTTTACCATTCTGGTAACTACATTAGCTATTGCGCTCACAAACCAGATTAAAATTATAGTATTTACCACGTTAAAAGACAAGTGAAACAGCGTGAGCGCCCATTTGGTGGCGGTGCTGTTTTCAGCAGATGGCATGCCTACAGAAGTAGTTGCCATATAGGAGTTGATGCCATCTAAGAAGAAAGGGAAAACAAAAAGCATCCATGTTACCCCAACAAGGTTGAAAATTAGGTGCGCACGTGCTGCTCGTTTGGCATGCGCGTTTCCTATAAGCGCGGCTAAGTTTGCAGTAATGGTTGTTCCAATGTTTTCGCCAAGTACGATAGCTGCTGCCATTTCTAGCGGCATTCCCCGTTCGCACATGATGATGGTAAGCGCCATTGCAGCTGATGATGATTGTACAATTACGGTAAGCAATGTTCCGATCAACACGAACAATAATGTGGACCCAATTCCATATTCAGAAAGATCAACGAGAAATTGAAGTTGATCTGGAGTAATGACAGGGACACTTTCTTTCAAAAAGTCTAGACCCATGAAGAGTACGCTGAAGCCGATCAAGGTTTCTCCCAATGATTTTAGCTGGTTGTTTTTGAAAAACAACATTGG
>JANRBI010000208.1 GCA_030727625.1 Salibacteraceae bacterium
ATAGCTGCAGTTTCTGTTCTGAGTCTTTTTTGGCCAAGCGAAAGGCTATTGAAACCGTTTTGCAATGCAGTTTCAATTTCATTTATGCTAAAATCACCTTCAGGTCCAATAGCGATTAGTCTACTTGTGTTTCCACCGATTAGGCTTTGAATCGTTTGTTTTTCGAAGCTATCAACACAATGAGCGATTAATTTTTCATCCGCTTGTAAGTCGATTATTTCTTTGAATTCGGTCAACTCATAAATATCGGTTGCCCAAAGCGCTTTCGATTGTTTCATTGCGCTGGCCATTATTCTGTCTAATCTTCCCAACTTCATGTGACCGCGCTCTGAGTTTTCGCAGCGGATAGGAATGATGGTTTTCACTCCAACTTCGGTTGCTTTTTCTATCACCCATTCAAATCTTGAGATGTTTTTAGTAGGCGCAACAGCCAATATGAGTTGGTTCGGATTTTCTTTTTCTTCGGCTAATAATGATCCTATTATTACTTCCGTAGATCTCTTTTTAAGCGAGATTTCAGCTTCAAATAGTTTTCCCTTTCCATCAATCACGTGCACGGTGTCGCCAGTTTGTAAGCGCAAAACGCGCGTGTGTTTTCCTTCATCATCGCTAAGTTCATGGGTTGAATTGGCAACAGCTTCGGATAAATAAAATCGAGGTAAGTCTTTTAGCATAACGCTGCAAAAATGCTAGATTGCATCAACTTTTCGCAATCCTTTTCTTCCGCTTGAAAAATCTTTCGCTATTAATATTATTCTGCATCGTCTTGATGCTATCGTTTACTGGATGCTTTTCGCACAAAAGGCTCGCTTCGCATTTTTATGATGAAGATGAACTTGCGCACAGAATGACTCGAAAATCAACCGCGAATTATAAGGACGCGCTTGAAGCAACGCAAGCTGTTCGCTTAGAAGCAGAGCATGATTATTTTAGAACAGGACAGTATGTGCGTTGGAAAAATGCCTATAATCTTTCTATGGATACGCTAAATTTTCAGCATTGTGCAGCACCATTTGATCAAGTGGAGTTTGATCAGGTTGGAATAGGATGGAAGCTTGATTCAAGTTCGAAAGTAGAGGTGAATGCAAAAGACTTGTTTGGAAAAGAAGTTCCGATGAAAGCTTATTGCAAGCAGCAAATCGTCATTGATACGATCATTGTTTTTCCGAATCGTTTTGTGCTTGATTTTGGTGAAGAAGTGGGCGTGGGCGATTCCCTGTTTTGGAGTGGATCTTCCAATAAAAATGATAAGGTTTTATTATTGTTAGAAGCAGATTCTAATGCCACGAAAGAATTGATTTTGAAAGATCAAGGCTTTTTCGAACTCAAGAAAAAAACATTGAAAGGCTTTGAAAACGCCAATTATCTCAACGTTTCAATTTATAGAGCAAAAGCCCAACGATTTGATGTTGGCGATAAGTGGAACAGAAGTTTAGGCGTTTTTTATCTGGAAAAAGCCACCTCTTCGGTTGACTTGAAAAAAGAAAAGCCCTGACAAAATTGTTTCGTCAGGGCTTTCAATCTCAATAATAAACTTAGCGTTAAGCTTCTTGCGCCACTTTAGGGGCAGCAGCAAGAATTTCTTCGCTGGCTGAGCCAGAAAATTTCTCGAAATTTTGTACGAACTCTTCTGCCAAAGAAGTTGCTTTCTTATCGTAAGCTGCTTTATCAGACCAAGTATTTCTAGGGTCTAAAATTTCAGCAGGCACATCAGGACAGGATACAGGCATGTGAAGACCAAAAATTTCGTGGGTTTTGGTTTCTATATTATCAAGCTCACCGGTAAGGGCAGCCGTAATCATTGCACGTGTGTATTTTAGTTTGATACGCTCGCCTGTACCATATTCGCCACCACTCCAGCCAGTGTTGATCAACCAAATATTCACGTTGTGTTCCTTCATTTTCTCTCCAAGCATTTCAGCATATTTAGTTGGATGCAAGGGCAAGAAAGGAGCACCAAAACAAGCGCTAAACGTGGTTACAGGCTCAGTGATTCCAGCTTCGGTTCCGGCCACTTTAGCAGTGTATCCAGAAATAAAGTGATACATAGCCTGCCCAGCAGTGAGCTTAGAAACTGGAGGCAAAACACCAAAAGCATCTGCTGTAAGGAAGAAGATGTTTTTTGGATTGCCGCCCATTGATGGCACAGCTACATTGTCAATATGATGAATTGGATAGCTCACGCGTGTGTTCTCTGTTTTAGAACAACCCTCAAAGTCAACCGTGCTGGTTCCTTCTATTACATCAATGTTTTCGAGCAAAGCTCCAAACTTGATTGCTTTCCAAATTTGTGGTTCTTTTTCTTCGGTTAAGTCGATGGTTTTTGCATAGCAACCACCTTCAAAGTTGAATACACCATTTTCTGTCCAGCCGTGCTCATCATCACCAATCAATTGGCGATTTGGATCAGCAGAAAGTGTGGTTTTTCCTGTTCCAGAAAGACCAAAGAAAACAGCCGTGTCGCCATCAGCGCCAATGTTGGCTGAGCAGTGCATGCTCAACACATTGCGATCTTGCGGAAGCACGTAATTCAATACTGTAAAAATTCCTTTTTTAATCTCACCCGTATAGCCAGAACCGCCAATCAAAGCGATTTTACGGGTAAAATCTAGGATAGAAAAGTTGTGTTGGCGTGTACCATCAATTTTTGGTGTGGCATTAAAACCTGGCACACAGATGATGGTCCATTCCGGCTCAAATGTGTCGAGCTCTTCAGCCTCTGGGCGAAGAAACATGTTGTAAGCAAACATGTTGCTCCAAGGTGTTTCGGTTACTACTCTGATGTTTAGTCTGTGAGCTGGGTCTGCGCAAGCATAGGCATCTCTCACGTACACATCTTTGTCCATCAAGTAAGCGCTCATTCTATTAAGAAGAGGTTCTACTTTGTCAGCATCAAAGCGATTGTTGAAGCTGCCATCCCACCACACGGTGTTTTCGGTAGTTTCATCAAACACGATGAATTTGTCTTTAGGAGACCTTCCGGTAAACTCGCCAGTATCAATGGCTAGTGCTCCTGTGTCTGTTAAGAAACCGTCTCCATTGATAACGGTATCTTCCACCAATTCAGCCGGGTTGAGGTTCCAGTACGCATTGCGCACTCCACCCAAGCCCATATCGGCAATCGATGAGTCTTTTGGCTTTCTTCCGAATTCGTTCATAGATGTGATTTTATCTTGGTTCTGATTTCATTTTTCACCAAGAAAATTTCGCTGCAAAGTTTGGGAATCATTTCATGCGGTGAGACTGATTTAACTCACAATTTTTGCACAATTAGTCTTTTCTTGCCTTCAAAAGGAAGATTCCATCGAGCAACATCAAAAACCAACCGATGATTAAAAGCGTGCCTCCTATTGGTGTTATTGGCCCAAGCCATTTGGCTTCGAAGCCTAAAACGGTTCTCAAATTCAGCAGATAAATAGACCAAGAAAAAAGGATGATTCCAATACCGAAAAGGTTTACAATCCATTTTTCGTAGCGCAAATGAAAGTGATGTCCTTTAAAAGC
>JANRBI010000209.1 GCA_030727625.1 Salibacteraceae bacterium
AGGAATATCAAGTGTGAACCTGAGCAAATTGTGATTGTGTCGGGTTCGGTTCAGTCGCTTTATATGATCGGAACCGTGCTCCTAAACAAGGGCGATAAAGTGGTGATGGAGAATCCGTCTTTTCCAAACGTGCATTCCATTTTTAAAGGACTTGAAGCGGAATTGCTTCCCATCGAAATTGATGCTGAAGGCATTAAAACAGATGATTTTGATCAATACAAATTTGATGCGACAAAGTTGATTCATGTAACGCCATCAAATCATTACCCAACAGGCACGGTTATGAGTATGAATAGGCGAAAAACGCTGCTTGCCAAGGCAAGTAAAATGGGCGCGTTTATCATCGAAAACGACTACGAACACGAAATCAGCAACAGCTTCAATTCATTGCCTGCTGTGTTTTCGCTCGACACCGAGCAGCGCACCATTTACATGGGCACGTTTAATCGCTTGATGCATCCTTCTATTAGATTAGGATACATGGTGGTGCCACCGTTTTTGTTGCCTGCAGTTGATGCGCTTCAAAAGCACTCGCATCGATTTGTGCCGCCTTCTATCCAAATTGTAATGAACCAATTTATCGAAGGAAAACACTTGTATTATCATGTGAAAAATGTGCTCGAAGCATCGCTTGAGCGGAAAGAAGTTTTCCTTTCTAAGTTCAATCGGTTATTTGAAAACACGCTGGAAATTGTGCCGTCAGCATCACACAATCTTTATCTTCTTGCAAAAACGAAAAACAACGTGTCCGACAAATTATTGGTAGATGTTTTAAATAAGAACAATATTGTAACCCATAGTTTAAGCAAGTGTGCCATTGACAATAGCATTCATCAAAATGGATTGATTATGGGCTATGCTTCGGTGCGAAAACCTGTGATTGAGCGCAAACTTGAATTGATGAGCAATGTCTTAAATCAAACATCGCTGTCTTAAATTGGTATTAATAAAAAGAAATAATTGGTTTGTGTGAAGTGCAAGCATCTTAAAATACCTTCACGTTTTGATTAATCAGATCTGTTTATGAGAGTTTTTCTTGTCGTGATGGCTGTTTTTAGTTTGTTAATGGTCAGTTCTTGTAAAAAGGACGATATCGTTGATAAACCGATCGCAACCACCAATCTCAAATTGAATGGTACAGGAAAATATACTTTTAATAGCTATGCACCATTAGCCGACAAACCGATTGTTGTTTTTTACCACATTCCCGAAGGTGCAAATTCTGATAGTCCGCTACTCATTGTATTTCATGGCAATGGCCGCGATGCAATGGAAAGCCGCGATGCAATGATCGATTTATCTGAAAGCAATGATTTCATTTTGGTGGTTCCAGAATTTTCGAGCACCTACTATCCTGGCAGTGATAAATACCACATGGGCAACATTTTCGTGGATGGCGACAATCCAAGTGAAGCTACTTTAAACGATGAATCTGTTTGGACTTTTTCGGTGATCGAACCCATTTTTGACGATTTTAAATCCCGGACAGATTTAGCAACCAACATATATGATGTGTTTGGCCATTCTGCTGGAGCACAAGTTGCACACCGCTACTTTTTCTTTAAGCCAGATGCTCGCGTCAATCGCGTGATCAGTGCCTCGGCTGGTTGGTATACCATGCCCGATTTTGAAGTTGATTTTCCCTATGGATTTGGTTTTGCACCTATTTCAGAAACGGTATTGAAAGAGCTTTTCGAAAGAAGGCTTACCGTGATAGTAGGAGCGAATGACACTGACCCAAACAGCTATGCATTAAGACATACAGCCCAAGCCGATGAGCAAGGATTGAATCGGGTAGAGCGTGCAAATTATTTCTACAATAATTCAAGACAAATAGCACTGGATTATGGTGTGTCGTTTCGTTGGCAGTTCAAGGCAATTGCCAATGCGGGTCATGATTTTGGCGCCACTTCAAGCACTGCAGTAGCATTGTTATACTAAAAACTGTTTGATGGATAAAAAACATATCGGACTGTTAGCTGGGCCACTCATCTTTTTGATATGTAGCCTGTTTTTTCAGCCGACTGGTTTGTCTCATTCTGCAGTAGTTGTGCTAGCAGGTGCGCTATGGATTGCCATTTGGTGGGTGACCGAAGTGTTGCCACCAGCAGCCACAGCATTGCTTCCTATTATCCTGTTTCCATTGTTTGCTGAACTCAGTATTTCGGAGGTTACAGCGCCTTATGCACACAAATACATTTACTTGTTTTTGGGTGGTTTTATTTTGGCAGGAGCCATGGAAAAATGGAACCTGCACGAACGTATTGCACTGCATATAATCAAAGCAGTTGGCAACAATCGGCATCAAATTATTTTAGGATTTATGCTGGCAACGGCCTTTTTATCGATGTGGATTTCGAACACAGCCACAGCGGTAATGATGATGCCAATAGCCACAGCCGTGATCAAAGGTCAAGCTACAGATAAAGAAGGAAGCCAAAAGTTTGGCAAGGCGCTCATGCTTGGCATTGCTTACAGCGCATCTATCGGTGGCATGGCGACTTTAATCGGAACTCCGCCCAACTTGATTTTTGCCGGTGTGGTCGCTGAAGTGTTTGATGTAGAAATTTCGTTTCTCACTTGGATGAAAATTGGACTTCCGATTTCGGTGATTTTGCTCTTTTCTACTTGGTATTATTTAACGCGTGTTGCTTTTAAATATGAAGTGAATGTGGTTGGCAGTAGCAAAGAATTAATCGCAGATCGCCTTCAGAAAATGGGCAATTTAGGTGTGCAAGAAAAGCGCGTGCTATTGGTTTTTGTGGTTACTGCACTTGCGTGGATTTGCCGCTCGTTCGTTCAAAAAGCGGGTCTTTCTGGTTTAGATGATTCCATCATAGCTGTTATTGCTGGTTTAGCACTTTTCACCATTCCTGCTGGAGAAAACAGCGCGAATGAAGAGCGGATTTATACCTGGAAAGACACTGTGCATTTACCATGGGGCATTTTGTTACTCTTTGGTGGAGGCATGGCTCTGGCCGCTGCATTTGAATCTACTGGCTTAGCGCTTTGGATTGGCGAATTGTTGACGCAAGTGGAATTCGGCACGGTGTTTTTGCTCTTACTTATTCTGGTTGCAGGCGTTAATTTCTTGACAGAAATCACCTCAAACATGGCTACTACGGCCATGCTTTTGCCCATTTTACCAGCTTTAGCTTTGGCTACAGATGCGCATCCTTACTTGTTTATGGTGAGCGCCACTTTTGCGGCTTCGTGCGCATTCATGCTGCCGGTTGCTACTCCGCCAAATGCTATCGTGTATGGAACAGGTTTCGTAGAAATGAATGACATGGTAAAATCGGGCGTTTGGCTCAATTTATTTTCAATCGTTGTGATCACGCTACTCTGTTATTTTGGATTGCCACTGTTGTGGAATCTGAACTAAGCGCGTTGGTTTATCGCCTTCGTTTTTCAGTTTCGGGATCAAATTCTACTGCTTTATCAAGCGGAATCCAACGAGGAACAA
>JANRBI010000210.1:0-6186 GCA_030727625.1 Salibacteraceae bacterium
CCATTCTCATTGCCAGTTCTGCCGCATTATTGATCGGTATAGGGCTCGGTATTCAACAAATTTTCAATGATTTTACCTGTGGTTTGATCCTACTTTTTGGAGGCACAGTGCGCGTGGGCGACATTGTAGAATTCAACAATACGGTAGGCCGCATTATCGAGATTGATTTCCGTACCAGTAAAATTAAAACCCGTTCGGGCATTACCATTATTGTACCCAACAGCAAGTTGGTTAGTGATAATGTGATCAATTGGACCACCATGGACGACCTCACACGCTTTGAAGTAACTGTGGGTGTAGCTTATGGGTCAGACACCAATTTGGTAAAGAACATATTGACCGATGTTGCAAGAGAACACGAAGCCGTAGAGCCCAACATGCCTGTAAAAGTTCAGTTTACTGACTTTGGCGACTCGAGCCTCACCTTCAAAGTACTGTTTTGGGCACGCAATAGTTGGGAAGTAGAATTCATAAAATCAGACATGCGCTTTGCTATTGATCAGCGTTTCCGCGAAGCCAAAGTCACCATTCCGTTTCCGCAGAGAGATGTGCATTTTTATGAATCGAGGAAGTTAGAATGATTTTTGATCGCTGAACTACAAAAGAGAATTTTAGCTCTTCTTTGCAAAAAGAATGTGGGCACTGGTGCCTTTTCCTACTTCACTTTCTATTTTAATGCTCCCGTTGTTTAGTTGTACGATATCAAAAATTAGTTCTAGCCCGAGACCTGAACCGCGAAGCTGCTTTGGAAGCACTCGATGAAATTCGTGGGCATTAATTTGATTTAATAATTCTGGTTCAATACCTGGCCCATTGTCTTCGATGGTAACCATTTTTTCAGTTTCAGTTTCAGCATATTTTATCGTAATAGTACCGTTTGGCTCAAGAAACTTGAGGCTATTGTGAATCAAGTTTCTACAGATGATTTGAAATTGGGTAGTATCGAATAATACGCTCGCTCCGTCTAAATTTTCGCGCTTAATCTCAATGTTTTTTTCTTGCAGTTCTATGGAATGTAATTCAGCGGCTTGATCTATTGTTTCATTGACGCTGGTAGGTAATGGATATCTGATTTTTTTATCTCGTGAAATCCAGAACAGAAGTTGATCAATGCTTCGAAGTGTGGTTTTAAGGTTTTTCTTGGCTCGCTTTGTTAGGCGGTCCATATCTTTTTTCGGTATTTCTTTGTTTGTTAAATGCTCAAAAATGAGAGCTACAGAAGCGATCGGGGCCCTAAAGTCATGCGCTAAGACGCTGATCATTCGTTTTGAATTTTCAAGGTCGAGTTCTAATTCTTGGGTTCTAGATTCTAATGCTTCATTGTATTTGGAACGTAGTTTCCAGGATTGAAACAAGGATACGGTTGCTAAAATGGTTATAAGAAGAAGTGCAGCTATGGTAATTAGCCAAGCTTTTTGTCTTGAATTAGCAATGGTTAATTTTTCGCGCTCAACGCGCTCTTCAATGATTTGATTTTCAAGTTCTGTATTTTGTTTTGAAATTTCAAACTTCAAAAGCATTTCTTTCAAATCTTGATTTTTCATAGAATCAATAAGGGCTAAGTTTTGCCTTGAATACTCAAGTTCTAGGTCTTTGTTACCGGTTTTTTTAAACACGGCTATTTTGATTTTATTTAGCCAACTTTTACTTTCAAAAGAAATACGAATTGAATCAGCGATAAAATAAGCAGAGTCTAGATAGAGCAAAGCAGTCTCGTTTTGGTTTATTACATGGTACATTAAGGCCATTGATCCCAGATTGTCCACCAAATCAGTATAAAGGTGGTTTTCTGTATTTAGCCTTTTTGCCATGCGATAATATAGTAACGCTGAATCAGATTTTTCCAAACCGACATAAACGCTTGCAAGCGTTTGGTAACTGCTAGCCAAACCGTATTGGTTATTGGTTTTTAAATCGATCTCAATGGATTTTTTAATGAAGAAATGGGCGCTATCCAATTGTCTTAAGTCATGGTATACATTGCTTATGTTGCAATATTGAATAGATAGCCTTGTTGAGTCATTGCGTTTTAATGAGTTCGAAATTTCTTCTAGATAAATTTGCTTAGCTTTTTCATAAAAGCCAAGATTCACATAGGATAAGCCAATGTTATTTAAAGCGCCACTTATGCCTTTTTGGTAGTTCTGAGACTTAAAAATTTTAAGCGCCTTTAAATAATTGGTGAGGGCAAGTTCTATATTATTAACTTTTTGAAATATAATTCCTTCGGCTACTATTAATCTCCCAATTTGTATTTGGTCACCCGCTCTTTCTGCTAGTGGTCGAGCCTGTGCATAATAACGCATACTTTGGTCAAATTCACCTTTCATTTCGTGCGCAATACCAAGAAAACGATAAGCTCTGGACAAAAAACCAGGCTCAGTTTGATTTGGGTCAAGCAACAAAATTTCTTCTACAACAAGGAAAACTGAATCTGGATTATTGTAGATTATTTTTTCGCATGTTCGCAATAGGGCCTCGCATTTGGCAGTGTCAACTTGCTGTCCATTAGCAAGAATGAAAACAAATAAAAAAGTGAATACACTAAAGAATTTTCGCATTAGAAGATTTTTATCACTCTTGATTAAAGCAGCCAGCGAGATGATTTGGATTAAAAAAATGCTTACCTCTTAGCTCTTAACTCAAGATTAACTTTAATTTACAACTCTTGACTGTTGATGTTTAGCGCTTAAGATCCTTTGTAACACTAATGTTGTGTAAGTGGATAATTATGTTGTCAAAGCAATGAGGTAGCTTTCTCGTTCTCACGCAGCCAATGCCATTTGTTTTGGATTTGAATAACTTTTCGCAACGAATGGAAGGTTGATTTATACGTCAATTGACTTATTTCTGAACCTTTTGATGGGCAATATTTTCGTCAGCAAATCTTATTGCTATGAAAAATCTATTGCTATTATTCGCCTTCGTTTTTGGTTTGGGCCAGGTGTCTTTAGCTCAAAACTATCAGTTCAAAAAAATACAGGACGATCCAGATTTTGTAGCTGACAAAATCATTGGAGTAAGTTGTGTAGGTCCGCTTACTTATGCCAAAAACACAAGCATGACTTTGGGAGCTGGTCTTGATGGAATATGGAGTTTTAATCCGCTTTTGCAGGCATATGGCACGCTTAACCTTAGCCCAATAGTGCTCGATGGCAAAGGCTGGGGCAGTTTTGTAGAACTAGGTGGAGCAATGAAGTTGTTTTCATACAAAAAGCAAAAAGACGTGAAAGTAGTGCTGTCTTATTCAGAGTCTACGCAGCGCGGTTTGTATACAGAAACCAGAACTACGACCGTAAAATACATTGAAAGCGAAGCAACATTTAAGCAAACATTTAAGCTGCGAGCGGGTACACATCTATACCGCACTTTTTATACCGATACCACTTTTGCAATGCGTTATAAGGCACGCGGCATTTATGGCGGGTTAGAATTCGAAACCAAAGCAGCCTTGGTTTCATCAGTAGATGGTGATGCAGGTATAACTTCTGGCTTGACACGTGTTTATATAGATGCCCTCATGCTCCCTTCGGTTAGGATAGACACTACAGGCGTGGGTCCAAGCATAGGCTGGCGTGCAGGTTTTATCTCTTATCTCAATCCAAACCGCTCTAAAAAATCTTCTTTTGGCAAATAATACGATTACCAAATGTGGCCCAAACTCTATTTTAAGGTTGAAGGTGGTGTGAGACCTAAAGAAGGATGGTTTGCCACGATTGGCGCAGGTTTTATTCTGTATAAAAACAGGTAGTATCTGGCGCTAATTTAAAGTCGTTTAAATCCTATGACCACAAGAAAGTTGCTTCGATCTTTCTTGATCAAAAGCGCACGGTTTTCAATTCTATCCAACTAAGTGACTTCTATCCTTTTCGCTCTAAAAAGTGATGCTACCTTTGCCAGCAAACGATAGACAAGAAGATGAAAGATTTTTTAAAAGAACTCGGCCTTGAGGCAGTAAATGAAGGAACTTTTACAGGAACTAAATGGCTGGCTAGCGATGGTCAATCATATGACTCATCATCACCAACTGATGGTGCGCATATTGGAAAAGTAAAAGGAAGTTCTGCGGCTAATTACGAGGCTGTAGTGGCTCAATCGCAAGCAGCTTTTGCTGAATGGCGCATGTGGCCAGCTCCAAAAAGAGGAGAAGTGGTTCGTCAAATTGGCGAAGCGTTAAGAGAGAAAAAAGAAGCACTTGGCAAGCTTGTGAGCTACGAAATGGGCAAGAGCTACCAAGAAGGTTTGGGCGAAGTGCAAGAAATGATTGATATCTGTGATTTTGCAGTTGGTCTTTCGCGTCAGTTACACGGCCTTACCATGCACAGCGAGCGTCCTATGCACCGCATGTATGAGCAATACCATCCATTGGGCACTGTTGGCGTTATTTCAGCATTCAACTTTCCGGTAGCTGTTTGGGCTTGGAATAGTATGTTGGCTTGGATTTGCGGTGACGTTTGTATCTGGAAACCGTCAGAAAAAGTGCCTTTGTGTGCTGTTGCATGTATGAATATTTGCACTGAAGTATTCGTTAAAAATGAAGTTCCAGAAGGGGTAAATTGCCTTGTTGTAGGAAACTACGAAATTGGCGAGTTGATGAGCAACGATACGCGCGTGCCATTGGTTTCGGCTACAGGTTCTATCCGCATGGGTAAGAAAGTGGGCGAGGCAGTTGGTCGCAGATTGGGAAAAACCATTCTTGAGCTTGGCGGAAACAATGCCATCATCATAACACCAAATGCTGATTTTAAAATAGCGGTTCCAGGTATTGTATTTGGCGCAGTTGGTACTTGTGGTCAGCGATGTACTTCTACGCGTAGATTGATCATTCACGAAAGTTTGTATGATCAAGTGAAAGAAACTTTAGCAAGTGCATACAAGCAAATCAGAATTGGCGATCCGCTTGACGCAAACAATCACGTTGGGCCGCTTATCGACAAGGATGCAGTAAATATTTATTTGGCTGCATTAGACAAAATCAAGCAAAGCGGAGGCACGTTTGTGGTAGAAGGTGGAACACTTGAAGGCGCTGGATTTGAAAGCGGTTGTTATGTAAAACCAGCTATTGCTGAAGTGCAAAACGAGTGGGAAATTGTGCAAGACGAAACATTTGCACCTATCCTTTACTTGATGAAATATTCAACATTTGACGAAGCCATTGCATTGCAAAATGGTGTGAAGCAAGGATTGAGTTCAGCAATTATGACAACCAACATGCGCGAAAGCGAAATCTTCTTGAGCCATAGAGGTAGCGATTGTGGAATCGCTAACGTGAATATTGGCACAAGCGGAGCAGAAATTGGAGGCGCATTTGGTGGCGAAAAAGAAACAGGTGGCGGCCGCGAAAGTGGTTCTGATGCTTGGAAAGCTTACATGCGCAGACAAACAAATACCATCAACTGGGGTACTGAATTGCCATTGGCACAAGGTATTAAGTTTGATTTTTAATTGTTGTCAGAATATATAAATGAGAAAGGCACCTGAACGGGTGCCTTTTTTATTGGGTGTAACTAATTGCTGGTTTAAACTCAAAATCCAACTCTTTTTCAGATTTTCGAAGCATGAAATTTTCATCCATTCTTAGTGTGTGCGCTGTGGCACTTGCTTTTAGCTTTACTGCTTGCCGCGAACAAGGCTGTACCGATGCCATGGCCACTAATTATAATCCGCAAGCAAAGGTTGACGACAGATCTTGTAATTATGTGATTGGCTGCAAAGATTGCTTGGCGCTAAACTATGATAGCACTGCCGTTTCTAGCGATGGATCATGCGAATATGCTCAAATTGATCATCTTTTTACATACACTGTTACTGACTCTGTAGTTGATAAAAATCAAAACGTGAGTCGTGATACTTATGATGTTGTGGTGGCTCGCGATACTTGCGGAGTTTATAATGTCACGCTATCAAACTACGCTAAAATTAAGCAGTCTGACAATTCCATTTTAAACGTATCTGGATACCTTTTAGGAGATTCCATTTACTTCAATACTCAAGTACTTTTAGGGCCGGATACATTTATTGTTGATAAGATTACCGTATCAGAAACTAGAGGTTTTTTCAGAAATGACTCTATATTCTTGCCCTTAGTTTATACCAACAGATTCGATCCATTCTATGGATTTATGAGTGGTTCAATAAAACTTTAAAGAAATAGAAAGCCCCGATAATACAATTATCAGGGCTTTT
>JANRBI010000210.1:6286-18234 GCA_030727625.1 Salibacteraceae bacterium
TCAATAAAACTTTAAAGAAATAGAAAGCCCCGATAATACAATTATCAGGGCTTTTAAATTAACGAGTAAAAGGTTCTTACTTCACAGTATTCAATGCCATCAAAGGCATGTCTATGTGTTGCACCAATTTCTTAGAAACGCTTGGGTTGAACAAGCGATTGAACCATGAGCCTTTTCTAGGAATTGTAACAATTAAATCTGCTTTGATTTCGTGCGCATAGTTGGCAATGCCAGCTTCTACATCTTCGCTTTCAATCATTTTAAAATCGTGTTGATAATCCTGCAATTGGGTATGAAGTCCATATCCCTCGTCAGCTTCTAGTTCGCCCACAGGCATTGCTTCTTTTTGAACCGTAACTACGGTGATAGCAGCATTGCTTTTCTTGATCAAATCAGTGAAAACCGCAGGTAATTCAACTATTCCTGTTTCCTTTAAATCAGAAGCAAAAACAACATTTTTAATTGCCTTGTACACATGGTTTTTCGGAACGGTGATCACAGGGCAATTTGCTTTTTGCAAAACACCAGCTGCAGAACTTCCAATAAAAACTTCTTTCATACCACTTGCACCAGTGGTTCCCATCACAATTACGTCAACTTCTTCTTTGTTTGCAGTAACTGAAATGGCACTCGCTGTTTCACCGTAAACAGATATTGCTTCAAGCTTTAAATCTGGATGATTCAGCTCTGTTTTAAGGTAGTCAACTTCTTCAGCGAGGGAATCTTCTGATGCTTCTTGCAATACATCGCGCAACGAAATCATGCTTGAAGTGCCGCTTGATGGTTCGGTAAACGAATTCATTAGGATATAGCGATGGTCAGCTCCAAATAGTGCAAGTGCATAATTTAAGGCATTGCGTGCTGTATCAGAAAAGTCGGTTGGAATGAGAATGGTTTTCATTGTTGTATAAATGATTTAAATCACCGGAAAAGATTTTTGTTCTGGTTGGTATTCTTTAATGCGAATGGTAAGTACAGGTAATTCAGAATGGTTTACAACGCTTTCGGCATGGCTACCAACAAAGAATCTTGCTATGCCTGTTCTACCATGTGTTTCCATAGCAATCAGGTCAACGTTTAGTTCTTTAGAAATGGCGAAAATACCCGCTTGAATGCTTCTTTCGTTGTGAATATGGGTTTCGAAATTTTTAAGTTTCCATTCCGAAGCAAAATCAGAAATCAGCTTTCGGGTGTAGGTTGTAGTTTCAAATTGATCAGGCGTATTCACTTTTACCAGATGAATTTTTGCATCGAATAGTTTGATGAAATCAAACAGGCCTTCAAAGTGTGCTTTGGCTTCGCCATAAAAGTTAGATGCGAAAAGCACATTCTTTAGGTCGAAGTTTTGCTGGCGTTGTTTTACAGTTAGTACTGGGCAATCAGCTAAACGAACCACCTTTTCGGTGTTAGAACCAATGAACAGTTCATGCGCCCCACTATCGCCATGCGAGCCCATCACGATCAAATCAATTTGATGCTCTTTGGCTTGTGTTGAGATGGTTTCGTAAACACCATCAAACTGAAGTACTTCAACGGCATTCACACCTTGCATAAACGGTTTTGCGAAAAGTTCTTTAAAACGTTTTTTCACCAGTTTCATCCAAAAAATGCCTTCGGCAGTATCTGTGTGAGTTTGGAAAGAATCGTTTCGGTCATAAACAGGAATGTCCATTACATGCAGCATGTAGAGGCGTGCTCCTGTTCTTTTAGCGATTTGCGCTGCTACCTCGGCTGCGTGGTATGCACAATCGCTAAAATCGGTTGGAACTAAGATTTTTTTCATTTGGCTTTGTTTGCGTACAAATGTTGAGATTCTTAGCTCGAAATTCACTGACGTAAATCAGTTTTTGCCTGAATTTAAGGCAGTTTTTAATTCTTTTATAGCCATTTGTAAAAACGAATTATTTCAAAATTCATTCTTATAATGGTGCAACCTCTAGCTTTGCCAACTTTTATGAAAAGCATCATTTTTATTATTGTTTTTTTTGTTCTCATCACTGGGGTTCAAAGCCAGGTTTCAAGAAAGGAATTGCCTGCAATTCGTGCTATTGAAAACATAAACATTGATGGTGTTTTGGATGATGCCGCTTGGCAAAAAGCACCAATCGCTTCCCAATTTGTCTCGTTTGAGCCAGCAAATGGAATTCCTGTAAAAGCAGAATTTGACACTCATGTAAAAGTACTTTACACAGATGAAGCCATTTATATTGGCGCATTTATGCGAGATTCAGCTGCAGATAGCATTCTCAAGCAAGTAACTAGGCGCGATGTTTACAACGAAAACACTGATTGGTTTGGTTTTTTTATAAACCCCTATAACGATGGATTGAGTGACTTTAATTTTTGGGTAACAGCTGCCGGAACTCAAGCAGACAGCAGAACAACAGAGGAAAAGGATGATTTCACATTGAATACGGTTTGGAAAAGTGAGGTTTCGATCAATGATTCGGGTTGGGTAGTAGAGGCGAAAATTCCGTACAGCGCCCTTCGCTTTCCAGAAACATTGCTCAAAGATTGGGGCTTAAACTTTATGCGCAGCATTCGCAGAAACAGGCAAACGTCTACTTGGAATTTCCTAGATATAAGTTCTGGTTACAGGCTCGAATATCAGAGCGGTTTGCTAACAGGCGTTACGGGTATAGATCCGCCCATTCGCCTTTCGGCAATGCCTTATGTTTCGGCTTATGCTGACAATTTTGACGGAAAAACCACGGCTGATTTTAATGCTGGTCTCGATATCAAATACGGAATCAACGAAAGTTTTACGCTCGACATGACTTTAATTCCAGATTTTGGTCAAGTGGCTTACGACCAGCAGTTTCTTAACCTTACTCCATTTGAGAGCCAGTTTGAAGAAAATCGTCAGTTTTTTACGGAAGGAACTGAGCTGTTTAATATTGGTGGGTTGCTCTATACTCGCAGGATTGGCGGGGCTCCGAAAAATATTCAGAACGTTGATCTTAACGCAAATGATAGTGTTCAAATTAAACAAGAATATACCCGGTTGCTCAATGCGACTAAGATATCGGGGAGAACAAAAAACAACCTTGGTATTGGTGTTTTGAATGCGATTACAGATGATAATTTTTCTACCAGAATTGAAAATGGGGAAGAGACACAAGTGCTCACAGAACCGTTAACCAACTACAATGTATTGGTGCTCGATCAGCGTTTTAATCGTAATTCATCTATCAGTTTGGTCAATACCAACGTGATGCGCAGAGCCAGTGGCCGCGATGCAAATGTGGCTGCGCTTATTGGTTCGTTTTACAATAAAACGGGTAAATACAAATTGACGGTTAGCGGTTACAATAGTGCTCAGTTCGAAAACGAATCTGAAATTTTTGGCTATCAAGGTAGTGCAGGTTTATCTAAAGAAAACGGCAATTGGCGTTGGGCATTTCAAGAAACAATCATCACCGATCAGTTTGATATTAATGATCTTGGGTTTCAACAACGCAACAATCAAGTAGGGCATTATGGTGAGTTGGTTTACAAAACGATTCAGCCAACCAAGCGGTTTAATAAATTCTCGCACACACTTTTTGTCAATCATACTTCATTGTTTGAGCCATTTAAGTTTGAGGAATTGCTGATAGGTTACAGTGCGTTTTATTTGCTCAAAAGCTTTTTTGCTTATGGAATTGATGTTACCGCAAACCCAGTTCGTTCTTATGACTATTTTGAGGCGAGGCAAACAGGAAGATGGTTTGCACAGCCACGTGAGTTGTATTTGAACGGGTTTATTTCATCAGATTATAGAAAAACAATTGCCATTGATGCAACTGCTAATGCCAGTGCTTGGGACCAGTTGGGTAAAAAAGTGGGGCAAGTAAGAATTAAACCAAGAATCAGATTAGGAGATCATTTTTTCTCAGTTTTAACCTTTAGAGTTAATCAAGCATTGAATGATTATGGCTTTGTCAGGAATCTAAATCAAGGGAATATTTTCTTTGGTAGAAGAGACAATTTTACTGTTGAAAACGCCATTGATGCCCAATATGTTTTCACCCCAAAGTCGTCTCTGACTTTAGCCGTGAGGCACACTTACACAGATATTAAGTACAAAGATTTTTATTTTTTAAACTCAGATGGCACGTTAAGCTTTAGCCAGTTTGTTGGTGTCTCTGATTTAAATTTCAATGCCTTTAATATAGACTTTAAATACTCTTGGTGGTTTGCTCCAGGTAGTGAACTAGTCATTTTATATCGCAGCGTTGTAGCCGATGCAGATGATGTAGTGGGCAATTCCTACCTCCAAAATATTGAGGGAGTTTTTGAGTCGCCTATTCAGAATAATATTTCAGTAAAGTTTACTTATTTCTTAGATTATCACTCTGCCAAGCAAGCTCTCAAGAAAAACTAGGCTAGCTTACACTTCTACTTTTTGAAAAATACAATCATTCTTGCTCGATATGGCTTCGATGGCATTATCTAACTGATTTTGTTCTAGCTGACTAAGCTCAAAATCGGCAACTTTATGGATTTGCTTCTTGCCTATTTTCACAGGTAAGCTTACAAAAATGTTTCGAGCTGGATGATAAACCGTAAGTGGCAATATTTCTTGGGTCAAGCTAGAATAAGCATGCAGCAAGAATACTGCTGCCTTAGCTGCGGTAAAGTAGCTTTCGCCTTGGGTTTCTTCAATATGATGAACAGCATTTTTTGTTTCTTGGGCACATTCCTCAAGTTCTTCTTTTGATAAAAAGGATGTCACAGTTAGGCCATTTACTAATGTGTGGCTAAAAGCTGGCACAATGTATTCGCCATGTTGGCCTAAGACCCACGCTTTGATCTCATTTTGCTGTTTTTGCAGCTTCTGAGCAATAAAATATTCTAATCGTAAAGAATCTACTAAGGTGCCAAGGCCTATTATGCTGGCCCAAGGAAGGTTGCTGATGTTTTTTATTGCCTGACATAATACTTCTACAGGCTTTGAAATAACGATGATCAAGGGTATTTTATAAGGGGAGTAATTCTCAAAATGGCGCTGAACATCTTCTACATCACGTTGCAGAATAGCTGTTTTATTGTCTCCTTTTTGGATTTTAGAACCAGCAGCATAAAAGATGAAATCGGCATCATTAAAATGCGTTTCATGATTTAAATAAATCCTGTGAATTTTTCTAAGATTTCCCGCAGGCAAAAGGTCGTAAATGCTGCCTTTTATCTCAGGATTCGGATCTACAATATTGATGTTGTAAGGTCTAAATTGCTCTTCTAACAGCTGCGCTAAAATTTGCCTCCCTACATTTCCAAAACCGATAATGGTTATTTGAATGGGCTCGATATTGAGTGGAGACTGAAAGCTTTGATTAAGCATATTTTGATTGGTTTGGCAAGCACAAAGTTGTGCCTGCCGCATAGTTCAAAATATGACCCAAGTCAGCGCATTATATGCTTTGTATCAAATGCCTCCAGAAGCAATTCTCTTTAATCGATCATGGTTTTTCACCATCATGGATTTGCCTTCTGTGGCTATCAATTCCTCTGATTTAAAGTCTGATAAAGTGCGGATCAATGACTCTGTAGCTATACCGGCATAGCCAGCCAATTCTTCTCTTGAAATGGCTAGGTTGATCATTCCGTTAGCATTGTCGCCATATTTTTCATAAAGGCTAAGTAGCACGGTGGCAACACGTTCGCGCACGTTTCCATAGGCTAGTTTTAAAAGACGCTCTTCTTGTTCAAGCACGTTTTTTGAAAGTATTTTGATAAAATTGTTGGCTACTTCTCTGTTTGAATTGATCAGCTTTTTGAATTCTTCAATTGGAATAAATGCTATTTCGCTGTCTTCCATAGCCGAAGCTTCTTCATTAAATGCGCTGTTTTCGAGCAAAGCTAAATAGCCTAAAAACTCTCCTGGGCCACAAAGCTGCGTGATGAATTCTTTCCCGTAATCGCTGCTTTTAGAAAGCTTTACCTTGCCTTTTACAATGTAATTTAAGGCATGTGGATACTCGCCTTCGCGGTAAATAGAATCTTTCTTTTTGTAAGATTTTGTATTGCGTTCGGTAACCAAACTTTCGATAGAAACTTCGCTTTGAGCGCTCTCTAAAAAGCGTTTTATGTCTTCTGGGCTTGGCGTAGCTGCTGGTGCAGCAAGTTTGCTGGCGCGCTTCAATCTCAACTCAATGGTGTCGAGTAAATCAGTCTCTTCAAACGGCTTGGTCAAATAATCATCAGCGCCCATGCTCATGCCTTTTCTGAAGTCCATTTTTTCTGCTTTTGCAGTCAAAAAAATGAAAGGTACGGCAGAGGTTCTAGGGTTTTTGTTCAAAATGTTCAGCACACCATAGCCATCAAGCTCAGGCATCATAATATCACAAATGATGAGGTCAAAATCTTTTGAAGTAGCTTGTTCTACACCACGTTTCCCATTTTCAGCTGTTGAAACATCAAAGCCTGCAAGCTCTAAAATTTCAGCCGTGTTTTCTCTCACATCCAGATTGTCTTCTATCAATAATATCTTTTTCATGCTACTCTGTGATTTGGGATTTCGATGTTAAATGTTGTCCCTTCGTTAGGTTTGCTTTCAAAATTTATGGTGCCTTCAAGCAATTGAAGGTATTTGCTTACTATGTTAAGACCAAGGCCAGTGCCTTCGAAGTTAATGGCGTTTTTGGCTCTAAAAAATCGTTCGAAAAGTCCTGATTGCTCTTCTTCAGGAATTCCAATTCCTTCATCTTTTACAGAAAAAGTGAGTGCTTCTGAAGTCAGGTTTACTTTCACCCAAATGTTGTGTCCTTCGTTGCTATATTTTATGGCATTGCTGAACAAATTACTGATGATAATGCGAAGCATGTTTTGATCGCTTTCTAGCAGTTCATCGCCTTGGTAATCATAGTAAATGCGCTGATCTGTTTTCGTAATTTCTTGATGCTGCTCCACCAGTTCTTTGAACAACTCTTTCACGTTAAATTCATTGATGCTGACATATACTTTACCAGCTTCCACTTTTTCGAGCGAAAGAAAATCGTTGAGAATATTGGTCAAGTGGCGTACTGATGAGCGAATACGTTTGTAGTGTTTTAGTTTTTTGTCGGGCTCGCCTTTTTCGTCATATTTTTCGATCAACGAAAGTGAACTAAGCACTGTGCTAAGCGGAGTTCTAAACTCATGCGATGCAAGGCTTACAAACCTTGATTTGAGCTCGTTTAATTGTTTTTCTTTGGCAAGAGCGTCTTTGGTTTTTTCTTCTGCGGCCTTGCGTTGGGTGATGTTTTGCTCTACCAAAAGCAAACTCGAAATATGGTTTTCACTATCGAGCAAACCCACAGCGTTGATCTGATAATATTCGTCTTGATGGCTTACTTCAAACGAGAGGTTTTGCCCTTCAAAAACCTTTTCAAGGTTTTCTTTAATGGTTCCTCTTACAACTTGTGGCAAGCGTTCTAAATAGTTTTTGCCAACCAGATTGCTGCTTGTAATGCCATATCGATAAAGCTCTTCCCCTTCTACAAAAATGTAGTTGTGGTTTTTATCCAAAACGTTGATCGTCCCGTTCGGAAAGTTGCGCGCAATTAGGCTATACAAGCGTTGCGAATCGCGGAGTTCTTTTGTGCGTTGGTCAACCTTGCGCTCTAGGTTGCTATTCAGCATTTTTATTTGTGCTTCTTGCTCCTTGCGCACGGTTACATCCATGATCAAAGCCATCACTTTCGTTATGCCTTGTTCTTTGTAGTAGTTCAGGCTAATTTCTATGGGAAAAGAAGTGCCGTCTTTTCTTACGCCAATCAAATCGTAGCCCAAGCCCATGGCTCTTTTTCGAGGTTTTTCTATGTAAGAATGACGGTAATTTGCGTGCTTGTCGCGTAAGTGTTTAGGAAGAAGTGTATCTACATTCAATCGAAGCATTTCTTCGAGCGAGTAGCCAAAAAGTTCGCAAGTGCGGTCGTTTACTAGCTCAATTTCTCCTGCATCGTTTGCTATTAAAATGCCTTCGGTTGCAGTTTCAAAGAGTAATTCATAAAGTAGTTTTTCGCGCTGTTTTTTATCCATCGATCAATTCTTAGAGCTTTTCTAAATCGTGGGTAAATTTTACAATAATATCTTGCTCTTGGTGTGTTACTGGAGGAAAAGCATGTGCAACATCCTTTATGAGATAGAGGAAAAGTTCTTTTAGCCTTTCAGTAAACAGATCTTTGCCTAATGCTAAGTGTTTCATTCCGAGTTCGTAACCATTCTCGAAAGATGGTTTTTGCTTGCTTAGAACGGAGAAAATGATTTCAGTAACATCAAATTCACTTTCAATATTTTCTGACCAATCGGTTATTAAATCATGAAGTTCTTTTTTTTCTTCGGCTTGCACCTCGCCATCTGCCTTTGCTACTGCGTATGCAACTAGGCCTAATCCATAAAAAAGGTTCTCTCGTTTTTCCATAGCACGTCAATTATCTTGGGAAAATACTAAGAAGCAATTCAGAAAGCTCCTTTTATTCTGGATTTCTAAATTAAATGTTGAACATAGGCGCACAATTCGGATGGAAATTAACGCCAAAATCATTATATAGTCATGCTAAAGATATGTGTGTCAGGTTGCTTACGTTTTAATCGTTGGTCAAATGCCATGCAGATGTTTCTAACGTAAGGCTTGCCTGCATTCGTTACTCTAAGCGTGTTGCCTTTCAGATCTACCAAAAAGTCCTTTTTCATTTCTTCAAGCGAAGCATAAATCTCTTCTTGGTCAAGGTATGGCGAAAGTGGAATGTCGGTTTTGAATTGACACATCAAGTCTAAAATCAGCTTGCGTATCAGCAAATCTTCTTCTGATAAAATGTGCCCGCGCATGATTGGGAATTGACCTGAATTTACTTTTTCAAGGTAAGATTCAACCACTTTTATATTTTGTCCAAATCCGCTCCAAGTATCGCTGATAGCGCTTACACCAAGGCCAATCATTAGCTTGCTTGGTTGGGTAGTGTAACCCATGAAATTTCGGTGCATTTTGCCAGATTGGTAAGCAATAGTGAGCTCTTCTTGTGGCAATGCAAAATGGTCCATTCCAATTTCTACATAGCCAGCATCGGTGAGCATTTGCTTGCCAAGCGCATACATTTTTTGTTTTAAAACTCCCGTTGGCAAATCATGCTCGGTAAATGATCGTTGCCCTGGTTTTACCCACGGCACATGGGCGTAGCTGAAATATGCAATGCGATCTGGGCGAATCAGATTCACTAAATCGATCGTGTTTTCGATGCTCGATGGCGATTGATGTGGCAGGCCATAAACCAAGTCGAAGTTGATGCTGTTGTACCCAATTTTTCGGGCCCAATCGGTCACTTGCTTTACCAAACTAAAGCTCTGAACTCGGTTGATCGTTTTTTGAACCAATGGGTCAAAATCTTGAATGCCAAGGCTCAATCGCTTAAAACCAAGTCGATGCATTGTTTCTAAATGCTCAAGGCTTGTAGTGCGCGGATTGGCTTCAAAACCAAGGTCTATATTATCGGCAAAAACTGCTTTTTCTTTGATTCCATTTATAAGTCGAGAAAGGTTTTCAGGACTAAAAAATGTGGGCGTTCCACCGCCTAAATGAATCTCTTTGATAATCGGTTTTTCATCAAAAAGATCAAGATAAAGGCTCCACTCATTGAGCACACCTGTTATGTATGGTTCTTCAACACCGTGGTTTACCGTGATGCGTGTGGTGCAGCCACAAAAGGTGCACAAGCTTTCGCAATATGGCAAATGGATATAAACTGAAATGCCTTCTTTTTGATTGTACGCAGTAAACGACTCTTTTACCAGTTGCTTCCACTGATCTTCTGTGGGCGAAGTTTCCCAAAAAGGCACGGTTGGGTAACTCGTGTAGCGTGGTCCTGGTACGTTGTATTTGTCTATTAATTCCATCTCGATGGCGCAAAAGTCAAAATGTTGCACCACTTGTGCCGAAACCACCATCATTTATGTGCATGATATTGATCAGTTTAGTTAATTCTTACAGGGAAAAAATTTTAAATTAATAGATAATCAATGTATTGAAGGAGGCGCTGTAACTTCTGGTAATGGTATTGCTCCTATGCGAAATCAAACATTATTATGAAAAAGTATGTAGTGTTATTGGCCTTGGTTTCAAGTTTTGGAGCCTTCGCACAAATTGAAAAAGGAACAAAAACTTTTGGTGGAACGGGAGGCTTGAGTTTGTCTCAATCTAAGTCGGGAACCGATTACATGTCAGCTAGATTAAAACCTGAGTTTGGCTATTTTTTGAAGAAAAATTGGATGATTCAAAGCCAGTTGAACCTTGGTTATACATACATCAAGCAAGGTTTTGATTTGGATAAAAACGTGCAAGGACTGAATACAGGATTGAGTTTGAGTACGCGTTATTATGTGCCTATTAACGAGCGATTTATGCTTTTTGGTGAATTTGGCATTGCAATGAACACTTCGTTTGCGAAGCACGAGGACTTCTTCTGGAGGTCTGTTTCGAGCAGAAATCCGATATATATGAACTCCTTTGCTACGGTTGGCGCTTCCTACTTTTTGACAGATAATTTGGCCATTGAAGCTGGAGTTAGATACACCAGCGGTGGGCTAAATCTTGCTAATGGATCAGGTGTTTTGTCGGTGCCAATCGGTATCAAATATTACTTTGGTCGAGGTAAAAAGAAATAAATGCAATTCAAGACTAAGGCTCAATTATCGCATCAAGAAAAAGAAGCTATTCGCCTTCTTTGGAATGTGGAGTATCCTGTAGTAATTGCACATAAAACACCAGCTTCTTTTGATGCCTATTTAGCAGCACTTGAAGACCAAAACCATGTGTTAGTAATAGATGAAAATCAAGTGATTCAAGCTTGGTTTTTTGATTTTGTGAGAAACAACCAGCGCAATTTTGCCATGATTGTTTCGCGCCAAGTGCAGGGCAGAGGATTAGGGAGAAAATTGATAAATCAAGCTCAAACGCGTCATTCAAATTTGAATGGATGGGTAGTAAAAACCAACGGCTTATTGAGAGTCGATGGCAGTGAATATCCAAACCCAAAAGACTTTTATCTAAAGTGTGGGTTTACTGTTTTGGAAGATCAAATTTGGAAAACCGAAGCATTTGAAACGGTGAAGATACATTGGGCAAGCGGCCATCAATGACACTCAGCCACACCTTGCTCCGTACCTACTTTTGGGCTTAGGTAAGGAATGCCCAAATTCATTCCACGAACGATCAATAAACAACCCATCACAAAAATGGTGATGGGAATAAGCTTGCGGATTTTGCTGCTGAAAGATGTTGAAAGTCGTTTTCCAAGTTCGGTCATAAGAAAGAGGGCAGGTATAGTTCCAACACCAAAAAACAGCATGAAGGCTGCGCCATCCCAAGGAGTGAATGTATTTGCAGCTCCAGCAACGGCCAAGTAAACCAGCCCGCATGGCAACAAACCGTTGGCCATGCCCAGCATAAACCGAGTGGAGGTTTTTGACCATTCTTGCTCATGAATGACTTGGTGCGCCTTGAACGAAATTTTGCTAATGGCATTTTCTAGAAAACGCACCTTTTTGCTAAAAGGCAAAATCAACACTCCAGCCACGAGTATAATTCCCATGACAATGGAAAAAACTTGCTGAACACCAAGCATACTAAAGCTTTGGCCAATGGCACCAGCAATGGCGCCAAACGTGGCATAGGTGATTAATCGGCCAGCGTGATGCAGCAGTTGTAAACCGCGTGTTTTGCCGCTATTTACCGCAATAAGAATAGGGCCGCACATGCCAGCGCAGTGCGCGCTGCCCAAAAAACCGATTGATATGGCTGCAAGCCAATACATCATGAATTAGATAAAAAGGTCTTTTTTGATGAAATAGCCCTGATCTTGAACCATCCACTGAATTTGCACTTCGTATCGGCCTTTGGTAAATTGATCAAGCGGAACTTGAATGCTTCCATTTTCAATGTTTGCCAAGCTGATCATCACGTCCATTTTTTCATCGCTTGGGCGAAAAAAGTT
>JANRBI010000211.1:0-15204 GCA_030727625.1 Salibacteraceae bacterium
TGCGCTCTGACGCAAAATTGAGCGATCAAGCAGCTTGGAGATTGGCAGCGGCTTATGCACTTATCGGTCAGAATGAAGTGGCACTTGAATTGTCTCAGCGTCCGTTTAAGTATCAGTCTTACCGTGATTACGGCTACAATTATGGAAGTAATGTGCGCGATTTGGCCATGGCGCTCGAAACCATGACATACCTCAAAGACGAATTGCGAATAATGGGTGCCGTTACCGATTTAGCGCAAGAGCTAAACACGGGTTGGCACAGCACGCAAACCAGAGCTTATGCGCTTTTAGCGCTTTCAAAATTGGTTGCTGGTGATGATGGTTCCAAAGAATTTGCCTTTGATGTGGAAATCAATGGAAAGTCGTTTGATTTTGAATCAGATAAACCAATCGCCAAGTTTGAAGTAGATGCAGCCAACGTGATGGCTGGAAACGTGCGCGTGAAAAGCAATAGTTCGGCTCCGTTGTTTGTGAGCTTTGTGCAAATCGGAATGCCCATCGAAAACGCGGAACCAAAAGTGGAAAACGAGCTGATGATGAACATTAAGTATGTGGATTTGAAAGGCAATCCGGTAGATGTTTCGGCACTCAAACAAGGTCAGGATTTTAAAGCGGAAGTAACCCTCAAACATCCTGGATTTAGAGCCGATTATTTGGAAGTTGCTCTGAGTCAGATTTTCCCTTCGGGCTGGCAAATTGTTAATTCACGTGTAGGCGATGAAACGCCTGGCGTAGATAAGAAAATCGATTACCAGGACATCAAAGACGATCGTGTTTACACCTATTTCAAACTGAAAAAATCAGAATCTAAAACGTTTACGATTTTGCTCAACGCAACTTTCGTGGGAAAATATTACATGCCAAGTGTGTTTTGCGCGCCTATGTATGATGAAAGCATTAAGGCTCAATTGCCTGGTCGTTGGATAGAAGTGGTGCAATAGTCAAAGGAAGAGCACGGAGCGTGATTGAAGAAAATAGAAAGGCAGCGAAGCCCAAAAAGCCATGGTATTTACGCAAGCGATGGTGGTTCATTTTGGGCTTTGCTGTTTTTTTCTGGGCTTATTTCCCTTCCAAATTATTTCATGATCCCACGTCTACATTGGTTTTAGACCGAAAGCAAAACTTGCTTTCGGCTCAGATTGCAGATGACGGTCAATGGCGGTTTCCAGCTTCAGACAGTGTTCCAGTTAAGCTAGAGCAAGCCGTTTTGCATTTTGAAGACGAATATTTCCATTACCATTTTGGGATAAATCCTGTGTCGATTGGCCGGGCGCTTTATCAGAATCTCACCCAAAGCAAAGTGGTGAGTGGCGGCTCTACCATTAGCATGCAGGTGATTCGTTTGAGTCGGAAAAATCCACCACGTACATACTTTGAAAAGCTGCACGAAATGTATTTGGCCATTCGCTTAGAAGCGCAGTATTCTAAAGCAGAAATACTAGCCATGTACATCAGCCATGCACCTTATGGCGGAAATGTGGTGGGTGCAGAAACCGCCAGTTGGCGCTATTTCGGAAGACCAATTTCGCAATTGAGTTGGGCCGAAATTTCCTTGCTTGCCGTGTTGCCCAATGCGCCATCGCTTATGCATCCGGGAAAAAACGCTCCTGAATTATTAGCCAAGCGAAATCGATTGCTCAAAAAGCTGGAAGAAAACGGAGTGATTGACAAAACCACGCGCTCTTTAGCCGAGATTGAACCTTTGCCAAACAAGCCTGCTTCGCTGCCCGATCAGGCCTTTCATCTGCTCGATTTTGCGTCAAAATCAGGTAGTCATGGCCAGCGAATTACCACCACCGTTGATCAACATTTGCAAGAAACGGTTTCGCAAAAACTCAATGCTTACATGAGTTTGCTTTCGCAAAACGAGATTTACAATGCTTGCGCAATGGTCTTGTCAGTAGAAACGGGCGAAGTATTGGCTTATGTGGGCAATGCCACCAACCAAAATACCAAGGCGCGCTTTGTAGATTTGATTCACAGACCGCGAAGTTCTGGCAGTATTTTGAAACCGTTTCTCTATGCAAAAGCCTTTGAAAATGGTTTGTTGCATCCCAACAGCTTTGTGCGTGATGTGCCGGTTTCTATTGGGAATTACGCTCCCGAAAATTTCGATAAAACCTTTGCGGGTGCGGTGCCAGCAGGCTTGGCATTGTCGCGCTCGCTAAATATTCCTGCGGCAATGCTATTGCGCGAATATGGCTTGGGCATTTTCTATGAAGATTTGCATCAATTGGGTTTTAAATCCATCAATAGGCCAGCAGGCAATTATGGACTAACCCTTATTTTGGGTGGGGCAGAGGTTAGCCTTTGGGATTTGGCCAAGGTGTATCAACAGCAAGCCAATCGCTTGGCTTTTGTGAGTGGAAATGCTGAGAAAAAGAGCAACATTTACCTTTGGGAAAACAGCACTGATAGCACCAACATGACCATTGATCCTGCGGCTTGGTACCAGATTTCCGAAGCTTTGACAGAAGTCACGCGACCTGGCGCCAACCAAGATTGGAAACGCTTTTCGTCATCGCATAAAATCGCATGGAAAACAGGCACAAGTCATGGTTTTCGAGATGCTTGGGCGGTTGGTTATAATGCGGAATACCTGGTTGCCATTTGGGTGGGAAATGCCGATGGCGTTGGCCGACCAGGATTAACAGGTGTTTCGGCTGCGGCACCACTGCTTTTTAGCGTGTTTGATCATTTGCAAAGCGATCGCTGGTTTTACAAACCTGATGGTTATTTTAAACCCACTTCACTCTGTGCGATTACAGGTTTAATCCCCAATGAATATTGTCCGAAACATGCGGAAGAAATTCCTGAAAAGGCCAAGTTAACAGCCGTTTGTACTTCGCATCAGTTGGTGTATTTAAACGATGATGGCTTGCAAGCCAATAGAGATTGCGCCACCCATTTGCGCGACAGTGTTTGGTTTCAGCTTGATCCTGTGGCGGGCTATTTCTACAAAAAGAGCCATCCAACATATTTGCCCATCCCGCCTTTTTCAGAAGACTGCGGCTACCAGCCAAGCAAAGAAATTGCGATTATTTATCCTACGCCCGAAACCAAGATTTTCTTGCCAAAAAACTTTAGCGGAGCGCAAGAACGTTTGCAGTTGCAAGCTACGCACGCCAGCAATTCACAAACATTATATTGGCACTTAAACAATGAATACTTGGGTCAAACCGAAGGCCTTCATCAACTCAACATTGTTCCCCAAAAAGGTCGACACAAGCTTTTGGTTATGGACGAAAAAGGCAATACGGCTGAAGTGAGGTTTGCGGTGGAGTAGGGATGAGGATTCAGGTCTTAACGTCCTTTTTTCCCTGCCAGCTCCTACAAAAATATTCCTCCAGAAACTTCAATGCGTTGGCCATTGATCCAACCGGCTTCTGGTGAGCATAAAAATACAACCACGCCACCTATATCTTCGGCTTCACCCACGCGGCCCAACGCGGTAAAATTTGTAACAGCTTTTATTTTTCTCTCGGTTTTGTTTTCGCCATCACCAAAGTCAGTTCCAATAGCCCCTGGAGCTACAGTATTAGCAGTGATTTTTCTTGTGCTCAGCTCTTTTGCCATGTACCGTGTAAAAACTTCTACTGCACCTTTCGCAGATGCATACGCAGATGATCCAGGAAGTGAAAAACGCGCAAGCCCTGAAGAAATATTGATGATTCTTCCGCCATCATTCAAAAGCGAAACTGCTTTTTGGGTTAAGAAATACACACCTTTAAAATGGATGTTAACCATTTCATCAAAGTCTTTTTCGGTGGTTTCAGAAAAGGGTTTGTAAATGCCCGTTCCGGCATTGTTTATCAGAAAGTCGAAGCGTTCGGTTCCGAATTCTGATTTGAGGTAAGAAGAAACAGCGCGAAAGAAATCTTCAAATTGTTGGATGTTGCTCGTATCTAGTTTAAAGGCTTTTGCTTTTTGATTTAATCCTTCAATTTCAGCTATTACATCGTTTGCTGCCGACAAGTTGCTGTGATAGGTAAACATAATGTCGATTCCTTTTTTGGCAAGATTAATCGCCATTTCTCTTCCCAATCCTCGACTTCCGCCCGTGATAAGCGCAATTTTATTTTTTGACATAATTGTAATTTTTTGTTGTTACAAAGGTGTGTTAGTAATTTACAGGGAAAGTAGCCAAATCGTAGTTTTTAGTAGTCGGATTCTATTCATCTCCTAGATTGCTATCAATCATCATTGCTAGGTAAGGACAATAAAACAGATAGATATGAGGTGTTTTGGAAGTATCAATGTTTGTGCATTATATGAACTAAAGCTAGGGTTTATTCTATCAATGAGCTAGGCGATAAAGCATCAGGTTTATTTTAAAGATTACAAATCAATCTTGCCAAATTCCCAAAAATTATTTTTTGGGAATGGCGCTTCAAACGTTTCGTCTGTTGTGCTTCCAATTACAGGATAAGTCAACTTCCATGCATGCAGGCAAATGGTCAAAGGAAAATACGCTTGATCGGAACCATATTTTTCATCTCCGATAATAGAGCAGCCAAGGTTTGCTAATTGCGCCCTTATTTGGTGAAATCGGCCTGTTTTCGGTTTTATTTCAAGGAGGTAACCTTGCTCGTTTTTATCAATGATTCGATACGAAAGATTGGCTTCTAGAGCGTTTTTCGAATGCTTGTCAACGATGTCGGCTCTCTTTTCTATGTTGTTCTTAAAAAGGAAATCAACCAAAGTAGCTTGCTGCTTTTCAGGTTTTGTTTTCACAACGGCTAAGTAGGTTTTCTGCACTTTTCGGCTGCTGAACAACTCGTTGAACTCAACAAGTGTTTTCTTTTTCTTAGCGAAAATTAATACGCCACTTGTAACACGATCTAGTCTGTGAATGACGCCTACAAAAGGCGTTCGATTCAGTTTTGATAGGTGATTAAAAACTTGATCTTCAACGGTGCTGTTTTCGAATGGATTTTTCTCGCTGATAAGTCCAGCCCTTTTGTTTACGACTATATAATCGTTAGTTTCAGCTATTATTTCTAGGTCAGACATTGTCTTGTTTCAGTTGGGATTTATTGGGCCGAACCGCGAAGTTAAGGAACCTCAATTCTATGGACTTATTTCATGCTTATTCAGACCATAACCCTAGGCTCGATATTATAAGAATGCACTTTCTCAATTAATAAGTGCACACTGTCTCTGGCTGCTTTTGAATGTTCAAGATTTGAAAGCGCGGGTGTAATTGGTTTTCTTGAATTTGAAAAAAGTCACGAATTTATGTCACTTTAAAAATGTGGGAAATTGCCTTCTTCTTCAAATCTTCTAGCGATTATCATTTCGCCTTTTCAACAGAATCCTACATTCGCCCCAAATCAGATTTACAGATATGCAGAAGGTTGTTTTGTTTGGGGCGGGGTTGAGTTCATCAGTATTGATCGATTATTTGCTAGAAAATGCTGCCAAAGAAGATTGGAAAATCCGCGTGGGCGACATGAATTTGGCGTTAGCTCAAAAAAAGGTAAACGGACATGAGCTTGGCGAAGCATTTGAGTTTAACGTGACCAATAGCATTCAGCGCTTGAATGAGATTTCGCAAGCCGATATTGTTATTTCTATGCTGCCAGCACACATGCATGTGGATGTGGCAAAAGAGTGTATTGCACTGAAAAAACCAATGGTTACGGCTTCTTATGTGAGTGATGCTATGCAAGAGCTTCACGAAGAAGCCATAAAAGCAGGCGTCACCATTATGAACGAAATTGGCGTTGATCCAGGAATCGATCACATGAGTGCCATGCGCGTATTAGATGAAATTCGTGAAAATGGAGGTAAAATGCTCCAGTTCGAAAGCTTTACTGGCGGCCTAGTTGCACCAGAAAGTGACAATAATCCTTGGAATTATAAGTTCACTTGGAACCCAAGAAACGTGGTTCTTGCAGGTAGTGGTGGGGCAGTAAAATTCAAGCAGGAAGGCTTGTACAAGTTTATTCCTTACCACCAATTGTTTCGCAGAACCGAGATTGTTGAAATTCCAGAATATGGTCGTTTTGAAGGTTATGCTAACCGCGATTCATTAAAATATCGCGAAGCGTATGGATTGAATGATATTCCTACTATTTATCGCGGTACGTTTCGTAGGCCGGGCTTTTGTCGCGCTTGGGATGTGTTTGTGAAATTGGGCGCCACAGACGATAGCTACATCATGGAAGGCACTGAAAATATGACGCATCGTCAATTTTTGAATTCTTTTTTAGCTTATAACATCACCGATTCGGTTGAGCTCAAATTGATGCATTATCTCAAGATTGAAATAGATAGTGACATCATGTACAAGCTCACTTGGTTGGGCATGTTTGATGAAACACCAATTGGTTTGGTAAACGCCACTCCAGCGCAAATTCTGCAGCACATTTTAGAGAAAAAGTGGCAAATGGAAGAGCACGATTTGGATATGATTGTGATGTACCATTTGTTTGGCTACGAACTGAATGGAGAGAAACGCCAGCGCGAATCATTTATGGTAATTAAAGGCGATGATAAAGTGCATACCGCTATGGCTAAAACCGTTGGATTACCTGTGGGCATTGCAGCTAAAATGATCCTCACAGGAAAAATAACGAAGCCAGGAGTTTTAATTCCAATTGCGAAAGAAGTTTACAATCCAGTGTTGGATGAGCTAGAACATTACGGAGTGGTATTTAAAGAAAAAGTAGGGGAGTACCGAGGCTATTAATTGTTGTAGCCCGGCACGTTAAAGTTTCTTTGTCGATTCAACTTCAAGTCTTGCAATACGCCAGGCTTGGCGTTGATCGTTACACGATAGCTCTGCAGCGGACCAAAAGGAATCACGTTTGCACTTATTTCCCAGCAATGCAGGTTTCTATAAATGTTGAAGCTAGTATTGGTTACTTCTAGTGTTTTGATATTTAAACCACTGCTGAAAGATACCTTCCAGTTTTGGGTCACATTTATGTCTCCGCGCACCAGCATACTTTGGTTTACTGTGTGTGAATTGCCTGGCTTGGAATAGTTTAGGTTGTAAGTGAAGTTAAGTGTCCAAGGAATGTCAAAGTCTACAAAGTCAGTGTAGTAAAGTCCTTGATCAAGTAGTTTTGATTTTTTGTCTTCGGTACTCACTTTTTCCTCTTCACCTTCTTTCTTTTTCTTCGGTTTTGGTCTTAAGCTCCAAGTCATTCCCATCGTAGCGTTAGTCCATCGGCCCAACCTGCCATCTACATCGTATTGATATTTATTGATGGTTTGTCCTTTTTCATTCATCGCATACGGATTCAGAATACTATTCGCGTTGAATGTCAAGCCTTTCACTACTGTGGTTCTCATGCTTATGCTTACTGGTGTCCAATTCAATGAGTCTTTCGCAAGACTGTAGCTCGAATTGAAATTAAGTGCATCGAGCAGTCTAAGTTTCTTTGTAGCTGTTGCATCTGCAGTGTCTTTATTATCGCGGATTTTCGCTTCAAAAGTGTTCAGGATACTAAAGTTGATTACACCATTTTCTTGCGCACCCGGCACTGAATAAAGTCGATCTTCAAAGTAGCTGTACTTCCTGGTTCTTCCCAATGTGTCGAACACAGTTTCACCATAATAGCCCCATTGTGGTTCGCTATAATCGGGTTTCCAGCTCGCACCCACTTGAGGCGTAATCACGTGTCGCACAGCTTTCAATGCTCCATCTCCAAATTGGTACAAACCATACACTTTCGTGGAAGCGTTTACCGATGCATTTCCTTCCCAAAAACCTTGTAATTCTTGCACATTGTAGGATGCGATTGTCGAATCACTTTCATCCCAAAATTTCCTTACTGTAGAAGTATATCCTACAAATCTGTTGTTGATTGATGGAGAAACAGTCACGAATTTGAGCACTTTAAAATTGGTGCTGATAGGAATACTTAGTTGCATACCGTTTTTCATAGTGCTAAACGTGCTTGCCTTAAAAATGCTGTCTTCTTTCGCTCTTAATTCGTTTCTAGCTTCTAGTGTGGCGCTCAATCCAATATCAGTAAATGGGTTTTTCTTGCCTCCACTTGCTTTTTTAAATGGGAAAATCCTTGACATGTTGAGCAAAGCACTGGGTAAAGTGGCGCTAATGCTACTATCACGTGTATTTTGTGTTGATCTTGCCGTAATGGCTAATGATAATGGTAGATTTTGCCATCTGTAATTATATCCTACTTGAGAGTTTAATGAACTCTGCAAAAATTGATCTTGAGATGCTGACGGGTTGGCTCTAACACTTCCTACTGATCCTAGATTTACACTGGCGTTAAAGTTTGAGTTTGGTCTAGATTTTGGGTCTTGTGTATGCGACCATTTCAGCGTGAAACTCTTTATGTTTTGATAATCAGGATATTCTTTTTCAGAATATTTGGTGTTGATGAAACCTGCTTCAATGTTTCCTCTGAATTTGTAACGTTTTATATAACGAGAACTACCATAGGTTGCAAAACTGCCTCGGGTATAAATATCTCCCGTGAGGCTTAAGTCGATATTGTCGCTGATTCCTAAATAGTAACCACCTCGTTGCAAGAAAAACCCTTGCTGTCTATTTTGACCATATGATGGTATTATCAGTCCATTTGCTCTACTTTCTGAATTTGGAAAAAAACCAAAAGGTACCGCTAAGGGCGTGGGAATGTTTGCAATAGAAAGATACGCAGGGCCAGTGACAATTTTGTCTCCAGTAATTACTTTTAGCTTGTTTGCTTGTATATGAAAGTGCGGGTCGTCATACTCGCAAGTGGTGTATTTACCATCTTTTATATAGATCACTTCTCCAGTATCGCGCTTTACAGTTTCGCCATGTAAATAACCACCACCTTCTTGCGTTTTTACTTGCTTGCTCAAACCTTTTTTAGACTTGAAATTGTAGCGCATTTCTTCGCTTCTGAAAACATTTTCGCCCTGCGAAAAAATCGGGTAGCCTTTTATTTTGCCAGTACTATCAGGCAAACCAGTTGCTCTTAATTCGCTTTTTCCAAGTTCAATTTCAATATAATCTGCTTCTAGCGTAATATCACCATACACTGCTTTGGCTTCGCCATACAGATAGACTTTTTGACGAACCAAGTCTACAATCATACTGTCTCTAGAGTTGTAATCAACTTTCTGATCAATGCTCGATTTACGCTTCGGTTTTGTGGGTTCTGCTTTTGTAGAATCAACTACGGCAATAAAATTGGAGTCAGCCAAGTTAGTATCTATGTCAACAATGTCTTGTGCACTGCCACTTACAGCGCAAAAAACAATTAACACTAACAGGTGAAATATTCGATAAAGGCTTGACCAGTGCACGCGCGGATGATGATACTTTTGTAAACAGCTGTAAATTCAGCTACAAAGCTAACGAACGATTAGTTCAGAGATTATGATATCATTTCTTAAGAAAACAAAAGTTGTTTACGTAGCATGCCTCGGACTGCTTACTATACTTGCCTTTTCATCTTTTTTGCCTAATCATAGAGGTGTGAGGATGAACTCTATGGGCGTGTTAAAAGTTGTGATAGATGCAGGACACGGTGGTCATGATCCAGGAAATTTGGGTACAGGGCGCTACAAAGACACCGAAAAAGACATTTCACTGGAGGTTGCATTACAATTAGGCGAATTCATACAGCGTGCTTATCCAAATGTTGATGTAATCTATACAAGAAAGGAAGATAAATTTGTTGCATTAAAAGACAGAACATCTATTGCCAACAAGGTAAACGCAGATCTTTTCATTTCTATTCACTGCAATTCGGCAGCTAATCATGAAGCTTACGGTACCGAAACGTTTTCTATGGCATTAACCAAAAGCAAGGCAAATATTGAATTAGCCATGCGTGAAAACTCGGTGATTATGCTAGAAGAAGGTTATGAGCAAACCTATAATGGCTTTGATCCTTCTGACCCTGAAGCATTGATTGTGAGATCAATTGTGCAAGGCGCTTATTTAGACCAAAGTTTGAGCCTTTCGGCAAAAATTCAAGAGCAATATCGCGAGCGAGTAAGCCGAAGAGATAGAGGCGTGAAGCAGGCTCCATATTGGGTGATTAGTTTTACTACCATGCCGAGCGTTTTAACTGAGCTTGGCTTTTTAACCAACAAATCAGAAGAAGATTTCTTGAATTCTGAAAACGGAAAAATCTATATGGCTTCGGCTATTTATCGCGCTTTTAAGCAATATAAAGCCGAAATTGAAGGGGTGGAGATTGGAATGCCAGATTTTGAAAAAGATATCCCAGACGTAAAAGTAGAAGCTGCTAAGCAGGAAGAAAAAGAAAAAGCTGAGAATCCGAAAGCTGAACCTGAGCTAGTTACCTACAAAATACAATTGATGGCTTCTTCGAAAAAGATCCAACTTAAGCCAGATAATTTTGGAGGATTAGAAGGAGTAGAGGAATACGAAGTTGACGGGCTTTATAAGTACACTATTGGTAACGTTTCTGATTACAAAAAAGCCGTTTCTTTGCAACGAACGGTGCGAGAAAAAGCATTTCCAAAAGCATTCATTATTGCTTTTTATAAAGGCGAAAGAATCGGCATTTCTGATGCCATGGAAATGACCCGAGCGCAGAACTAACACAAAGGTTTGAAGATTAGAAACGAAATAAAGGTTGGCGTTGTAATCGTCATTGCACTAGGCTTATTATACTTCGGAGTAAATTACCTGAAAGGGTCTGATGTTTTTTCAAAGTCACGCTACTTCTACGCGAAGTATGACCGTGTTGATGGACTCACCAGAGACAATCCTATCCTTATAAACGGCTTCAAAGTGGGCCGTGTTACCAACATCGATTTAATTCCAAGCTCAAAAAACCAAGTGTTGGTGCGCTTCGAAATTTTAGAAGATCAATTGCTTTTACCAAAAGGCACCATTGCAATGATTTCTGCAACCGATCTTTTAGGCTCGAAGGCCATTAAACTCGACTTTTCTGAACAAACAGAGTACCATGGCTCTGGCGATACACTGGCGGCAGGAATGGAGAAAGAAATTCAAACGGTAATTGAAGACAAGCTAGCACCGCTTCAAGAGCAGATAGACAAATTGATTGAAGAATCACGATTAGTAATCACTAGTTTGACCGAAACAGTTGAGAATTCTAATCACGCAATAGCAAATGCAGACAAGGCAATTACCAACATTAGCAGCACTGCCGTTTCTATCGATACTTTTATTACAGGCCAAAAAGCTAAGATTGAATCGATGGAGAACAACATTATCGCCATCACATCAAACCTAAGAAACAACAGCCAAAATATTACTGAAATCCTTCAGAATGTAGCCAGCATAAGCGACAGCTTAACCAGAGCAAACTACCAAATGGCAATACAAAATGCAACAAGCGCTTTGATGCAAGTAGACTCGTTAATGACCAAGATTAATAATGGTGAAGGATCACTTGGGCTGTTGGTTACAGACGAGCAACTTTACCGCAATTTGGAGCAAGCAGCGCTCGAAATTGATAAATTGACCGAAGATCTTAGGATAAATCCTGAACGATATGTCCATGTATCTGTTTTCGGTAAAAAGGAAAAAGCGGCTGACAAGCCAAAGAAAAAGGATCGTGACGAAAATGGTAATCCTATTACTACACCTTAGTATTATTACTTCTTAAACCAAGTTCTATGATTTCTAGCATTGTATTCGTGCTCCTTACGGGAGTTACTGTATTCTTCTTTTCAAAAAGAATCGCTGAGATTCGTGCCAACATCAACATTGGCCGCGATTTAGATCTTTCAGGAAATGTGAAAGAGCGACTTATGATCATGGGCCGCGTGGCGTTAGGTCAAGGAAAGCTCGTTACGCGTCCGTTTGCTGGAATCATGCACGTGTTTATCTACGTGGGTTTTATCATCATTAATATTGAAGTTCTGGAGATTTTCATAGATGGAATTTTCGGTACACACCGCGTTTTTTATCCATTGCTTGGCAAAGACTTATACTATGGATTCATCAATTCGTTTGAAATCCTTGCGTTTTTGGTGCTATTCTCATGTGTGGTATTTTTGATTCGCAGAAATGCAGGCACGATTAAAAGATTTTCTGGAAAGGAAATGACTTCTTGGCCAAAGAATGACGGTAATATTATCTTGATTGTTGAGGTATTGTTGATGATCGCATTTCTTACTATGAATGCTGCCGATTCTATTTTGATGATCATGAAAGATTCAAAATTGATGGAACTGGGGATGCAGCATTACACTGAAATCAAGATTGACAATTTCTTCATTGTAAGCAAGTATTTGACAGGTTTTATGCCTGATGATGCCAACACGTTACACATGATTGAGCGCGGTGCTTGGTGGTTTCACATCATTGGAATTTTCGCTTTCTTAAATTATGTTCCTTACTCAAAGCACTTCCACATTTTCATCGCTTTCCCAAATACCTACTACTCAAGATTAACACCTTCAGGTGATTTTAACAACCTAGAGGCGGTGAAGAAAGAAGTAGAGTTGATGATGGATCCAAGCGCTGATCCCTATGCTGCGCCATCACCAGACGAAAATGCAGTGCCTCAGCGCTTTGGTGCAAAGGATGTAAACGATCTTTCTTGGAAGCAACTGATGGACGCATATTCGTGTACCGAATGCGGCAGATGCACCAGTGTTTGTCCTGCAAACCAAACAGGTAAATTGTTGAGCCCACGTAAAGTAATGATGGACACGCGCGACCGATTAGAAGAAGTGGGCAAAGGAAGAAAAGCACAGGGCGAAGCTTTTGACGATGGAAAAAGTTTATTGAAAGACTATGTAACTCCAGAAGAATTGTGGGCTTGCACTACTTGTAATGCTTGTGTTGAGGCATGTCCGGTAAACATAAACCCACTTTCGATCATTGTTGATTTAAGAAGATTTTTGGTAATGGAAGAATCTGCTGCACCAACAGAACTAAACGGAATGTTTACAAACATCGAAAACAATGGTGCGCCATGGCAGTTTTCTCCTGCAGATCGTGGTAATTGGACAAACGAACTCTAGTGGGCAGTGGGTAGTAAGTGGTAAGTAGTAGGTCGTTTGCAGTAAGCAGTTTTTAGTGGGCAGTTTGTAGTAGCTATTACAAGGAGATGTAAAGAAATTAATTCGGAGACAAGATAAAATGAGTTTCAAAACACTTTTAGCATATCAAAAATCATTTCGCTTAGCAATGGAATGTTTTGAACTGTCTAAAGGCTTTCCTGCAGAAGAAAAGTATGATTTGACCTCGCAGTTAAGACGAAGTTCGCGTAGTGTTTGTGCCCAAATAGCCGAAGGATATAGAAAAAGGAAATACCCTAAATATTTTGTAAGTAAGTTAGTAGATGCGTCAGGAGAAAATTCTGAAACAGAAATATGGATTGACTTTTCATTTGAATGTAATTACATCAATGAACAAACTCAAAAGAGCCTGTTGGAAATGAACCATGAAGTTGGTAGACTCTTTAGTTTTATGATTGATAATCCAGAAAAATTTGGATCTATCAAAGAATAAATTCTACTACCAACTAAAAACTACTAACTACTTACTTTAAAAGAAAATAGATGGAGAAAATAAACATTAGAACGATGGCCGAAATGATGGCCGCAGGTGAAGAACCAGAAGTGTTGTTTTGGGTTGGATGCATGGGAAGTTTTGATGATCGAGCAAAGAAAATCACCAAGGCTTTTGCAAAGATTTTACACAAAGCAAACGTGAAGTTTGCTGTGCTTGGCGCAGAAGAATCGTGCACTGGTGATCCCGCAAAGCGCGCTGGAAACGAGTTTTTGTACCAGATGCAAGCCTTCGCTAACATTCAAGTTTTGAATGGTTATGGCGTAAAGAAAATTGTCACTACTTGTCCGCATTGCTTCAATATCATGAAAAATGAATACCCAGAATTGGGTGGCAAGTTTGACGTGGTGCACCACACCTCATTTATTCAACGATTACTAAAAGAAGGCAGAATTAGCGTTGAAGGCGGTGTTTTCAAAGGCAAGAAAATAACCTTTCACGATCCGTGCTACTTAGGCAGAGCAAACGGAATTTATGAAGCTCCGCGCGAAATTTTGGCTGCGCTTGACGCTGAATTGAGTGAGATGAAGCGCTGTCGCGAAAATGGCCTATGCTGTGGAGCTGGAGGAGCGCAAATGTTTAAAGAAGCGGAGAAAGGCAACAAAGAAGTAAACATTGAGCGCACAGAAGATGCGTTAGCAGTGAAGCCAGACATTATTGCTGCGGGTTGTCCGTTTTGTAACACCATGATGACCGATGGCGTAAAGCATTTTAATAAAGAATCAGAAATTCAAGTAAAAGACTTGGCTGAACTAATCGCAGAAGCTGCTGACTTATGATGACTGAAACTTCAATACCTACATTTTCTCAGTTATCAGACACTTCTCGGGTTTGGATTTTTCAATCTTCGAAAGAACTGAGCGAACAATGGTCGCAACTTATTTCAACTGAGTTGACTTCGTTTTTACAAGATTGGGCAGCACATGGAAAAGACCTTTTTGCAAGCTTCGAAATTCGTTTCAATCGATTCATTGTTATTGCAGTAGATGAAAACATGGCTGGTGCAACGGGTTGTTCGATCGATAAAATGATGAAAGAAATTCAATCCATTGATTTGAAGTTCAATTTGAATTTGTTGGAAAGAATGAAAGTTGCTTATCGCGATGGAAAAGAGATTTCAGAAGTAAGTGTGAACGACTTTTCTGCTTTGCTTAAGTCTGGAAAGGCAACAGAAAACACCATGGTTTTTAATAATACGGTGCAAACTATCTCAGAACTAAAGACCAATTGGGAAACGCCTGTTTCGCAATGTTGGGTTGCTAATCTTCTTTAGACTTAGCCTTTCGGCCAGCTTTTAAAACCTTTACGTCAGATTTTGGTGCTTCCGCTGGAACGGATTGCGTTGGAGTTGACTGTGTTTGAGTCTTTTCCTTTGCCGCTGTTTCCACTTCTTTTTTAGGATCAGGTTTATTAGAATTTACTGCAGGTTGCTGATATTTTAACGGCAATAAATCGGCTACGGAAGTTGGCCTTAATCCAGACTTATAGACAAAGCCGTCTAGTTTTTTTCCGTCTGCTGGCATCTCATCGCTAGGCGAAAGCACGGCAACAGGCTGCTCAAAAAAGGTGATGCTTTTAATCTTGTTGCTATCAATTTTTATGGTCATGTTAGCGCACTTAGTTTCGTTGATTCCAATCATAAAACCATCTGCTTCTCTAGGATAATAGATTGTTTGTCCATTGCCGAAAACGTCCACTTTTTTCAG
>JANRBI010000211.1:15304-18138 GCA_030727625.1 Salibacteraceae bacterium
CTTCTCTAGGATAATAGATTGTTTGTCCATTGCCGAAAACGTCCACTTTTTTCAGTTCAGAATCAATAAAGTAACCAATCATGTTGCGTCCCTTTATTTGGTTATAAAACACGCTATCGTCAGCCGAAATGATGAATGAGTTTTTATTCATATACATCCTATCTAACACCTGGTTTTTCATTGTTAGATAAAGCGAATCAGCTGTGATTTGGCTTCCGTCACTCCATAGAATAGGATCTTTATACATATGAATAATGCTGTCGTTGGTCAAATAAACCAGACTGTCGCACTGACCTTGCATATCACTTTTATAAAAACGGCTATGATGAAAGGTCTTGATTACTCGATGATGATTAGTATCAAGCACAGAAAGCATTGTGTCGCCAACCAAATAGAAGGTATCTCCATCCATTTCTTGCTTCATCATCATGTTTTTGGTCACCAAGCTCGTGCTGTCTACCTCATTAAAAACGGCATAATCGCCAATTACTTCAAGGTTTTCGTTTGAGTCGATAAGCACAACATTCATTTTCGAAATTCCCAGCTTAGCGGCCTGATCATATTCAATAGTGTCGCCCTTTAATGTTTGGCCGCTTGAATTGATTACCGCATTCTTGATAAAGACAGCTTTATCTGCAAGTTGATCAAACCAACCGCGCTCGCAGTAAATATGTCTATTGTCAAAAGTGATGTCTGTTGGCCCAAAAAACCAGGTTTTTTCTCGATCTGGAGCGTAGTGCATTGTATCTGTAACAATCACATAATCAGGGTGATTCATTACCACATCTTTCTTAAAGTGAAATATTTTAGATTCAGAAAAGTAATTTCCACGTTGGCTAACCAGGTGAATTTTTTCTTTTTGGGAATCAATTACTCCACCACCATAATAGTCGGCTTTTCCGGTGGCGCGGTCGTAATCCAAGAATTTGGTTTTCAGAATACTTGCCTTATTATCGATGATCACATTTCCGCGAACCTTCGCTAGCTGCGTGTTTCCATCATAAAAAAGTGAATCACCCTTCAATGTAAGCGAGTCGCCATCAACAATACGCACATGGCCATACGCCTTCATGCTATTGTCTTCAAACAAATAAGCACTGTCGCAATACATCATGGCGGCTTTGTGTGTAAAGCTCACATTTCCAATCAGTTTACTAGCGCCTTTTGGAGTGTTTTTATCTCGTGTAAATCGATCAGCATGATTTAGTTCAATTTCTTCAATCGGTTCTGCTGGCTTTTGTTTGTCAGATTGTTGGGCATTAATAGTCTGGCCCAATAAAAAGCAAAGCAAGGTGGCAAATACCGATTTCGAAAGCATGTTAGGCAGATTGTAAATCGCGCACCAATGTTTGGGTGCGATCTGGTCCTAAGGATACAATTGAAATTGGACATTCAGTTTCAGCTTCGATGTAGCTGATATAATCTTCAAGTGTTTTTGGTAGAGTTTCGGTTGCGCTCAATTCTTGATTCCAACCAGCCATAGTAATGGTTTTGGTTTTAAGCGTTGGATCTGAATGATCGTAAGGCAACTCGGTAGTTGTATCTCCGCCAACTTGGTATGCATCACACACTTCAATTTCATTAAAGGTATTCAAAACATCTGCCTTGGTCATGATCAATTTGGTAACGCCATTAAGCATCACAGCATACTTTAATGCAACCATGTCTAACCAACCGCATCTGCGCGGACGACCAGTAGTAGCTCCGTATTCGTGACCAATATCGCGCAATTTTTGACCTATTTCGTTGTCTAGTTCGGTAGGGAATGGTCCGCTACCAACACGCGTACAGTATGCTTTGAAAATACCGTAAACATCACCAATTTTATTTGGAGCAATACCCAAGCCGGTGCATGCACCTGCGCAAATAGTATTAGATGAAGTTACGAATGGATAAGAACCAAAATCGATATCTAACAATGAACCTTGGGCACCTTCTGCCAAAATTCTCTTGCCTTCTTTAAGTGCGTTGTTGATGTAATATTCTGAATTAACAAAAGGCACTGTTTTGATGAATTCAATCGCGCTCATCCATTCTTCTTCCATGGCTTCAAGACCTTCTATTGGGAAGTCTAAACGCTCAATCATTTGAATGTGCTTGTCGCGAAGCGAGGCATATTTTTCTTTGAAGTCTGATGTTTCGATATCGCCAATACGCAAACCGTTGCGACCAGTTTTGTCCATGTATGTTGGACCAATGCCTTTAAGTGTTGAGCCAATTTTGTCTTTGCCTTTTGCTGCTTCAGATGCGGCATCTAACAAGCGGTGTGTTGGCAAAATAAGGTGTGCTTTTTTCGAGATCAAAAGGCGCTCTGTGTAGGGCACTTTTTGATTGATCAAGTTGTTGATTTCTTTGCGAAGTGTAACAGGGTCAATCACAACACCGTTTCCGATAAGGTTCATTTTTCCTTCGTGGAAAATACCTGATGGAATGGTGTGTAGTACGAATTTTTGACCGTCAAATTCTAAGGTGTGACCAGCGTTTGGCCCGCCTTGAAAACGAGCGATTACATCATACTTTGGTGTGAGAACGTCAACAATTTTTCCTTTGCCTTCGTCACCCCATTGCATTCCTAATAAAACATCAACTTGCATAAGTTTGCTTTTTTCAATAAGCGGACAAAAGTATCTATTTGTGCAAGATGGCATCTATTTGATGCCATAGTTTATGAAGAGTTTTACACTATTTGTGAAGGTGTAATTGATAGTATGAATTGACAAGAAAAGATTGCTGGGCGCCAGCGATAGCAGCGGAAATCCTTTGCAGTAAAAACATAGTGTAGCAGGCTAGAAGCAGCGACTGAAAGAAGCTCGCTGATAGCTGTTGCGAAACAA
>JANRBI010000212.1 GCA_030727625.1 Salibacteraceae bacterium
GACACCATTTCACCAACCATTTTGGTACAGTCAGATACCATCTACCTTAATCAAAATGGAACTGCGACTATTAGCCTTGCAGACATAGATGCTGGTTCTTTTGATAACTGCGGTATTGCCAACTCCATGATCTTCCCAAATAGCTTTAGTTGTGCTCATGCCAATACGTTGCAGACTATTTATTGCTCGGTTACAGATAGCTCAGGTAATAATGCTGCCACATCGGTTCAGGTTTTTATTGCTGATACGTTGGCGCCAGTGATCTCAACAGATTCTATGGTTGCCTACTTAGATCAATCTGGCAATGCAAGCATTAGCACCAGTGATCTAATTTCAAATATTAGCGACAACTGCGGGGTTGATTCGGTTTGGTTAGATACCAATGCTTTTGATTGCACTGCAGCAAATACTTATCAAACCGTGTTTGCTTTCGCGATAGATGGAAGTAACAATGTTTCTTCTATGATGACTCAAGTACTGGTTTTAGACACCATTACTCCGATTGTCAATGCGGTTTCAAACATTACGGTTTACTTAGATGCGAATGGCAATGCGAGTCTTACTCCAGCAGATGTTGAAAACGGATCAACAGATAATTGTGGCATTGCAAACCAACAACTGAGTCAAGCGAGCTTTGATTGTGCTGACCAAGGAATGAATGAAGTAACCTACACCGTTGCCGACTTAAGTGGGAACACAAGTAGCACTATGGTTGTGGTTAATGTGATTGACAATATCAATTCTATTACTGGATTCACAAGTGCTAATTCAGCGCCAACAAATTCTATGAGAACGTATTCAGTAGACAGCATTGCTAATGCAACCTATTTCTGGAGTGTAACCAATGGAGTCATCAATGCACAATCTGGTGCTTCAGCCAATGTAACTTGGTACAACTACAGCAACGGAACCATTCAAGTGATTCAAACCACAAGCAATGGTTGTAGCGATACATTGATTCAAGACATTGTGTTGTGGCCACTTGGAATAGCAACAATGGCAGCGCAACCGTTTGAAGTTAGCTTGTATCCTAATCCAGCTCGCGAAAGCATCAACCTCGAGTTGACAAGGTTTGAAAAAGCATCGTCATTAAACAACATCAAGATTTTTGATGTTGCTGGAAATATCGTGCTAAGCCAAGAAAAAGTACTGATGCAATTAGGCGAAGCACACCAAATTGAAACAAGAGCTCTTGCAAAAGGAGTTTACTTCTTAACCTTAGAAAATGAATTGGCTACCGAAACGCTGAGGTTTATTCTTCAGTAAGGAACCGACTTAACTTAAAACAAAAAAAGGGCTGCCATTACTGGCAGCCCTTTTTTTGGTTAAAATCCTGGTTTTTATCCAGGTCTAAGCCGAAGCGAAATCTCCTGATGTCTTTTCTTCAAAATTGATTTTGTAATATTCTACCCATCAAAAGACGAGTTTCTAAAGAATCTTATCCATTGATGACGTGTTTCTCATGCTTCAAATCATAGGTACTTCTGACCCGCCTATACCATTGTATTGATTTTACAGCTTTATTATTGTCTCGACCATTCTTGGTTGGTGCAAATTCTTGACTGAATACGAATAATTAAATCACAAAATCTGACATTAATCCAGTATGGGCTAGGTATGGGCTGGCGCTAGAAATCAAAATCACTTGCTTTGAATGTCGATTGACAGACTACATAGAAAATTTTCTTATTTCTAAACTATGAAGCCAAACTACGCAGTTCTTCTGCTAAGCTTTTTGCTTTCCAGTCTTTTGCATGCTCAAAACATTCCATCATATCTTCCGTCTTCTGGCCTTGTTGCTTGGTATCCTTTTTCGGGAAATGTAATCGACTCTTCGGGTAATGGGAATAATGGGACTCTGAACGGATCTGTATCATTAACTAATGACCGATTTGGGAATGCAAATAGTTGTTACTCTTTCCCGGGAACCAGTAACTCATATATCGATTGTGGTAATTCATCATCCCTTCAAATTATTGAAGCAATTTCTATAAGCGGTTGGTTTTATATGGATGGTGGTAATTACAATCCGAGAATTATTTCATTCGAAGGTAGTGGTGGCTTTGGTGTTTTTATGGACGGGACTTTGAATACAAGTCGTATAATTCATGCAACTAATTATAATGCAGACGGAACGGGTACGGGCTTTTGTTGTAGTTCGTCTCAAGGATTTTCTGTAGCTGCTTTACAATGGCATCATTTCATTTATACTGCCGATTCTACTGGACTAGCTAAAATGTATATCGATGGCGATTTAGTTGGTACATATCAGGGAACACCTGTGACGAATATTTCATTTGCTGGTGCGGTTTTGAATATCGGTAGATTATCGAAACCTGCTTATGATGCTTGGGGAGGAAAACTAGACGACATTGGGATTTGGAACCGTGCACTTTCTTCATCAGAAATTCAAACCATCTATTCAGCTTGTACTTTGACTTATTCTGTTCCTCAAGATACGCTTATTGCTTGCGGAGTAGACAGTACGCAAATAGACGCAGGCTCCGGTTTTTCAACCTACGCTTGGAGCAATGGAGCAAACACGCAAAGCACCTATGTGTCCACGTCAGGAATGTATCATATTACTGTAACCAATAGCAATGGTTGTGAGGCAGAAGACTCTGTTTATGTAAGCTTAATCAATGCTCAAATTGAACAAAATGACACTACTATTTGTGCTTTTGAATCGATTAATCTAGGTCTCGCAACATTTGATAATTCAACAAGTCCAGATTTAATGCAGAGCGATCTTCAGAATGGATTACTTGCATGGTATCCTTTTAATGGAAATTCAAATGACGAAAGTGGAAACGGCAATCACGGTACTGCAACAGGTGCATTGCTAACGACTAACCGAACGGGAGATGCTGCCACCGCCTATAACTTTGACGGAAATGATAGAATTGATTTCCCGGGAACGATTTTATCTACAACTGATACAGAGGTTAGTATCTCACTTTGGTTCAAATTAGACACATTGATTCCGGTGGTTTATACAGTGCTTAGGTATCGTTTTAATGGCCATAATTATGCGATAACCAAATTCTCGAGTAATACTATTCAAATGCTCATTTGGGATGGTAGTTCTTGGACGATTATTTACGAAGAACTGGCCAATACGAATTGGAATCATTGTGTGATTACGAATAGCTCCTCGGCTAATGAATCAAACGTTTATCTTAATGGAATTCTTGTAGGCACAGAAGCTTATGTAAATAACGGTGACATTGAAAATGTCGGGTTTACAGCTGGTGTTTATCCAACTGGAACTTCATATACTTATGGAATTATCGATGATATTGCTATTTACAATAGAGCTTTAAGCCTCAATGAAGCGAGGCTATTGTCTTGGTATAACTCATATTCGTGGTCAACAGGCGATACAACCGCCACAATCAATGTAACGCCAACACAAA
>JANRBI010000213.1:0-2231 GCA_030727625.1 Salibacteraceae bacterium
AGCCGTAGCGCCAAGATCAAACACACTAAAAACGGAACGGTATACAAAGGATCGATAACGAAAATAGTCTTGAACGCCAGCCTTAAATCAAACGGCCAAAAGAACTGTGTACCCCACGTGGTGTGCGCATCGAGCATGGGATGCGTGACAAAAGCCAAAAAGAAAAGCCAAGTCCAGCCTTTAAAATCTTTGTATTTCTCGTACCGCGAAACCAACCAGGCAAATACGGGTGCAAAAACCACCGAAAACAAGATAGAATGCGTGAATCCGCGGTGCATTTCGAGTGCTCTGGTTGTGTCTGTAAACTGACGCGCCAGCACATCCAAATCAGGAATAGTGCCTGCAATAGCGCCATAAAGCATGGCTTTGTTGCCGACTTTTTTGCCGAGCACCGCTTCTCCAACAGCGGCACCTAGTATGATTTGAGTTAATGAATCCATGTGAGCTGCGAAAGTAGCGGTTGATTTTCTGCAAAGCACGTCTCACAGAATCCTTCAAAACATGCGCGTTTTAGAGAAGCTTAGTAAATCCAAATCAAATTAGAATAAGACGGACAGTTCCTTTCCAAAAAGATGGTACGTTTGAGTTTCAACCTTTTAAAAATCAAAAAATCCTTCACCAAATCCCATGAACTACCACAACAAATCTTTCAGAGCCATTCAAAATTCTGACAACGGAGAAACATCTTCAGAAACTGTTTTCCATTACGTTCAAGAAGGAAATATTTTGACTTCAAACTACAGCGGAGGTAAGATTGTAAAAGGACATTTGATGGGGAAAGTGGATGAAAATGGAATCATAACCATGTGTTACCACCAAATAAATACCGCAGGTGAATTAATGACCGGAACCTGCACATCAACTCCAGAGGTTTTACCAAATGGCAAAATTCGCTTGCACGAAACGTGGCAATGGACTTCTGGCGATCTATCATAAGGAGCATCGATCATCGAAGAAATTTAACGGCTCCACTCCTGGCCGATTTGCTCCAAACTTTTGATTCAGAATAGCTTCAAGCCACTTCGGCTACAGCCAAACAAAACAGCGCTGTTTTCCTGTTCAAATAATTTAATAACCGTAGCTTTCGCCCCATTTTGAACGGTGAACATTATGCAAGAAAACAGTATGCTAGATTTTATCAAAAACGTATTAGAAAACATACCTGCGGGTTGGTTGGGCATCACAACCCATCGATTGGATATTTACAACGAATCGTTGGCTAAAACCGAGTTTTTAGATCAATTTGAAGCCTTGTATATTGCTAACAATGTCGATCCAAAAGCCCTGAACGATTTGCCTACAGCATACGATTACATCCGCTTGGGTCATCCACTTTCTTGTGTTTTAGAATGGGGAATTGCACATTTAAATCATTTGCCAATAGACAACGTGATCAGCTTTTCGTCTGAAACAATGCCGTTGTTTGCTATACTGAGAACCAATTTATTAGCGAACAAAAACACGCGTATTGTTTACGATAGCGCCCTACCCGCTTCTTTTAATCAAACGGTGTTAAGAGCAGTTTACGGTTATCAATTTGAGTTGGTGCAAACTGCAGATGCAACGCAACTCGCAGCATTTGATGGCAGCACTGTTTTCATAACCAAAGCAAACACCGTTGGTAAAACCAAATTGAGCTCAAACATTGACTTTTACATCAATTTATACGGTGATTTAGGTAGCATATTATTGGTGAATGGCGCAGCAAATGCATCGTACGTTTCGGCTATTCAGCATGTGCGTAGAAGAGAAACCATTGCCATGACGCCAGCAGATTGCCTTCCAGCTTTGAAGTCATTGGTAAATCAAGCCGACATTGTGGTTCCAAGCAATAAGATGGCTGCTGACAAAGCCAGTGTTTTAGCTTCTGTAAAAGACATTACAGGTGCATATACCAAGCCATTAGTTGGCTCCAGCGGACTTTCGGTTCAGTATGCCATTATGATGGGATTGATTCAATATTCTCAAGAAAACCATAAAGGAAAAGCCATCAAATTTATCGTTCCGCCAAACTGCTATGGCGGCACCAACGACCAAGCCAGGCGCGTTGCCGCTTGCGCAGAAAATGTGGAAATCGTTGATTTACCTGTAGATGCGGGAAATGATATGGTGCAAAGCGTGAACACTGTTTTAGATCGCATTGCGAAAGAAGATGCGGTGCCATACATCATTGCTGAAATACCAACAAATCCAAGAGTTGAAGTTCCAGATCTTGACAAACTAAGAGATGC
>JANRBI010000213.1:2331-3408 GCA_030727625.1 Salibacteraceae bacterium
ACAACTTCCAGCTGCTAAAATCAACTTTGTTTCAGAAGAATTGGCGCAGCAAGGTTTTACGCCTTCGGTGTTCTCGCTAGACCTTCCTACCAAAGGAAATACGGACGTGGAGCGCGAAGCCTACAAACGCGCTTTGAATCACAAGCTGATCAATATGATGATTACAGAAATTCCTAACGAAAGCAAATATTGCGTGAGCTATGGCCAACTGAATGGTTGCTATTGGACCATTCCGGCAACATCTACGCAAGGCACCACCAAAGAAGGCGACAAAGATTACATCGCTCGTGTGGCGCTGTCTGCCAACATGGATTTGGAACATCACAAAAAGGTGTTTGCTGATTTTGTGGCGAGCATTTAAGAAATTGGAGAGGCGATGTATGCCTCTCTCCTTTTCTTTGCTTGATTGATCAAGTGTTGTGATTCCCTTTCATCTATTCATATTTACGTTTAAAGCTCTTGTTCACTGCATTTTATGTCAATCATCATTTGTCCATATTGCCAAAGCACACTTTCTGACTCAGGAGAAAAAACCTACACCTGCGAAAACAAACACAGTTTTGATATAGCTAAACAAGGTTATTTAAACCTGTTGCCCGTAAATCAAAAAAAATCAAGTGATCCGGGCGATAACGAAATGATGATTGCTGCAAGAAGGCATTTCTTAGAACTTGGTCATTATGATCCGCTTATTGCCAGCATTAAGCAAGTGATTAGCGATCAGCTTGCGTTTGACACGAAAGACATTATTGCGCTAGATGCAGGCTGTGGCGAAGGATATTATACTGAAAAAGTATTTCATGATTTGCCCAAACTACAAGTGAATGTTTTTGGGACCGACATTTCTAAATATGCTGTAAAACAAGCCGCTAAAACGTACAAAGACCACTTCTACTTTGTGAGTTCGGTGTATAATTTACCTATTGCCAGCGCCAGCACAGACTTGATTTTATCTGTGTTTTCGCCCATTGCAGAAGATGAGTTTAATCGCATTTTGACTACGAATGGAGTGGTAATCATTGTAACTCCGGCTGCAGATCACTTACACGAAATGGCCGCACTTATTTATGACAAGGT
>JANRBI010000214.1 GCA_030727625.1 Salibacteraceae bacterium
TTATTCGAATCCACAGTTATGAAGTGTTTACAACGCTGCCTCATTTGGTTAATTGGGGCAATGTAGATGAAGTTGTTTTTGTTTCAACTCACATTTCAGAATATGCAAATCAGCTTTTCGAACTCGATAAATACGGTGTGAAAAGAAGAGTGATTAGGAATTTGAATGAAAGGTTTGAAAAACTGGATGTTGTGCCTAATCCGCTGGTATGTAGTATCGCAATGATTGGATATAACAATAAAAATAAAAATCCAATAATGGGCTTGCAAGTATTGAAAACGCTTTTAGCGAATGACATTTCGGCTAAAATTGTTTTTATCGGAAGTCCATGGAATGATGAAAGCCTAGATGATGACGAGTTGAATTATTATCGGAATTTTAATCAGTTTATTAAAGAGCATCAGCTGGACGAAAATGTAGAATTTGTTGCTTTTAATACTCGGGTAGAAGAAGAGTATCATCGATTTAATTTTATTCTTTCGGCAAGTGACAGAGAAGGCACACACGAATCTTGCATTCAGGCTATGATGGCAGGTAAAATTCCAATTATTAGAATGTGGCCAATTCTTGAACACTTTGGCAGTGCTAGAACTGTTTACGATGAACGTTGGATTTTTGATTCTAGTGATTCGATGGCAGATTATATTCAAAAAATAGTCAAAAGCGAACAAGCCTTTCTTTGCGAACAGAAAGTGGCTCAAGATTTTGCATTTGACAATTTCAGTGTAAACCATGTTTGGCCACAATTTGAAAAGCTTTTCAATTCATAAACTTTAGTTTTTTCAATGCCACTTTATAGGTTTCTACTTTCTTGCTTAAATTACATTTGCAGCCGATGAGTTCACAACCCAAGAAAGTCAATGTTTTCGTATATAATAACTGCAGCAAAGATGCTAGAGTATTAAAGGAGGCTGCCAGTTTAACAAAGGCTGGATTCGAGGTGAAAATCGTTGCGGTATTAGATAACGTAACTATTCCACTAGAAAAGCGAAATGGTTTCGAGATTCACAGAATAAAGAGAGAATCACTTCATGTACGAGTGATTAGCTTCTTTCGTAAAATTTTCAATGCCATTCGGTTTGTACTCTTATTTCCTTTGAGGTTATTGATAAGAATATTGACATTTCTGATCAAATTGGTTTACGATCCTTCAACTTCAACGACAGACAATGAATCATCAATGGAAGAAGATTCTAAGTTTGATCGTATGTCAAGAATCCTAAGGAATCCACATTTTTATACTGTAAAGGATTATCTGTATGTTTTTGGCATAGAGAAATCAAGAAAGGAACATGTCATAACCATTTTCCTAGCTATCATAGGTCTTCCATTTTATATAGTCGGAAGAGCTGTTGCTAAAGTCTTTCACGTATTTCAGGTTTGGTTCTTTGGATTGATCAAGTCCACATTAATGCCATATCATAGGAACTCTGTTTTTGAAGACTATTATGAAAAAGCGGCACTTTTTTGCGAAGAGTTTCCAGCGGATATTTTACATTTTCATGATCTGCATACGCTTCCGATCATTGGTTATCTCAAATCTCCTGAAAAAGTGAAAATGGTTTATGATTCACATGAATTGTATACCGAAATTCATACGTTGAATGCGGATCAGAAAAAGAAATATACCAAGATCGAATCTGAACAAATTCACGTGGTAGATCATGTTATTACAGTAAATAAAAGCATCGCACGAGAGCTTTCAGAACGCTATGGAGTCAAAGAACCTACCATTGTGATGAATTGTCCTCCTGCTATGTTAAAAGTGCCTGAAAAATCTGCGCTGCTGAGAAATAAGGCGGGAATAAAATCGGATGAACTTGTGATTTTGTATCAAGGAGGTTATTCTACGGGAAGAGGTTTGGAAGAGCTGATTTTGTCAATGAAATATGTAAAAAATGGATCATTGGTAATGATGGGATGGGGGCCAATAGAAGATGACTTGAGAGCATTAGCATCCAAAAATGGTTTAGCATCTAAAATCAAGTTTATTCCTCCGGCCGAACAACACGAAGTTTTAAAGTATACCTGTGGTGCTGATCTTGGTATCATTCCTTATCGAGCAATTGGATTGAATAATTACTATACAAGTCCAAACAAATTGTTTGAATATATACAAGCCTACGTGCCAGTTGCGGGAAGCGATTTTCCTGAACTGAAAAGAATCATAGAAGGTCATGAAATAGGCGGACTCTTTAACCCAGACGATCCTGAAAGTATTGGAAATTGTATAAATATACTCTTGAGTGATAAAGAGGAATTGGCTCGTTTGAGAAATAATGTGATTACCACATCTGAACTATATAGTTGGGAAGTGGAAGAAAAGAAACTTGTCAGCATCTATCAGAATTTAATTCAGAATTGAGGGTGTTATTCGATATATGGGAAAGGCGTGAACTACTGAAGCAGATGACTTCTGCAGAAATTAGTCTACAGTATAGGAACAAGACGCTTGGTTTCTTTTGGGCCATACTCGACCCTGTTTTTCTAATGATTACTTATTGGGTACTTGTAAGTGTGATTTTTGATAGAGGTGGGCCAGATTATGCCGCATTACTCTTTGTTTGTGTGCTTTCATGGAGGTGGTTTTTACAGTCTGCTTTAGGAAGTATTAAGCTATTTGTGAGCAATGCATCTTTAGTGCAAACGGTAAAGTTTCCACTAGCTATTTTAGTGCTGTCTCGTAATGCACTGCATGCTCTTAACTTTTTAATGGGGCTCGTGGCCTTTATTCCGCTTTCAATATTGCTTAAGTTAGACTTAACCGTAAATGTGCTTTGGATTTTAGCACTTATTCCTATTCAATTCTTGTTTAATCTAGGCGTAAGTTTATTATTTGCGCTTATTGGTATCTATTTAAGAGACTTGCACAATTTGATGTCGTTTGCGCTCCGCTTGATCTTTTACCTTTCGCCAGGATTATATAGTTTAAGTACGATTCCTACTCAGTATCAAGTACTCATGCTCAGCATCAATCCTTTCGCATCATTGTTCGAGGCTTATAAAGGAGCTTTAGTGACTGGTGTAAGTCCATCAATCTTTATTCTCGTACCCTTGGTTTGGAGTATTGTCCTTATTTCTATTGCAAATAAGTTTTTGGTTAATCCAAATAGAATAATAAAAGACTTGTAATCAATGATTAAAGCGACAGATCTCGGTGTTTATTTTAAGTTGAGAAAGTCCTCTCAAAAGCGATTAAGAGGCTTGTTGGGCAATGGTTCAAAAGCAGATACCTTCTGGGCATTGAAAGGACTGAACTTTGAGTTGCCACATGGTGAAATTTTAGGTGTAGTTGGTAACAATGGCGCAGGTAAAAGCACGCTATTACGCGTGATTGCCGGAGTCTATTTGCCTGACCAAGGAAGCCTAGAAGTGGAAGGCACTATTTCACCGTTACTTTC
>JANRBI010000215.1 GCA_030727625.1 Salibacteraceae bacterium
AGCCTGAGTAAAAAATTGAATACTGAGGTTGAAAATCCTATTTCGGAATCTACACTATCAGATTATAAAGGAATTGAACAGGATGTTAATTCGGAGACCTTACCGGTTTCAATTGACAGTGATGAAATGTTGGTGCTAATGTTAATCCTTTCCATTATTCCACCGTTGGCGGTTTTTCTGCTTTTTGGCTTTAAATTGGAATTTTGGCTTTCGTTACTATTAACCATAATATTATGGTTGCCGGGATTTATTTACGCAGTCTACTTAGTGTTGAAAGAAGCAGGTAAAATATAGGATCTAATCTGAATGAAATGGAAGGCGCTGGAAACAGCGCCTTTTTTATGCCTTCACTTTCACCTTTTCGTATACCATAAAAGTGAGCAACAGCATGCCAAGCAGGTAGATAGTGTCTTCTGCGGGGATTGTGAAAATGCGCAAGCCCATGTTTTCAAGGTTGTTGTACCAAACAATGGGCTCGTCCGTAAAGCTGCCCGTAAGCCATCCATTCATGATTAAAAATGGAATGAGGCACACAAAGTAAGCCATGTAAAAACGGCCCATCCAGCTAAACCTAAAAACCATAAGTTGCCCTAAAAGCAAGATGGCGGCAAAGAAAAAGCTCGTGGAAGTGTACATTCTATCATGAAAATAGTAACCCAAAAATGTAGTAACCATCAAGAAAAACAAGGTGATAGCTTGATGGCTGTTTGCGAAAATGTCTTTCTTGATAAAGTAGTTCAGCACTTCGTACACAAAAATGCAGGCGAATGGAACCGTTAAGAAAAAGCCCCATTCTTCAATGGGCAAGGCACCAATGTAAATACCAGTGAGATAGCGACCATTAAATCCCCAAACTTCGAGCTGCGTAAAAAGCTCGTCCCAAGCTAAAAACACGGCACCTGTGATCGCGATACTCGTAAAAATGGCTTTCCAATGCTGTAGCAATCGGATGCGTTTTTCATAGCTCTGCGCAAGCGGATAAGCTATGGTAAGCACATTGATGAGTAAATAGATATATCGATCAGGTATGAAATCCAAAGTTGTGGTTATTATTCAAATAAAATTACCGCGCTGATTTTGCGGCTTCTCTAAAATATTTTAAAGGCACAATTAGCATTCCGAAACATTCGCCTTCTTCTTTGCCCAAATGCTTGTGATGCACTTTGTGTGCTTTTCTTATGGCTCTAAAGTAGACATTGTCGGTGCGTTTAAACCAAGGCAAACGCTGGTGTATGAACACTTCATGAACCAAGAAATAGGCAATACCATAAAGCAAAATGCCAAAACCTACAAACGTGCGCCAATCGTTGCCAGCCATCATTCCAAACATGATAAACAGCCAACTTGGGATAGCATAAATGAGAAAGTAAATATCGTTTTTCTCAAAAACGCCAGCCTCATGCTGATGATGATCTCTATGAAAATACCAGCCCAAACCGTGCATCACAAATTTGTGCGTGGCCCAAGCCATAAACTCCATGATGCAAAAGGTGCCGATGGTTATAATGACATTCAAAATCATAATTCTAAAACAAATTTAGCAATGCGAAAAAGCCAAGTTCTACGCTGTAAACAGCGATCGCAATTTTCTTGTTCAATTCAATTTTTGTCCATTGCCAAACCAGCGAAAGCAAGAAGGCAATAACAAACCAAGCCATGTAATTTTCAAACGGTGGATCGGCTTGCGCCCATGTCCAAAAATCATATTTAATAGCCACAGGTTCAATGGCATAATCAAGTACTACCATGAGCGCTGCAGCGCCCAGTGCTTTTGTTATTGCGGTCAAGCCGAAATGCCTCGAAATAGCGTTGCTGGCATAGAGCAATATCAACCAATTTACACCAATCATTAATGGTGTTTCAAACACTTTTGGACCAAGTACGCTGCCGTATTCATATTCCCCGAAAGGGAAACCGGTGTTAACGCCAAGTACTTCTACAAAAAAGCCGACTAAATAGGTCACAACAAAAACCCACACGAACTTCCATTGCTGGTGGTTTATTAAAATAATAACGAGCGTAAGCAGCAAGTTTAGAGGCGTCAAGCGCAAAAACTCAATAGGATTTGCCAGCAACACACCGCCAATACCCACCATGTGAAATATGATGAGCACAGCAATTGATATGTTGATTTTATTCCACTTCATTCGTTGCGCGATGCTACAAATTCACAAGCAATTTTTGCACTAAGCAATGCAAGCGGAATTCCGCCACCAGGATGCACGCTTCCGCCACAAAAGTAGAGGTTGTTTATCTGATTGCTAAAGTTTGGATGCCGAAGAAAAGCCGCTATTTGGCTGTTTGAGCTATTGCCATAAAGCGCGCCTTTATAACTCAACGTGTCAGCCTCGATTTCGGGTGGCGACCAAATTTTTTCTTCTTCGATCAATGGTTCAATATCTTGGCCTAGAATAGCGCTGAGTTTTTTCAAAACAGCTGCTCTAGTGTTTTGGATGAGTTGCTGCCAATGTTGCCCGTTGTGGTTAGGCGCATTTACCATTACAAACCAATTCTCGCTGTATGCGGGTGCGTCTTCTGGCGCAATTTTGCTCGACACATTGATGTAAACTGTTGGGTCGTCACCGATGGTTTGCTGCTCAAAGAGCGCGTCAAATTCTGCTTTGTATTGTTTGCTAAAAAAGATGTTGTGCAGGTCTAATTGAGGAAAGCTTTTCTTGATTCCCCAATAAAAAACGAGGGCGGAGGAGGAGCGTTCTTGATTTAAAATGCGCTCGGGAGCTTTGGCCTTGGGCATTAGTTTTCGGTAAGTGAAATGAACATCCATATTGCTCATTATCAAATTTGCTTTGTGCAACTTGCCGCCTGTCTTTATACCAATGGCGCGCTTGTTTTCAAGCACTATTTCGTCTACTTTTTGTGAAAAGTGAAACGTAACACCGAGTTCTTTAGCAAGTTTGAACAGCGATTGTGGAATTTGTTCCATTCCGCCTTTTGGGAAAAACGTTCCAAAGCCATGTTCTAACCAAGGAATCACATTTAAAATGCCCGGTGCTTTGTACGGATTTGAGCCATTGTAAGTAGCAAAACGATCGAAAAGTTGCACCAAATGGTCTTCGCCCAAACGAATTTTGTTGGCGCGGTGCATGCTTTTGGTTAAATCAAATTGCTTGATCTTGAGCAATGAAATCAAGGTTTCTTTGCTGAGCCAAGTGCTGGATTTGTGAAGCGATTTTTCGAGGAAAATCTTACCCGAATGATCGTAAATATTCTTTGCATGAGCCATGTAATCGGTAATTACTTTGGCTTCAACGCCCAGTTTTTGCTCTACTTCGGCTGCAAATTTTTCAGTTTCTGCGTAAGCACGAATAAAGGTGCCGTCTTCCCAAAAATAATGGCAAGC
>JANRBI010000216.1:0-3922 GCA_030727625.1 Salibacteraceae bacterium
CACCACGCTTTCCAATTGATTTTTGAAAGGGCTAACCCAAATCCTGTCATTTCAGAATCGGAACCTCAGAGCAACTATGTAAATTACATTTTAGGAAATGATCCAACAAAATGGAAAAGCAACATTTTTCCAGTTTCCAGAGTGATTTATAAAGATTTATATGATGGCATTGACCTGCATGTCATTGATTTAGGTGAAAACCTGAAATATGAATTTTATGTTGCCCCTTATGCTGATCCAAGTCAAATTAAAATAACTACCAAAGGTTTAGATGGACTGAATCTTCAAGGAGATGGTAGCTTGGTGTTGAAGACTTCTATTTTAGACTTGATAGAGCTAAAACCGAAAATTTTTCAAACCACTAAAAACCGCACCATAGATATTGACGGTGCATTCTCGGTTTCGGACAACAGCATCGGATATGAACTAGGTAGTTATGATTCGAGCAAGACACTGGTGATTGATCCAGAATTGATTTTCTCAACCTATTCAGGTTCGGGTTCAGACAATTGGGGTTTAAGCGCAACTCCAGACAACAACGGTTTTTTAATTTCTGGAAGCATCGCATTCGGCTCCAATTATCCTGTTACTTCCGGTGCCTTTGACCAAACCTTCAACCAAGGATCATTCGATGCGTGTATCACAAAGTTTGACACTACAGGCGCATTTCTTATCTATTCCACCTATTTGGGCGGTAACTCAGGCGATTTACCTCAAAGCTTGATTACTGATGCCGATAACAACACCTATATTTTTGGGGCAACGGGTTCGAACAATTTTCCGATGTTGGCTAATTCATATGACAAAACCTTCAACGGAGGAAATACCGTTGGCTTTAATGGTCTTTCCTTTAATAATGGAACCGATATTTATGTGGTAGCTCTTAATTCATCAGGAACTTCGCTCGTAGCGGCTACTTATTTGGGAGGCTCAGACAATGACGGAGTCAACACTTCCAATCAACTTTCATACAATTATGCAGACCAATCTAGAGGTGAGATCAACCTAGATGAAGCGGGTAATGTATACATAGCTTCTACGACTAGAAGTAGCAATTTTCCTGTTTCAGCTGGTGCTTTCAGAACAAGCAATGCAGGTCAGCAAGATGGCGTGGTAACCAAGTTAAACGCATCACTTACCCAAATTATCTTTAGTACTTATCTCGGAGGCTCTAGCAATGATGCTGCCTACGGTGTAGATGTAGCAAAAGATGGCACAGTGTACGTTGCAGGCGGCACAGCATCTAATAATTTTCCTGTAGTTTCTGGCGCTTACAGAACTTCTTATGGAGGTAATGTGGATGGCTTTATATCAAGGTTAAGTTCGAATGGTCAAACGCTTTTGAATGGAACTTTTATAGGCACATCATCCTACGATCAAATCTATTTGCTGCAGCTTTCTGAAGAAGATAATCCGCACTATTTGGGTCAAACAGAACACCCAGGGAGTCAACTAATATTTAACGCGGCCTACAATAATATTGGTGGCGGCCAAATAGTAGGTAACATGAATAAAACACTTTCTGCCCCGGTTTGGATGACACAATTCGGAAGCCAACCAGGAAGGCCTAATATTTCGCCTACAGCATTTTTGGTGGACGTTTGCAATTCGGTTTATATAGCGGGTTGGGGTGGTGCACTTAATGGTGGTGGTAATGGAAACCCAGGATCTGTAAGCGGTTTAGTTACTACTGCAAATGCATTTAAGCAAAATGCAGATAATAGCGGAGACTTCTACTTGGCAGTGATCACGAGTGATGCCAACACTTTGGTATACGGATCTTATTACGGTGGTAATAGCAGTGGCGAACACGTGGATGGCGGCACGAGCAGATTTGACCGATCAGGAAAAGTTTACCAATCGGTATGTGCTGGTTGTGGCGGCCGAGATGATTTCCCGATTTTCCCAAATCCTGGAGCTTGGAGCGCAACAAATGGGTCGATCAATTGCAATATTGGCGTGTTCAAAATCGATTTTGATCTGCCCATCATCTTGGCAGATTTTAAAATTCCAGATTTTGGTTGTGCACCATTTACCGTTTCTATTCCAAACCGAAGCAAACGGCAATCCAATACCAGCTATTTCTGGGATTTTGGAAATGGAGAAACATCAACCACCACCAACCCGAGTATTACATATGTGAATAGCGGTGAGTACACCATCACGCTAGTTGTTTCCGATCCAACAAGTTGCAACTTGACAGATACCCTAAGGCGAGAAATTTCCATCAAAAAAGATACAGCATACCGAATTGGCGACATTGATACTTGTATAGGTGCGCCTGTGGTGCTAGGCCCAAGCATTGACTCGTTTAGCCTTGGTAACGGTTCCACTTTTTGGATTCCAGCAAACTTGGTTTCAAACTCCCTTTCGTTAAACCCAACTGCAAGCCTTACTTCAGATCAAACGTTCAGGTTAATTATTGATTATGGCAATTGCCAAGAAGTGATTACACAGCAGGTAAACGTAGATGATTATCCTATTTCAACTTCTGGAGATACGCTTATTTGCAGCGATTTTGTTCCTTTTTCGATCATTGGAACCGCCTTTGGAGCAGATGTCACCTACGAATGGAGCACAGATCCAGAATACAACAACATTATTGATTTTGATAGTGTTTTAGAAATAAACAATTTAGATCAAGCGCTCAATTACTTCTATTTAAGAACAACAAAAACTACTGGCTGTCAGATGATGGATACGGTTTTGGTGACGATAAGCAACTTTGACATTCGACTTACCAACGACACCGCTATCTGCCAAGGAGAAGAATTTGTTATTAGAGCAAATTCTAAAAATCCGAAAAACACGTTCGACTATTTCTGGACAAACGAGCCTTTGAGTGGTAATCCAAATGCAACGTTGCTTACTGATACAACTGAAAACTTCCTCAGTGTAAACCTGAATTCTGATAGCTCTTTTTACTTATTTGCAAGAAGCAATAAGGTGCTCGATTGCTTTGCAGAAGATAGCGTGCGCATTCTAGTTTCTAAACTCAGGAGAAGTGATGTAGTAGCAAGTGCATCAACCGACAGTGTATTAATTTCTCAATTGGTTGAGTTAAATGGCGTGCCAGGCGATCCATACAATCACCGCTGGATTGGACCGTACATTACCGATCCAAGTTTGCAAAACACAGCTTCAAGACCGAAAGACCAAACAAACACTTACGTATATATTGTTGGCGATCCAACTATACCTGAGTGTCAGTTTAACGATACTGTTCAAGTTTATGGTTATAACATTCTTTGCGAAGAAACTGAGCTATTTGTTCCAGATGCGTTTACACCAAATGGCGATGGAAACAATGATCGCTTTATCGTCAAAGGCTTAAATCTGTCTGAAGCTCAGATAATGGTTTACAACCGTTGGGGAAACCAGGTTTTTGAAGGCAACACAAAAACAGGTGGATGGGACGGTAAAGTGGATGGCATGGTGCAAGAACAAGGAGTTTATAATTACTACATAAAAGCCACTTGCACCAACTTGAAAACAGTAGAGTTTAAAGGCAATGTAACGCTATTAGAACCAAAATGAGAAAGTGGATTCCGATAGCATTGTTGTGTTTGGGTTCGCTTGGCGCGAAATCTCAAGACATACATTTCAGCCAATTTTATAACACACCGCTTTTTACCAACCCAGCGGCAACAGGTTATTTTGATGGCACTTATCGCTTTAATGGTGTCGTTCGCAGGCAGTGGGCGGCAGTAAGCGCACAACCTTACCAAACTTTTGGTGGCGCCATTGATATGAATAGTCCGTTTAACTTAAAAGGCACTGGAGTTGGGATTAACGTAGCTCAAGATGTGACCGGCCTTAGCACCTTCAGCACATTTTCTGCAAATGTTTCATTGGCAGGAAGATTAAAATTGGGTAGCAACAAATCTTGGATTATTGGTGCTGGTGGCGCATTTGGTTATTT
>JANRBI010000216.1:4022-17860 GCA_030727625.1 Salibacteraceae bacterium
TGGAGGATGGGAATTTGCAGTGATCTATACCATAGCCACTGTGCGCGAAAACGTGAAAAGACTGAGAGCATGTCCAAACTATTTCTAAAGCACTTACTCATAGCATTTGCGGTGCTTTTTCTGAGCAGTGCTTCAGCTCAATCACTTAGCCAATACGTAAGTGCTGGCGACAAAGAATTGAACGCTGGCTATCCAAAATCAGCCTTAGCTTATTACCAGCTTGCGCTGAAATTAGACACACATTTTACGGCAGCCAATATGGGCGCTGCAAATGCATATCGCCAACTCAGAAATTATAAAAGAGCCGAAGCGCATTACCGCGAAGTGGTAGAGAATGATGGTGATGACGCTTTTTTAGAAGCCAATTTGTATCAAGCCATGATGTTGATTCAATTGGGTAAATACAAACAAGCAAAACCTTCGGTTCAGTATTTTTTGAGCGCATATCGTCAACGTGACGATTTATACAAATACGCCCGTACGGTAGAATCTAACTGCGATTGGGCCATTGAGCATCAAAATGATACCGCTAAATATGAAGTGTTGAAACCCGACTCTGGGCTAAATACCATTCATGCTGAAATGAGTCCTTTTCAAGTAGATTCAAACACAATTTACTTTAGCACCATGCGCTACGAAAATGAGGTGGTGCGGAAATCGAAGGACATTTTTATCGAAACTAAAAAAGCTGTTTTAGATTCAAATATTTGGACTGAAGTGCCACTTGATTTGCCTATTTCAGACAAAAAATCACATGTTGGAAACGGAACATTCAGCTCAGATTCAAGCAAGTTTTATTTCACTAAATGTGAAGATTTAAGCAAATGTGAAATCTACGTTTCGAAAAAAAGCAGCGGCACTTGGCAAGAACCTGCTTTGCTGCCTAGCCCTGTAAATGAAATTGGAATTACGAGCACGCAGCCAACATCGGTCACTTATGACGGAATTGAGTATTTGTTTTTCTCTTCTGATAGAGAAGGCGGAAAAGGCGGAATGGACCTTTGGTATGTAGAAATCAGAAATGACAATCCGAGTAAGCTCAGAAACATGGGCACCCGCGTGAATACGCTTGGTGATGAAATTACACCCTGGTTTGACGCTTCCGACACCACATTCTATTACAGCAGCAATTTGTCTAACGGCTTTGGCGGTTTTGATATTTTCAAGACAAAAGGATTGCCAGGTTCATTTAATGAAACAGAGAATCTTGGACCAGAAATCAACTCAAGTGCAGATGATTATTACTTCAATTTTTTCGCGAAAGACAGCACAGGATACTTTGCTTCAAACAGAAAAGGTGGCTTAAAAGCCGATGAAAATGAAACTTGTTGTAATGATATTTATAAAGTAACACGCAATCCAGAAATAAAGCCTGAAGTCATTGATAGCGTTGAAACAGACACCGCTGAAACGGTTGTAATAAACGCCACTTCTGATGTTGAAACCGGATTGGTCGCTCTAGTTGACACAAACGCAAACTTGCCTGTGATCAGTGTACCTGTGACGATGCAAGCGCTGCAAAGTGTGTTGCCCATAAAGCTCTTTTATCACAACGATAGTCCAAACCCACGAACTACTTCTAGAACCACTTCGCTTACTTATTTGGATGCTTTTAGCGATTACCTCGGGCGAAAAAATGAATACCTCGAAGCACTTGATCAAGCCAATTTGAGTGCTATTGAAAAAGCTGAATTCGAAGAAACCATCACCGAATTTTTTGACAAAGAACTTAGAACAAGCATTGGACATTTAAATGCCGCGCTCGACATTCTTGAAACAGAATTGAAAAATGGCAAAAACATTCAATTGGTGATTAAAGGCTATGCTAGTCCGTTAGCCAATAGCAACTACAACCTCAACCTAACATATCGAAGAATTGATGCCATCATCAACTATTTTGAAAGTTATGATAACGCTAAACTATTGACTTACATAAACAATGGTCAATTAGTGCTTGATGCCCTACCCTATGGCGAATCTCAAGCGTCTAGCAATGTATCGGATCTCTTAAATGATAAGCTCGGAGCCATCTATGGAACCAAAGCTGCGTTTGAAAGAAGAATAGAGATACAAAGCATAGAGCAAGTAGATTGAGTAAATACCAATTTAATGTCGTTACCATTATTGCGCTGATCCTTTTCGGATTTGGCGAAGTAGTGCTCCTATTTTTTACACCTCGAACAGAAAGTCTGCAGCTTTTCACGCTTTACTTCGCATTGTTTGCTGCCTACTTGGTGATGTGCAACGAAGTGCGAAACATAAGAACGGCCGCCTTTATTGGTGTACTCACACGCTGCCTAGCTTGGTTGGCAATGCCCGCTTTAAGTGACGACATCTATCGATTTATTTGGGATGGCGCAGTGAGCTTAGAAGGCGTGAATCCATATTTATACACGCCAACTGCCTTTTTTTCTGAGCATGTTGAGCAGCCTTTCGAAAGTCTATATCTACATCTCAATAGCCCTGGCTACTTCAGTGTTTATCCTCTTGTAATTCAGGTGTTTTCTGCCTTTGGTGCATTGGCCTCCAATGATCTTTACTTGGCATCGCTTATTATAAAGCTGCCGATTTTAGTAGCTGAAATAGGCACGATTTGGATGCTTCCGCGATTGATGATTCAGCTGAGACTTAATCCAAAACTAAGTGCATGGTACTTTCTAAATCCACTGATTATTATTGAATTAACAGGAAATGCACACTTTGAAGGAGTGATGATATTTTTCACACTGCTTGCGATAAAAATGATCGTAGTGAAAAAGTATAAACGCGCTGGTTTAGCGCTTGCAATGGGTGTTGCAACCAAACTTATTCCGTTGCTCATTTTCCCTTTTTTATGGAAAGCCATTCCAAACAACAAAAGATGGATGTTCACTTTGGTTTTCATAGCCACATGTGTTATACTCTTCTTCCCTGTTTTGAACCCCGTTTTTATCGAGCATTTTTTATCAAGTATTGATTTGTATTTCCGCTCGTTCGAGTTTAATGCAAGCATTTATTATATCATTCGATTTATTGGAAATTGGCTTGTAGGTTACAATTTGATCAGTGCTGTTGGTCCAGCTTTGCTGTTGCTTTCAATGCTAAGCTTACTTTATTTCTGGTGGAAACTGCCCGCGCATTCCATCACGAAAGCCATGCATTACAGCCTTTTCGCGCTAAGCGTATATTACCTTTTAGCAACAACAGTGCACCCTTGGTACATCAGCATGCTTTTGATATTGGGCGTGATGAGCGGCCGAGTTTATCCTGTGGCTTGGACAGGAGCGGTCTTTTTAAGCTACATCACTTACCGCACTGCTGCCTACCAAGAAAACTCCTGGTTTATTCTATTAGAATATGCCATAGTTGGCATTGTCTTTTTAAAACCTGCTTGGATTAAGCAGTGGCTTTCATCAGCTCGCTGATCAGCTTTTCAGCACTCACACCTTCAGCTTCTGCTTTGTAATTACGCACGATTCTGTGGCGTAAAACATTTGTGGCAACCGCACGCACATCTTCTCGATCTGGAGAATATTTCCCATTCATCAAAGCATGGCATTTTGCACCAACCACCAAGTATTGACTTGCTCTTGGTCCTGCACCCCAATTGATAAACTCATTGGTGATTGCTGGTGAATAATCTTTTCCAGGTCTTGTGGCATTTGCCAAACGCACTGCATATTCTATAACTCCATCAGGCACAGGAACTTTTCTTACCAATTGCTGAAAGAACAAAATTTCCTCAGCACTCATGATGTTTTGAAGCTCTACTTTACTGCCATCTGTGGTAGCTTTTACAATGTTTACTTCTTCTTCAAATGTTGGATAATCAACCCAAATGTTGAACATGAAACGGTCTAGCTGAGCCTCTGGCAAGGGATAAGTTCCTTCTTGCTCAATAGGGTTTTGCGTAGCTAAAACAAAAAATGGAGCAGAAAGTGGATAGCGTTTTCCTGCGGTGGTTACCACGCGCTCTTGCATGGCTTCGAGCAATGCACTTTGCGTTTTTGGTGGAGTTCTGTTGATCTCATCTGCCAAAACGATGTTAGAAAAAACAGGTCCTTTTATGAATTTGAAATTACGTTGATCATCCAAAATTTCTGATCCAACAATATCAGAAGGCATTAAATCTGGAGTGAACTGAATTCTACTAAAATTCAATCCTAACACCTCAGAAATCGAGTTCACCAAAAGCGTTTTTGCTAAACCAGGCACTCCTACTAATAAGCAGTGACCATTGCTAAAAATTGAAGTTAAAACCGCATCTACCACATCTTCCTGACCTACAATTACTTTAGAAACTTCTTGCTTTAAATTGGCAATGCGTTTTCCAAAATCATCTGCTGCCTCTACTTCGTTTTTATATTGCTTCATGCTTAATTTCTTGTTGGTGCGTAAAAATAGAAAAGCCTTGATAGGTTTAACCTACGAGGCTCTTTTGATAGGAAATTTTAAAGGTTTTTTATTTATCCAGTTAGTTGATTTCCTCCACAGGAATTACAAATCGAACATTATCCCATTCACAAATCACTTTCACGCCTCTATTGTCCTCGCCAAGGTTGATGGTAAATTGCTCAATACTTGTTTTTAGTTTTTCGATCGGAACTTTAAATCGCGTTACATCTTGCGAATAATCTGGCTCGCTTACACCCCAACGATCCCAAGTTTTATTGATTCCGATGTCAAACAAATCAGGACCAGGAATGGCATATAAACCATAGCTTCCAGCTGGAACTTCGATTCCGTTGATCATTACTTTCTCGCTGAAATTAATAACAGTTGCTTCATTTGCGCCCAACCTCCAATATTTACCATAAGGTTGCAAAGCTCCGCTGTCGCCATCACCAAAAATGATACGATCTCTTTTTGAAGGCCGGCTATAATCTATGTTTACCACAAGGCCGCCATCGGTAGTTATTTTTTGCTCAGCAGGCGGACTTAACGTTCGGTTTCTATAATTTAAGTAAACACCAGCTATTACCAGCAACGCCATTACTATTCCAACTCCGATAAGGACCTTTTTAAGCATCTTTTTAAATTTATTGCTGGTAAAAGTAGCCTTATCAAGCGAATGCCGAAACTAGATTTTACTTTAGCTGAAAATCAGCAAAATCGCTGATCTAACAGATCAGGAGCACATTTATAAACCATGAAATATAAACTAGGAATTGCACTTGGGGGCGGAGGCGCAAGAGGTTTCGCCCATCTTGGAGCCATCAAAGCTTTGGCTGAAAAAGGATTAGAAGCTGATATCTATGCTGGCACTAGTGCAGGAGCCATCGTTGGCAGCTTTTTAGCATCAGGATTAGCACCAGATGAAGTGTTTGAGTTGATGCACAAGAACAAGTTTAGCGATTACACCAAATTGCATTTGCCCATTGATGGCTTTATGAGTTTAGAAGGCATGCAAGCCAAACTCGAAACATATATAAAAGCAAAAAACTTAGAAGACTTAAACAAACCTCTAATTGTGTGCGCAAGCAATATAAATACAGGTAAAGTGGCCTATTTCGAAAAAGGGAAATTGAGCAGTATTGTTGCTGCCAGTAGTTCAATTCCTGTGCTTTTTTCACCCATTAAAATTGGCAAGCACCAATACCTTGATGGTGGTGTTTTTGACAATGTGCCTGTTGCTGCTTTGCGCAATGTTTGTGACAAAGTGATTGCGATCAATATCATGCCTTTAGAAACGAATAGCAATGTGAAAAACTTAATGGATGTGGCATTAAGAACGTTTCAAATGAGTGTGGAAGCCAACACCATTTATAGCCGAAAAAGCGCAGACCTTTTCATAGAAATGGAAGGCATTCAAAAATTCGGAGTATTGAGTTCTGCAAATGCGCAAGCACTTTTCGACCTGGGTTACAGCTACACTAAAGCGCTTGATATTGAGCTTTGAAAATTGAAATGTCGCTTCCAAAATTGAAATTGTCTTTTATATAGCTTATGCTTACCCTTGTAATGAACCTAACTAAACTAAATCATGCAAAAAGCGCTGTTGTGCTTCTTGTTATTGGTGATTTCTATGGGCGCATATTGCCAAAGAAATTCAAGCACAATTGATAGCCTACTAGCGATTACCCAGCGCTATTATGGCGCAAATGATAAATTATTTTATGGTAGGCTTTATAGAATCAGCGAACGCGGGGCTGACGGTCATCCTTTTCTATTCAGCCAATCGTTTCAGCCAGCTACACTCTTCATCAAAGGAAATACGTTTGATTCCATTCCATCCAGAATTGATCTAGAAAACAAACTTTTCATTGCCAAATTAGAGCAAAACGATAGAAAAAGAGATGTGCTTATTTCTGACGAAGCACTAGACTCATTTCTCTTTGCAGATCGATTATTTGTCAATGGCAAGTTACTGCACCCAAATTTGCGCTTCTATTACCAAAGCCTTTATAGTTCTGATTTGATCTTAATTAGAAGCTTCGAAAAAGACTTTATTGCCATTTATAATGCAGCCCATCCTAAAGGAAAATATGGCCAATTGAAAGAGCAACTTCTGCTCATAAAAGAGGATAAAGTACTAGACATTAGCTCAAAGCAAAAGATCAAAAAGGCATTACCAGAACAATCAGCAAACATTAAAACATGGCTCAAGGCCGAAAACACACGCTATAAAAAACTGAATGACGACCAATTGATTAGGCTCATAAAAGAATGCGAAAACTATGAAGGAGTTTAGTAGAGCCATACTATTTAGCTGCTTTTGGTTGATCTCTATGCTAGGGAATGCACAAACACTGGTTCACAAGGCAGATAATGGATTTAGCCTGCAAGATTTTTCAGCCAAAAATGAACTGCTTTTCTTGTTTGAAAATGAGGATTACAAGGGCGTTAAGCTCATAGTTATTAATGACTCTACTCCACTTTTAGAAGCCTTAAATCAAAGTTTAAAAGCTATTGAAGCACATGCTTTTTTCAAGGAACCGAACTACGTGTTGATCACAAAAAATAAAATTGAATCCAACTTGCCTGTTGAGCTCTTCGAGACTCAAGAGAATGTGGTCATTGAACCAAAAGAGAAAGCGAGTAACTATCTTAAAACCAACCGTCAAGTAGGCATAAAAACAGTGGTCATTGGCAATAAAAAAGATGGAGCCTACCAAAGCACGGTGAACATTACAGGAAACGTTAAGAATAGAATTTCGGGAGAACCCATTTTTGGAGTTACTATTTACATAGATGAAACCAAGGGCGGCACCATTACCGATTTTGATGGAAACTATTCACTAAAACTCCCTAAAGGCACTTATCATATTTCTACAAAAAGCCTTGAATACGAAGAGCTTAAATACATTTTAAAAGTGTATTCTGACGGTCAACTTGACTTCACACTTAACAGCAAAGTGTATGATTTAGGTGAAGTAATAGTGCGGGCTGATGCTGTGGCAAATGTGGAAAGACCTGCGATGGGCCTAGAAAAGTTGACCACAAAAACCTTGAAAACGATTCCGAAAGTGATGGGCGAAACGGATATCGTGAAAGTGGCGTTGCTACTACCAGGTGTACAAAGTGTGGGCGAAGGAACAGGTGGCTTTAATGTGCGCGGTGCTCCAGCCGACCAAAATATTTTCTACTTAAACCAAATTCCAGTTTATAATACAAGCCATTTGATGGGCTTTTTCAGCTCGTTTACACCAAATGCCATTGGCGAATTTTCGCTCTACAAAAGTTCGTTTCCTGCAAACTATGGTGGTCGTCTTTCATCTGTGTTTGATATACAAACCAAAGAAGGCCGAAAAGATGGATTTATGCTGCGCGGTGGCATAAGCCCAATAACTACCGATGCTCTCGTAGAAGGCTCTTTAAATAAGAAAAAACTCACCTATTTGTTGGGCATTAGAACTACTTATTCTGATTGGGTTTTGAACTTAATCAATGTGCCAGCTTTCGAAAATTCAAGCGGAAAATTTAGAGATGGAATTTTACAATTGAACTACGATTTGAATAAAAACAACCAATTAAAATTCACTTCATACTATAGCTACGACCGCATTAATTTAAATGGACTTACTGATTTCAATTATCAAAATTTAGGTGGATCGCTCAGCTGGAAAAAGATCATCAAAAACAAACACCAATTTGAGTTGAGCACTGTAAGCAGCAACTATCAATATAACGAGCAAAACACGGTAACCGATTTTCAAGATTATGATTTGAGATATGCGCTCAATCACCATGAAGCAAAAGCAAATTTGACTTTAAGACCTAATCATAAGCACACTATTTTGATTGGTTCAAACACCGTTTTATACCAGCTCGACTTGGGCGAATTGAATCCAATAGGTAACGAAAGTGTGATTCAATCTCTTGATTTTGGCGCAGAAAAAGGCTTAGAAAGCGGTATCTACATAAATGAAGAATGGAAGCTAAATGGACGTATTTCGCTAAATGGCGGAGTGCGGTTAAACAGCTACCAATACCTCGGACCTCAAACTACCTTTACCTATCAAGATGGTGCAGAACGAAGTATTGACAATATTACCGACACCACATTTTATGGAGCAAACAAGTTAATTGCCTCTTACTTCAATCCTGATGTTCGCTTCTCTGCAAAATTTGCCATTGACGAATTTTTCTCATTGAAAGGAAGCGTAAATCAGGTGCATCAATACATTAATATGCTTTCAAACACTGTTGCATTAGCACCAAATGCCAAGTGGAAATTAGCCGATCATCACATAAAACCAATGCAAGGTTGGCAGTATTCGGTTGGTGCTTTTAAAAATTTGAAGCAAAACAAATATGAATTGAGCTTAGAGCTTTATTACAAAAAAGTAACCCAATTAGTTGAATTTAAAGACGGAGCAAACTTGGTGGTGAGCACGTTACCCGAAACAGAACTACTTCAGGGCGAGCTTAATGCGTATGGAGGCGAATTGATGCTAAAAAAGTCTTCGGGAAAACTTACAGGCTGGATAAATTACACCTATGCTCGCTCGCTGGTGCAGGTGCAAGGCATAAACTATGGCGAAATTTATCCCGCTAATTATGATAAACCGCATGCGCTAAATGTGGTAGCGAACTATAAATTTTCGAGACGAATCAATGTTTCATCCAACATGGTTTTTGCATCAGGACGGCCAATCACCTACCCTACAGCGGTGTTTTATCAAACTGATTTTCCAAACACGTTCTACTCTACTCGCAACGAATTTAGAATTCCGAACTACCTGCGATTTGATGCAAGTATGAGCTATGAGGGAAATCTAAAAAAGGATAAACCCATTCATGGAATTTGGAATTTAAGCGTTTACAATCTTTTAGGCAGAAACAATGCATTTACTGTTTATGCGCTTCAAGAAGGCAGCAGCATTAATGGTTATCAGTTGAGCATTTTCGGGAGTCCAATTGTTTCTGTGGCATATCAATTTAAACTGGGTAGCTATGAGCAATAAGTGGCTAATGATATTTCTTTTGCTCTGGATCAATAGCTGTATTGAGCCCTTTGTGTTGGAAAACGATAGCTATGACAAATTGCTTGTGGTAGATGGCAACGTACATAATGGCCCGGGCCCATATATCATTAAACTAAGCACATCTGCCAGCATTGATCGAATTTCATTTTTGCCTTTGCATGGATGCTTGGTAGAAATCATGGACAATGAAGGCAACAGTTTTGTGCTTACTGAAACTAAAACTGGACAGTATGAAACCGATTCGATTGCGCTGCAAGGCGAAGTTGGGAAAAGCTACCAATTAAAAATATTGACCCCAGAAGGCAAAACCTACCAAAGTAGTTTTGAAACCATTAAGGAGCCAATTGCCATTGATAGTGTATATGCAGAATATAACGAGCAAACAGAATTTGACACACCATTTCTACGCTATGGTTATCAGTTTTACGTGGATGCAGCAACACCACAATCAGACACCAATTTTGTGATTTGGCAACTCACAAGCACTTACAAATTTCACGCTGATTACAGAATATTCTTCTTTTATGATGGTGTAGTAAAACCCTTTCCGAACATAGATTCGCTCTACTATTGCTATAAAACAGATCGCATTCCTGAGATTTTCACATTCAATTCTAAAACCTTAACAAGCAACGAAATCAAAAGGAAAAAACTCCATTTTGAAGACACAAGAACCAAAGCCCTTACCATGAATTACAGCCTTTTGGTAAATCAAATGGTAGTGAATGAAGGAGCTCATGATTATTGGAAAAGCCTGTCTGAAATAAACCAAAGTCAAGGCGCTGTTTTTGCCCAACAACCCTATCAAGTGCGGGGCAATATTGTTTGCACGAGCGATACAAGCGAAAATGTTCTCGGCTATTTTATGGCAGCTGGGCTTAGTCAAAAACGAATTTTTGTAACATGGGAATACGAACATTGGGATTATTCTGAATGTGTAATAACAGATGTAGAATACATGGCTTATGCCGATATTTTCAGATCTAGACCAAGCCAATGGCCTATTTTAATTACGCAAGGTGCAACGGGTGGCAGAGCTGTGGTAGGCGATTATTGTATCGACTGCAGAACCATAGGTGCTGAACTTGAGAAACCTTCTTTTTGGAGAGATTAATGAAATGAGAATCAGCCTAATTTTCATATTGACTTTATTCAAACTAACAGCAATTGCGCAAGTAGCATCGTCTATTGAGCATGTTGATTTGATGATAGATCGTTCTGTCTATTTTGCAACTGAGCCCATTCTATTTTTTGCCGAAATAGATGGCGAAAAAAGCACTAATTGCCCTGACCTCAGCACTGTACTTTACACCGAAATATTGGATAGAAACGGTGTGTCAATTTTCAAGAAAAAAACGCTTATTGTTGATTGTAAAAGCACTGGGATTTTAGAAATTCCTGAAGAAACCATCACTGGGGTTTACTTACTGAGAAGCTACACTAAATTCCAGCAAAACCTACCTGTCAATGATTTGGAAACCAAAGTGATTCGAATCATAAACCCTAGACAAAAAGCACAGCAAAAAGCAGAAATTCCAGTTTTAACTAAAACTGAAAAAAGGGCGGAAATTCAAATTTTAATAGATGAAGAAAAACGCAGTTTAAAAGCGATCGCACAAGATTCAACGCATAAAATTTCGGCTATTAGCATCGTAGAAAAAGGGCTTGTAATTGAAGATTGGATGTCACCAAAATTCACCAATGATAAGTCCATTTTAAACAAAGCAATAAAACCTGTTTTGCCAGAGACCAGAGGTATTGACATTCGAGGTAAATTGTTGCTCAAGGCTGAATCAAATAAAACATTTCCGAAACTGATTTATGCCGCAACACTTGGGGTAAACAGGCAGTTTCATGTGGTAGAAGCAGATAGTCAAGGTCGTTTCATGATTTCCTTTTCACAAATTTCTGGTTTTCAAAAAATCTATATTACTTCTAATCTAGACGCTGAGATTCTAGTCGAAACTGACTTTAGCAATGACATGCCAAGTTATAGCTGGACGTATGATACGCTTTACAAAAAGCAGTTACCAAACTTCGAAAGCGGTTATTCAAATTACCAAATTCCCGCTTTGTTTCAATGTAAAATACAATCAACCGAAACGGAACCAATAGCGTTGACCGCGCCATTCACTAATCCTACAGAAGAAATTTTCTTAGCCGACTTTGTGCCGTTGAAAAATATGGAAGAAGTGTTCAGCGAAATTGTGCCGTTTGTGGCAGTGCGCAAAGCCAATGGCAAAAGACAAATTACGATGTATGACTTTAAAACCAAGTTATCGGTTGAAGAACCTCTGGTGATGGTGGATAATATTCCATTCCAAAACCATGAGCAAGTGCTTGCGATACCATATTCAAAAGTTCATTCAATAGATGTTTTTGCAGAACCATTATTGATTTCTGATCAGCTTTTTAAAGGTATAATCAATATAAAAACCGAAGACGGACTCTTAGGTGGATTGGCACTTCCAAGCAATTGCGTGGCACTTGACTATCAAACTACAAACGCACTTGCCACATTCACTTTTACTGATCTCGACAAGAAAATCGCTTTTGGAAATACGATTCAATTTGAACGAATACCATTACCAAACCAAGAAGTAGAAATTGAAATTCCGCAAGCCATACAAATGTTAGATCATGATGTGATCGTTTATTATAGAAACGCTTTCGGACAGCTTGAATCCAGTATTCAAAGTATTACGCACAAGTAATATCAGTGCCCATCCAAAATGGCTAATTTCATCGCCTTATGGATCATCTCATTTACCTCACACCAAAACAAACCGAACGATTGATAATCAGACCACTTACATGGGAAGACTCGGAAATTTGGACCACTTTTCTGAAGGATGAAGTATGCACGAAATACTTTCCTGAAGTTTTCACAAAAGAAGAAAACGCTGCTGAATTGTGGATTGAAAGCCAACTTAAAAGATATGATGAAGAGCGTTTTGGCTTAATGGCTTTGATTGAAAAAGATACAAATGCTTTTGTTGGTCAATGCGGATTGCTGCATCAAGAAATAAACGGTGTGGATGAATTGGAGATTGGATACCACCTTTTTCGTCAATACCACGGAAAAGGATTTGCTATCGAAGCAGCGCAATTTTTCAAGGAACTCGGCTTCTATTTCACAGAAGTGCCAAGTATTATTTCATTGATTCATCCTGAAAACAAACCATCGCAAGCCGTTGCAATGCGCAATGGAATGAAGCCTGATGGGAAAGCTGTTCACAAGGATGAAGAAGCTGTGATTTATCGGATTTTAAGACCAAAGATTTAAGACTTTAGACTTAAAGAAATCAGAACTGGCCACATGAATATCAAGCTAATAATAGTATTCATTTTTATTCTGTTTAGCAGAAATGCCATTTCACAATCGGTTAGCGATCTTGAATTGGTGGCAGCAGCTATGGAGCTTACGAAGCAAGAGGTGACTTATGACCCGAGCTATTTTAGCCTGACTTATCCTATGGGCGATGTGCCTGCCAATAAAGGCGTTTGCACCGATGTGATCATTCGAGCATATCGCAAAGTTGGCATCGATTTACAACAATTGGTACATGAAGATATGGTAGCTAATTTTTCGGTTTACCCAAAAAATTGGGGCTTAACTTCCACTGACAAAAACATTGATCATCGCAGGGTTCCAAATCTGATGACCTATTTTTCCAGACATGGTAAAACCCTGCCTAAAACAGAACAAGCCAGCGATTATAAGCCGGGCGACATTGTTTGTTGGAACCTTGGAGCTGGTCTCACGCATATTGGAATTGTGGTAGACAAAAAATCGGATGATGGAACGCCAATGATTGTGCACAACATTGGTGGCGGTCAAGTGATTGAAAACTGCTTATTCAGATTCACCATTATCGGTCATTATCAATACTTACCGTAAATCAGCATTTTTATTGAGTGCAAAGTCTGATTACGAATGCGAAATTTTTTCCCAAAATCATGAGCGCATTCCCATTTTGAGAAATAGAAGACATCATTCCTTCGATTATGATTCAAGCTCATCTCAAAGTTCCTAACATCTTAGTTATTACAAAAACACTTTGGAGTCCAATTAACTAGGCCATTTTTAAGTGAAACTTGCAGTAAACGAAAAACGGAGATTGTGCTCGATCAGTTATATGGCACGGAAATCCTTCACTGTTCGGGCAAATCATTCTTTATGAAAACGGTATTACTCTCATTCGCACTTCTTTTTGGAACGTTCGCTTACAGCCAATCAACATCACCTTTCGATACGCTTCAAGTTTCAAAAGCGGAAATGACAAGAAACTTCATCGAGCTCAATGCATCTCAAGATGAGCAAATCGATGTATTGAACGAGCGAACCAAGGGATATGTGATTGCCGTATTTGCAGAAGAAGCACCTGGGTCAAAGTTATTTGAAGCCCGCATGCAAGACATTAGACGCCA
>JANRBI010000217.1:0-1452 GCA_030727625.1 Salibacteraceae bacterium
GTTGGTGTCAATAACCTTTCGGTTGTCGGTGATCTGATCACCTTTTCAAATGTTGATTTAACAGACTTAGATTATTTCACAATTGCCTACAACGGACAGCTGGATGACGCCATAGCACTCAACTTTGCGGGGGTTCAAGAAAATTGGAGCTCTGCTCTTACTTGGGACATTAACCAAGTTCCTGATAGTTCACTAAACGCAATAATTTTTGGGGGCGGGAATGACGTGCTTATCGATGTTAATAGTACCATAAACGATTTAACCGTAGAGTCGGCTAGTTCATTGACAATCGACAACGGCATTACTTTACAAATATTTGGTGATCTAAAGGTTGAAAGTGGCGCAACACTCACCTGTAACACAGGATCGACAATATCATTCGAATCTCAAACAGGAACGCAAAGAATTCTAAACAACTCGGCTAATACAGTAACTTTTTATAACCTTTCGATTAATAACACTTTTGGTGTTTCGCTTAGCAATGGGCCCGCTGGACTTTCTTCAGCATTAGATTTGGTAGACGGAACATTTACAATCAATGATAACTTTACTTTCGTTAGCGATGCGAGTGTAACTGGCCACATTGAAACTGTTGGAGCTACGGCTAATTTAACCGGAAATATTATTGCCGAAAGATTTGGCGATACTAGGAACGCTGGATGGAATGATATTGCTTCGCCAGCCGTTGGTTCTACTATTGCTGATTTGGACGATGATTTATTAATAAGTGGGGTCGCAGGAGCTGATGGATATGCTGCAAGCACAACTGGAGGCGGTTTCGTTTCAATTTATAAAATGAACAATGTGACCCAAGCTTGGGAAGCAGTGGCGAATGTTACCGATGCCATGACGAATGGTGTAGGTTTTGAAATTTGGTTAGGAGACGACTTATCTACTTTTGGTGGCAAGACCTGGACAATGGCTGGCAGCATTGACTTAACCAATACCACTCAACAAACGCTAGATATTGAAACTGGATGGAATTTAGTTGGTAATCCTTACCCAGCGTTTTTAGACTTTGAGGCTATTTCGGGTCGAGCAGGAAATGTTACAAATAACGAGTTCTGGACAGTTGAAGCTGCAACCAACACTTTCGTAGTCAAAAACTCATTACAAATGATTCCGCCAGGTCAAGGGTTTTGGGTATTAACTTCTAATGGTACAGACCTCACAATAGATCCAACTACGGATTTTATAGCCTCTAACTCAACAGCCATGTACAAGAATGATTACATAGCTGACGAAGAAGTAAGAATATTAATTCAAAATCAGGATTCAGAAAAACCTTTAGGAAGCAACGTTTACTTGCGAAAGAACCAAAATGCTTATGCAGGCGCAGATTATATGGACATTCCCTCTTTGAAAAGATCTGAACCAAAAAGTTGCCACATTGCGTTTGACAATCTTGGTAAGCAGAACCTTGTCAACTATGTTTCGACAAATGAAGAGCAC
>JANRBI010000217.1:1552-3352 GCA_030727625.1 Salibacteraceae bacterium
ATAGACATGCTTGGTAACACCATAGTTTCAGAAACTAGAAATGTTGGCTACAATAGAGAAACATTTAATTTGGAAAATGCTGGAAGCGGTGTTTATCTAATCAGTGTTACGATTAATGGCGATACTCAAACAGAAAAAGTAATATTGCACTAATGAAAGCAAAATCCCTCTACCCATTTCTTGCGACTAGCGCATTATTGCTAGTTACTGGAGTTGTAATGGCACAGTTTCCTGGTGGTGGAACTCCTCCTCCTGGTGGTGCACCAGCATGTTGGCCTCCACCCTGCATTCCTATTGATGGAGGAATAGGATTTTTATTAGCTGCAGGTATTGCTGTTGGTGGAAAAAAATTACTCGATCTGAGAAAATAGAAACCGAACTTTCTGAGCATTATGCTTAAAAAATATTGGGACGACCCACTCTACCGCTTTCTTTTGAAGGCGGTTTTGCTTTATATACTTTACTACTTGATCTATGAACTTTGGCTGCATCCACAAGCGAATGTAGACCTGATCATAATCCGAAATCTTGAAGACTTGAGCAGCTTTGTGCTCACTTCAATGGGCTATTCATTAATCTCAGAAAGTAGTGATGTATTTATCAGAACCATAGGCATAGATGGCACCAATGGATTGTGGATTGGAGATCCTTGCAATGGATTGACGCTATTCGCATTATTTACTGGTTTTGTGATTGCATTTCCAGGTCCTTGGAAAAAGAAACTCTGGTTTATCCCACTTGGATTAATAGCCATTCATTTACTCAATGTCTTTCGCATTCTAGCTTTAGCCATGATTATCTATTACTTCCCTAATCCTGAAGTACTAGATTTCAATCACACATATACGTTCACTTTATTGGTCTATTCTTTCGTTTTCTTGCTTTGGTACATTTGGGCGAATAAGCTATCGGGTATCACGCTAAAGAAAAGCGAGTCAAACGCGGAACAAGATGCGTAAAGCTCAAATTGCGCTATTAGTATTAGCGCTGGCTGCTTTAGGATTTGTGCGAGAGTCCTTTTTCGCACATATCAATTTGCGATATTATCAAGTGCTCTATGAACCTGAAGAAACCTTAAGAAGCGAATTCATTGCATTTCTCGATCCATTGAGTGGAATTCAGATCTATTGGTTTAAATGGCTGGTAACCATTGCTTTTGCATTTCTTTTTTATGCCATTGGTGCAAAAGCGTTGAGTCTCATTTTCAAGAGAAACCAATGGAAGATTTTTGGCAGCGTTTATCTAGCTATGTTTGTTGCAGCGATAATACCTTACGTGGCAATTTGGATTTTAGGTGATCCTGAAAAAGGATATGCTGTTGCTCGTTTTTTTCTCGGATTAGCCCAATCACCTTTTCCATTTCTGTTTATGATTCCAGCGCTTTATTTACGCAAAGCTGAAAATTAAGCTAAGCTGTCTTTTCTTCCTCTTCAAAGGTCCCCTTCCACTTAAAGCTTGGTTTGCCTTTACCTATGGTAAACAAAGGCTGCCATTTTTGAATGCTTTTTGGATTGATGAATATTAAATAAGAAAGCACCATCACGATTCCGAAATCGGTAATACCGACAATGAAGGCTATTCCTAAATGAATAAATGTTCCGAGTAGCAGCCAATATGGGCGAAGAGGGCGAACCCAGATTATAACCACAAATAAAATTTGGTAAACCAATGTTGTCCAAGAAGCCAACATCATCCACCAAGGATTGGTTTCTGCCACAAGAATAATCCACGGAAGTGAGTATTCTTCAATAGCAAGAACGTGTGCAATGGCATCGCCAATCAACCAGTGATCTCCATCTA
>JANRBI010000218.1 GCA_030727625.1 Salibacteraceae bacterium
AAGTTCAGTTCGCCAATTACTTCATAACCCACAGCAATATTGTACGCAAGCTTTCCAGAGCTTTTAGTTGAAGGCCTTTTTTCCAAAGCTTGTTTCCAAACTTTTATTGCGCCTGCCCAATCATTTACTTCTGCTTTGCGCGAAGCAAGGGTCATGGCTTGTACGTCTTTTGCTTTCACATAAAATTCGCGGGTAATGCGCACTGGCATCGGAGCAATTTTATACGCGAAGTCAGTGGCAGCTCTTTGACTCACATAGCGCGCAGCTTCTGTTTTAGAAATCAACGCTTGGGCAGCTTGGGTAGGTGAGTCGCCAGATGCATTCCAAGTATTGGTATGATTAAAGAGCTGCTCGTCAATGATGCTTCTACTTTTCAAATCATAAATTCGGAAACCGATTTTCACGTTACCAATTCCTTCGACAGTAAATTGAGTTACTTCAACCTCGCGCTTGGTTCCATTATCATCGATTTCTTTCTTCACTTTTTTACTGCCGTTGGTTACAATAAAATCGGTGTCGAACATTTCTACTGAAATTACTGCGTCAGCTTTTGTATCGCTAGCAATTCGCTCTAGCATGTTCCAATCCAAAGCTTTAGGAAAAGCAGTTGTAATGCTATTACCAACTAATAATTCTGGATAGCGCACCACTTCGTATCGTGGCGATTTTATAAGCGTATTTTGAAATGTACTGAGTGCTGCTTCAGCCGCAGATTGATCAGCGCCCGGAAGTTCACCCGTGAGCAAGCCTTCTAATATGTTCACGCCTTTCATGTCAAACTTGGTTCTATTGACAAGCAATACTTTGTTTACATGGCTTGGAAGCGTGATTTCTGCTGGTCGCATAGAGTCCATGCTCACTTGCTTCATACAATTACCTAAAAATAGAATGGCCAATGCGGCAAGTGGAAGAAAAAGTAGTTTTCTTATCATATCGAAAGATTATAGTGATGTTTTGAACGCGTTTGCCAATAACTCTGCCATAGTTACCACTTGCAATGTTTTTTCATGCGTGGCTTCTAAAATTACCTTGGGAGCTACGCCTGCTTGCAGTGCTTCTTTAAAGCGGGCAGCGCACAAGCACCAGCGATCGCCAGGTACCAAGCCAGGGAAATTATACATCGGTAATGGTTCTATCAAATTGTTTCCCATGGCTCTCGAAAACTCTAGAAATTCTTGAGTCACGATCACACAAACGGTGTGCACACCCAAATCTTCTTCGCCCGTATCGCAGCACCCATTTCTATAAAAGCCAGTGAGTGGGGCAGAGCTGCAAGTGATTAATGGTTGTCCGAATACATTCATGTTTGCTGATTTTGGCAAATGTAAACGCGGTTTCCATTAAAATGCTCACGCAATTTCTGAATATTAATAGCTTTCGGTTTCCACAGCATATTGGATCTTGAAAAGTTGGTATTCACGCAATTGCTGCTTGATTTTGGTGATCACTTCCATTGGCAAAGCCTTGTCTGCCTTGAGTATGGTGGTGAATTTACCTTGCATGCTTTCAGGAAGTGACGCTCTTTTTTCGCTGAGTAACTCGCCTAAATCTTCGATGCTAATAAATCGTTCTTCCCATTGGATCAGTGGAATACGATTTTCGGGATTCATTCCCACTAATAAGCTTGCCGTTAAATCCTTTTGTTCAATCTTTTCGGTTTGCACCGCACTTGGTTTCTCAATTTCAAGCATCGGTTTTTCATCTTGAATTACCGTTGTTACCATAAAAAAGAAAAGCAACATAAATACAATGTCCGGCAAACTTGCAGTAGACATTTCTGGGTTGGCGATTTTTTTAATTCGTTTAAATCTCATGATTTCTAGGTATTAAAAGTTAGGTTCTGCTTCAGAGATACGCTGTGGAATAGCTTCACGAATGGCTTTGACTTTATCTAGATCTTTTTCGCGAATCAATTCGCTGTATGATTTATTAAAATGCTCTTGCGACAATTCGTTTCGTGCATCTAGATAAGCACCCGATAGCGCATCTTGAATGGCTACGTAAGTGCCATAATCAGTGAGCGCATCATTTTGAATAGAGATTACTTGTTTCGAAATAGCAATTGTGCCTAATTCGTCAATCGTTACAATCTTTTTTTGAGGAAGGTGCGGCTCGTTTTCTTGATTAAGAATAAACTCAAGCGCAGTTGCTCTCAGGTTTTCGATTTCTGTAAAGTGTCCTTCAACTAAGAGTTGATTGTGCTTGTTAACCAAAATCTCAAGCACATTTCGCTGAGGTATTGGTCCTAAATCTTCACTTTTTGGAGGTAGAATTCGATTTAAGCCTTCGTCTTTGGTAACAGTAGTGGTCACCAAGAAAAATACGAGGAGTAAGAAGGCAATGTCGGCCATTGAGCCAGCATTTATAGCGGGGCTTTGTCGGTTAGTTGATTTCATAACAGATTTGATTTTAAGTTTCGAGGCTTAATCCAAGAGGCTTGCCAAAATCTGTTAACCAACGTTGGTAATGAGAATCAGGTAATGATTCCTGCTTTAGCTGTGGGTTCTGATTCTTTTGTGGTTTTGTAGGAAATAAAAAAGCCCTGACGAAACTTTCGTTTGTCAGGGCTTTAAGCTAAAATGTTTTTAAGCTTATTGCTTAACGATTTTACCTTGAGTAACGCTGTCACCAGCTCTAAGAACGTACATGTAAACACCGTTGCTTAGGTTGTCAAGAGCAATTTCTTGGTTGTAAGTACCAGCAGCAAGGTTACCGTTTACTACAGTAGCTACTTCAGCACCTAAAAGGCTGTAAAGTTTCAAAGAAACTTTTTCTGAAGACTTAGTAGTGAAAGTGAAGTTTGTGTTGCTTGTTGCAGGATTTGGCATAACTGAGAAATCAGAAATGTTTGACAATTCAGAAAGACCTGTCAAAGCATCAGAACCATCACACTTAGCACAAGCTTCCCAGCAATACTCTAAAGTGATTCCTTCAGCAGGAATTTCCATTTGACGGTTAATGTTTCCACCACCATCATCAACACCACAACCATCAGTAGCAATCAAACTAGCAGCATCGCCTTCGTTAGTTCCCCAATCACCGTTTACAAATTTGAAAAGTTGAGTATCACCAATGCTAGAAGCTGGGTATTCAACAACAATAGACCATACGTTGTTTCCTTCGTCTGTCATTGCGCTATTCGCATCAGACGGAGACCAATCTGCCATTGCATTGCCACCAGTGGTACCAGCATAGTTAGCAAAATTTCCACCAACACGAATTCCATTAGCGTTAAGTGTTGCTCCACCGGCTAAATAGTCGGTTACATCAACCTTAAGAGTTACAGTTACTTGTGCGCTTAGGCTAAAAGCAGCCAACACACCAAAAC
>JANRBI010000219.1 GCA_030727625.1 Salibacteraceae bacterium
CTACATCATGGCCATAGTTGTCATTATTTAGCTTAACAGGTGCGTCTATTTGCTGGTGAATTTGAAAGCTGTCAGCATTATCTAGTTTGAATAAAGTAGCGAATCCATCTCCTGAAAAAGTGTCGGTAGACATGAGCGGAGAACCTGAAAACAGAAAGCTATCAACAATACTTATGGAGCGACCAAACTCTCCGCCACGCGGATTATTCACTATTTTTTCATGAAATTGCCATGTGCTGTCAGTGGTATTTCTAATATAATGATAGATAGCACCAGAATTGACCATATAGTTCAGCCCATTTTCGTCAAAATCTTGCCGAGGTGCCCCAATGGCAGCATGACCTTTGTGAATGGCCACAGACCAACCAAAACGATCTTGATAGTAACGAACAGGTTGCGTAGCTTTTTGGATTTCAGTCCAAATGCCATTAATACGCTCAAAAAAATAAGCAGAACCAGCCTCAAACGTAAAATTGGCTCCGGCAGTATCAAGAGGATGACTGTAAGCCCCTACCACCATTAGACTGTCGTAAATAGCGATGGATGAACCAAATCTTGCTTGACCGTGTGGATCTGATGGAAAAATTTGTTGCTCAACTTGCCATGTGTCATTCACTAAAACGAAGGTGTATGCTGCGCCTGAGTTGTTGATTCCTGTGGACTCCTGAAAAGCTCCAATAGCGACACGATCTTCATCAGCACTAATAGCCCATCCAAAATATGCTTGAGCAATACGTGTGGGTGCAGTCAGTTTTTGGTGAAAATTCCAATTGCCAGCATTATCGCGTTTGAAAACAGAAACGCTTCCTGTTTGCCCCATTGGGTTGGCATTATTAGCATCGCGGCTATCTTCAGGCGAACCCACAAAAGCAAACGAATCTGAAATGTCTACTTCATAACCACTGCGGATTTGACTATTGCGAAAATTGTCGGTTACCTTTTGTTGGTAGCTAAAGCCTTGTGAAAAGCCGAGTATCGGACTGAAAGCCAAGATAATGAATAGAAAACGCATAGCAATCAAATTTTCAGCAAGTTATAAGTTTAATTTATTCGTCCTGACCGATTATTGAAGGTGAGGATGTTGTCTTTTGTTTTATTCAGTATTATTGAAAAACCTAAAACCAGACTGCTATGAATGATGAAATGTTAGATGACGTAATTGCTCATGATAAAGAGTATAAATATGCGGGCTTTTGGATTCGATTTGGAGCTGCAATTATTGATGGATTGATCCTTTTGCCCTTTAGTTTGCTTTATTTATTAATTCTGTTTGGAGTCAATGTTTTTGCGATTTCATTATTTGGAGCATTAATTTCAATGCTATATAAGCCTTTCATGGAAATAAAATATGGAGCAACGGTCGGTAAAATGGCGCTAGGAATTAAGGTTATTCAAACTAATGGAGAGCATATTTCCACTATTGATGGTTTCAAGCGGTTTCTTTTACCTTGGGCTTATTCGTCTATTTTATCTATTGTTTCCTTGTTCTTTTTGCATCAATCTCTCAATGGTTCAGAACAGTTCACCTTCATGAGTTTAGCTGCCAAAATGTAAGAAACCAATGGCTTGAGTAGCTTGTCTCAAATGGGCTCATTGTTAAGCGTAATTTTTGGTCTTTCTATTGCTCTAGACAAGCAAAAGCGCGGTTTGCATGATAAAATAGCAGGCACAATGGTGGTGTATAAAGAATAACTAAAAGCAATAATACTATTGAGCAGAAATGATTACGGTTCTAACCAAGCTGATTATTCCATCAATCCTGCTAAAGTAACTTCAAGCATCTGTTTTGAAAGAGCCTTGTTGTATTCGCCATTTTCTTCGGTCAGCAAATAGTCAATCAACGCATTTTGATTTGAACTAATAATTCGATTCAACAAGTTTTGAGGCAGTTTTTTTTCGCTAATACCAAGCTCAATGGATGCTTCGGTAATCATGTTTTGAATCTTGTTGTCATGACTTTCGGCATATGCTAAGCCATAAGCCGAAGCTTCAAAAAGTTGAATGAAACGGTATTGAATTGGGTTTGCCAAACTCCATTTTACACCTTGTTTCCAAATAGATTTCAAAATCTTGATTGATGGGTCAGATTCAGTCACTTTTTCGAGAATGAAAGCTGTTAATTCAGACTTACTCTCAGCATAAACGGTATTGATCAAGTCGTCTTTGCTGGCGAAATAAGTGAACAGTGTTCCGGTAGCAACACCAGCTACTTTGCTCACTCTAGCGGTTGATGTTTGCTGAAAACCTTCTTCTACAAAAAGGCGCATCGCTGTATCTTTTAGGGCTTGTCTTCTATCCATGAGGGAACAATCATCTGACTTTATAGTCAGGCCAAGGTATAAAAATACAGAGCTTTAGCAAAAACCAATGTTTGAGCTGAGCTATTTACACAGGTGAATGATCGCAAGATTAGGCTTCGTTTAATGCTAATCAATCGTAGCAATGCACTTTAGCTCAATGGCTATTGGTGTTGGTAGCGAGTTTATTTCTACTGTAGTGCGGCAAGGCTGATTATCTTTAAAATATTCTGCATAAACACGATTGTAGGTTTTGAAATCGCGCTTCATGTGCACTAGAAAAACGGTTACATCAACCAACTTATCCCAGCTAGAACCAGACGCTTCGAGCACAGCACGCACATTATCAAAAACCGATCGGCATTGCGCTTCAAAATCAAATTCTTCGAAATTGCCATTGTGATCGAGTTTTAAACCCGGAACCCCGCTATCGTTAGCGTCAGAACCTGCAGTGCGTGGCCCAACTCCAGATAAAAAAAGCAAGTTGCCCACTTTGCGCGCATGTGGGTAAGATCCTACAGGTTTCGGTGCGTTTGCTGCGTTTATTCTATCGCTCATTGTTTTGTTTTTGTCTGATTTCTCGGCAAAGAAAACAGAATTTGTGGCAAAAGGTTACAAATTGCTCACATCAAAAATACCTTCATCCGTTACGGCAAAAATGCGGTCGTTTTTTTGATGTTTTCTTATTGCCAAACCTGTGAGTTCGCCAAATGCAGGCATGCATAAATGGTGTTTACTAAGGTGAAAACAGGCTACTGAAAAGCTCTGCCTCGCTTTTCCGCGCAAGCGAATACCAGGATGAATGTGACCATGCACATTAGTAAATCCTGCGGGCACGGTTTCCATTGGTTCGTGGGTCAACAGAAACTTGCCAATCGATAAAAATGGCATCAATTCTAGGTTAGCATCAGCATAAAATCTTGGGTCCAGCACATCGTGGTTTCCTTCTATGAGTAGCCATTTACATTGGAATTCTTGATTTTGTAAAAATGCTGTAACGAGATGCCATTC
>JANRBI010000220.1:0-3224 GCA_030727625.1 Salibacteraceae bacterium
CTGAATCAAGACTTATTATGTCTGAAACCAACCAAACTGAACAAAAAGGTAAAAAAGGGCTGATTTACATTACGTTGTTTCTGCTTCTTACCAATGTTTTCTCCTTGTATTTATACTTCACTGCGCATCAAGAAAATGTAGAGCTGGTAACCAACAATACAGATCTTACTACTGAAAAATCTGCATTACAAGCTGAGCTCGAAGAAATGCTTGCAAAATACGATGCGGCAATTACAGACAATGAAGAAATGAATGCTCAAGTGGCCGAGCAGCGGGAGCAAATTGAGAAGCTTTTGGCACAAGCCGAAAAGCATAAAGATGATGCTTATGCCATATATAAACTCAGAAAAGAAGCGGCTACTCTGCGTGAAGTGATGAAAGATTACCTGGTGACCATAGACTCACTAAACACCCTTAATCAAAGCTTGATCGCTGAAAAAGCAGAGGTGAAAATGGAGCTGAACACCCAAAAGGTGGAAAACAAACAGCTAAACGATAAAAACGCAGAACTTGCCAAAAAGGTAGAAATAGGATCGAAGCTAAAAGCACTTGATTTGGTTTCGGTCGGTCAACGCGTTAAGAATACCACCGTGCACCGAGAAACAGATCGCGCCAAGCGAGTAGATAAAATAAAAACTTGTTTCACGATTGATAAAAACGAGGTTACTAAGCCAGGTAAAAAAGATATTTATCTGCGAATAGTAGATCCGAATGGAGAAGTGCTGAGCTATGACCAAAGCGAGAGATACATGTTTACTTACGAAGACAAAGAAGGCTTGTATACGCGCAAAGAAGAGTTGATGTATGAAAACGAGGAGGTTGACATGTGCTTGTATTGGGACGTACTTAAAGAACCAATAGAAGGCAAGTACATTGTGGAGATTTATGCCGAGGGCTACCTTATCGGAACTACCGATTTTGAACTTCAATAGTCATTCATGGCATCAATAAAGGCGAATTAATTTCACCTTTGGCGGTATCATGAATACAGAAACTAAAACAGCCATTGTTACTGGTGCTACGCGTGGCGTGGGTCGTGCTATTGCTTTAGCCTTGGCGGCAAATGGCTACGAGCTTTGGATTACCGCACGCAGTCAAGATGGATTAATGGCGCTGAAGGCCGAGTTAGAAGGCGTTTCAAACATTGAACATCACTTTCATGCACTCGATTTTTCAGAGCAAAACCAAGTGTTGAGCTACACCAATATTTTGACCGTTTTGGTAGACAAAATAGATGTGCTTGTAAACAATGCTGGCATCTATATCCCTGATCAATTGCTGGATGAAGAAAGCGCGCTTGAAAAGCACATGCAAGTAAATTTTTACGCAGCTTATACCATTACACAAGCCATGCTTCCTGCGTTTGAAGAGCAAAAAGGCGGGCATATTTTCAACATTTGTTCTGTGGTAAACAAGCAACCTAGAGCCGAAGCAGCCAGCTACACCATCAGCAAATTCGCATTGTACGGTTATCATCAAGTTTTGTTAAAAACGTTAAAGCCTCATCAAGTAAAAGTGACCGCATTGTTGCCATCATCTATCAACACTTCTAGTTGGGATGGAATGGATGCACCAAAAGATGAATTTGTGCAGCCCGAAGACATTGCGGATGTAATATTAGCGGCCATTGCTATGAAACCAGGCACGGTGATGAATGAAATAGAATTGCAAAGCATTAACCCAGATTTTTAATCAGAAATGGGAAAAAATAAACTGAAAAAATTTGCTGAAGTACAGCGAATGACCCACGTAATCGAACCTGAATTTGATGAGGTGATGAACAAAGATTATCGCCTCAAAGGCAATTGGAACAAGGAGTTTGGGAACGATAACCCAATTGTTTTGGAGCTTGCTTGTGGCAAAGGCGAGTACTCGGTGGGCATGGGAAAACTCTTTCCCGAAAAGAACTTTGTAGGCATCGATATAAAAGGCGCACGCATGTTTACAGGCGCCAAAGAAGTAGAAGATGCAAGCATGACAAACGTTCGTTTTTTGAGAACAAAAATTGATTTGATCAATAGTTTTTTTGCAGAAAATGAAGTGGACGAAATCTGGATTTTGTTTGCTGATCCGCAGCTTGGCCGTCCGCGAAAGCGCCTTACCAGCGGTATGTTTTTAGAGCGATATGTTCGTTTTTTAAAACCAGGCGGCAAGCTCAATTTAAAGAGCGATAGCACTGATTTATACGAGTTTACCAAGCTAGAATCGATTCCAGAATACCATCAGGAGCAAAACAATTTTGAGTTTGATCTCCAGTTTGATACCGATCAATTGTATGAAGAAGGTATAAAAGCGCTGGATGAAACCATGCAAGCGGTGCTGAATATCAGAACGTATTACGAGTCTATTTGGCTTGCTCAGGGCAAAAAGATCAAGTATTTATCCTACAATTTGATTAAAAAATGAGTCAAATCAAGTTTAAAACAAACCTAGAATCGGAGGTTACCATTTCTGAGTTGATGCTTCCATCGCATTCCAATTTTGGTGGTAAAATTCATGGCGGTTACATTTTGTCTTTAATGGATTCTGTTGCGTTTGCTTGCGCATCAAAGCATTCGGGCAATTACTGTGTTACGGCATCTGTAAACAAGGTTGATTTCTTGTTGCCGATTGAAGTAGGCGAGTTGGTAACCATGCGTGCTCGAGTAAATTATGTGGGTAAAACCTCAATGGTTGTCGGCATTAGAGTTGAATCAGAAAACATAAGAACAGGTGAAACCAAACATTGTAACTCATCTTATTTCACCATGGTAGCAAAAACCGAAGAAGGCGAAACGGTAGAAGTTCCTGGTTTAGAATTGAACACGAAAGAAGATGCTAGGCGCTATTTAAGAAGCATTGAAAGGATGACAGATGCACACCAGCGCACTCAGAGATATAGTGAAGAGTATTTTGACTTAGATGCCAACCGAGCCTTATTACAGAACAAGAAGGTTTTGTTGCAAGTATGAAATGGCTGAATTAACCAACTAATTTTTCAAATTAAACGTAAGCGTGTGCAAGCATGCTTGCGGATGGAACTGAAAAAAAGGGATATTTGCAGTGCTTTTGAGAATCGTAAAGGTTCACCCCAAAACCATTAAACTAAAAAAGCATGACTCCAGCAGATGTTCAAGGCATCATTAATTGTATTAACCAACTTAACAAGGCGGTTGATTTCAAGCAATGGGAAAAATTGCCTGAGTTTTTGACCAAAGATTTAGAGGTCTCTTTTCCAAAATCAT
>JANRBI010000220.1:3324-9146 GCA_030727625.1 Salibacteraceae bacterium
AAATCGTTGCACAGAGATTACAATTTTTTCATCAAAACAAACGATGGAATTGCCTGCAAAGCTGATTTTAAGATTGAAGTCTATTCAGAAAGTCAAACTCTTATTTGGTCAGCATCAGGAGTGCATTTCTACAAAATGATTAACGAAGCCGGGAAGTGGAAAATAGCAGGCATTCAACGAAAAATTATTCGTGTAGATGCGCCTTTACCTCAGCAAAATGAAGTTCAGTACGTTTACCGTTAAGCCTCTATTTTTGGTTTAAACATATTAGTGAGCAGCGTAACAAAAATGACTACACTGATGGAGCTTAAAGGCATTAAAATAGCAGCGAAAATGGGCGTTAGCTCACCGCGAACTGCAAAATAAAGACCGATTAAATTATAAAGTAAAGAGAGTATGACGCTGGCTTTTACCACGTTCATGCTCTTTTTTGTGTAAACAATAAATTGATCTAGGTATTTCAATTGATCGGCTTGCAAAATGACATCACAGGCAGGCGAGAAACTAAACACATTGTCAGCCACAGCTATACCAACGCTTGCTGCCTTTATTGCGCCAGCATCGTTCAGCCCATCGCCCAGCATCATCACATTTTTACCTTCTTCGTTTAGCTGTATCACAAAAGCTCGCTTGTTGGTAGGTGATTGATTAAAATGAAGATTCGTTCTAGATCCAAAAAGTCGCTCCATTTCTTGTTTTTCAGAGCTATTATCACCACTTAACAGATAGGTTTTAAAGTGGTTTGTAACACTTGAAAGCATATTTGTGACTCCATCTCTGGTTACTTTTTTAATGATGAAATGGCCGTAAACGATGCTGTTTACTGCTACAAAAACTAAACTTCCGCTTTCAGAAGTGTTCATGTGCGTTGTACCAACAAATTTTGCAGAACCAATTTTTATCAAAGCGCCATCTACCACACCGCAAACGCCATCTCCTGCTACGGTCTTAAGTTCCTTAACTAATCGGGTATTGCCTACAATCATGCTTTTTATAGCCTGACTTAATGGGTGTGAAGACTCACTAGCAACGCTTTTTATCCAAGCTAATTGATGTTTAAGTAAGTTGTTTCCGGTGTATTCTACTTTGAATTTTGTCCCTTTGGTCAATGTCCCTGTTTTGTCGAAAACAATGGTGTCAATGCCAGCTATAGATTCAAGAACGTTAGCGTTTTTTACGAAAAACCCCATTTTGCCTAAAATGCGAGAAACATTTCCAGCAGTAAAAGGCATACTCAATGCAAGCGCACAAGGGCAAGCAATGATCAATACAGCGGTAAATGCATTGATCGCTTCGGACACATCATACCAAAGCCAAAAGGCCAGAGTACCAAATGCGATTGCTAAGATGCCAATGGAAAAGTATTTACTCACCTTATCAATAAGGGATGAAAACGGTGGTTTTCCGATGCTGGTGTCGGTTTGATTCCAAAGGCTAGTGAGGTAGCTTTGAGACACTTCTTTCACAACTTCTATCTCAAAAGCAACACTTGTATTTCTACCACCTGCATATAGAATTTCACCTGCGGTTTTTGAAAGTATATCGCTTTCTCCGCTTACAAAGCTGTAGTCGATTTGGGCAGATTTGCTTACCAACTTTGCATCTGCGGGAATAACTTGGTTTTGCAAAATCCGCAAATGGTCGCCAAGTTTTATGTTTTCTAACATGCAAACCACCTCGCCATGCGGTGTTATTTTAGCAACAGCTATTGGGAAATAAGATTTAAAATCTCTGTCAAAAGCAAGCGCATCGTATGTTTTGTTTTGATACCATTTTCCGATCAACAGAAAGAACACCAAACCGGCAAATGAATCAAAGTAACCGGCCCCAGTTTGCGAGATGATTTCGTAGGCACTACGCAGAAATAGTGTTGCAATACCTAAGGCAATGGGCACATCAATAGTTAAGAACTTTACACGAATGCTTTTCCAGGCGCTACTGAAATAATCGGTTGAGCTATAGAATAATACAGGTAATGCTAAACTAAAATTCAGAATATTGAAGATGGGTTTAAAGCTATCAAGCGAAGCATCATCTAAGCTCAAATATTCTGGAAAGCTAAAAAGCATAATGTTGCCGAAAGCAAAACCTGCTACACCTAGTTTTAAAATCTGGGTTTTTCTGATTTTTTGAGCAGATTTCGCGCTCTTGTCGCGTTGTAAATCTGCTGGATAACCAAGCTCGTCAAGCAAAAGCACTAAGTCTTTTAGCGACATTTTGTTGGTATCAAAAAGCACCGTGATTTCCTTCTTTAGAAAATTAACTTCTGATTTTATAACGCCATCATTTAATTGCTGAAGTTTTTCGAGCAACCAAATACAAGCAGCGCAATGCATACTTGGCAAGTAAAGCGTCACTCTATTTTGACTGCCTTCTGCAAAGTCGATGAATTTCGATTTTACTTCTTCTAAATCGAGAAAGTCTTTGTTGTCCGTATTTGGCTTAGCGGTGATTCCTGGGCTATTCTCAATTTCATAATAGGAAGCCAGGCCTGTATTTTGAAGCAACGAATACACCGTGCTGCAACCATGGCAGCAAAAGTCATGCTGTTCAAATACCAAATGTTCTTCTTGGCATTGTTCTCCACAATGATAGCAAGTGGTTGTTTGTTTGGCTACTGGCATAAAAAAAGCGTGTCCACAAAGGTGACACGCTTCAAAGTTATTCTTAAATGATTAAGGTCAGTATAAGACTAGTGAATGGTCAGTTTTTTGAGGTGGATGCCATCTTCAGTTGTTACTTCAATCAAATATAAACCGCTGTTTAGATTCGTAAGATTCAAGTCAACTTTTGTGCGGTTTTTAAATGAATTTTCATTCACCAAATTGCCTAGCACATCCAATACACGCACGCTGTTTATATTGGTTTTTGTAGCAATGGTGACCGCACCATCTGTTGGGTTAGGGTACATAGAAAAGCTGAGGTTTTCCAAGTTATTGATACCAGTTAACTCTACTGAAATGCTAACTGAAGTGTCGCAACCGTTGCCATCCGTTACTATTACAGTGTAGGTGCCATTGGTAATATTTTCAAGATCTTCTGTAGTAGCTGTAAATCCATTTGGCCCACTCCAAGAAAAAGTTTTGGTTCCGCTACCACCGCTCACGTTTAGGTCAATAGCGCCATCGTTACCCATACTTACGCCTTGCACTGATGCAGAAACAGATAGTGCTGCTGGGTTTTCTAATTCTACGACTTGTATCGTTGAGTCGCCATTGGCATCATAAACAGTAACGTCATAGGTTCCAGCACACAAATTACTTGCATTTGCATTAGTGCCGCCATTAGTGCTTGCTGGCCATTGGTAGGCGTATGGATGCACACCACCCAAACCACTTACGGTTGCCGAACCGCTGCAATCACCATTACAATATGGATTTTGTTCGTTTACTGAGTATGAAATTAGGTTGTCATCCACTTTAAATTCGGCAAAAGTTAAATTCCCGTTTTGAGCGTCAGCAATGGCAGAAAGTACTGGCCATTGCTCGGCATTTGCATACCAGCGATAATTATGCACAGTGCTGGCGCTGTCCAAAAACATTTGCCAACCTATGAAAGGAAATTTAGCCCAAACGGTATCTGTATTTTGTTCTAATAGGTATTGACGAAGACAAGTGTAAGTTCCACCCGGAGTTTCAACAGTGCCGTAAGCATCAAAGTTGCTGGTGATATTTACTTTACGTTTGATATTTACGCTATCGCAAGAGCCACCTAAACCAAGAGCCGCACAACTCATGACAGTATCGAAATATGCAGTGACGGTAAAAGAAGAGTTCAACGTACTTGGAAACTCAACTTGCTTCACGTTTGGAGTAAAATTCACCGCAAGGTTAACCCCTAAGTTGAAAGGATCACCTGTAACACCATCAATCGAAAACTCATTGCCATTTAAATCATAAAAAATAGTGTCTTGTTGTCTCTCAGTTGCAATATCTGAATTTGGAAAAATGTTCCCACTAGCGGTATTTGCTGGGTTTTCAAATTTCAGTGTGTTGATGTTTGAAACGGAAAGTGATGTGAAATCCCATGTTTGATTTCCTGTTCCACCCACGTTTAGATTGGCTGGTGGCGCTACATCTGTACCGATAACAATACTGTCGCCCGCGGTGCCAAAATCGGCTTGAGTGATCGTGATTTGAGCAAAGCTGCTAATGGCGGTGAACAATGCAATGGCAGAAAGTAGAGTTTTGCGCATACTATTTTAGATTATGTTGCGAATTTATACTAAATCAGACGCTTTTATTCACGTATTGGTTGATTTAGCAGAAGCTGACACATCCGCGCAAATAATACCTTTGCGCCATGGAAAGCGTAAGACAACAAAAGGTAGCCAGATTACTCCAAAAAGAAATCGGTTTGATTTTTCAGAACCAAGTTTCGCACTTGGCATTGGGTAAGATTGTTTCGGTGACTGTGGTGCGTAGTACTCCAGATTTAAGCTATGCTCGTATTTACGTAAGTGTGTTTCCTGACGCTGAGCCACAAAAAACAGTGGATAGCTTTAATGAAAACATCAAAGAGATTACGAAAGTGCTTTACCCGCGCATCAAGAATCAATTTCGTGTAATGCCAGAAATCAGGTTTTATTATGACGACTCGCTCGATTACGCAGATCGTATCAATCAAATACTTCCAGATTAAACCACGGTGAACGTTCCTTTTTCTATTGCGAAGCGGTATTTGTTTTCACCGAAAAACAGAAGCGCCATCAACATCATTTCGGCCATTGCGGCTTTGGGTGTTTTGATAGGCAGCCTTGCAATGATCATTGTGTTGAGTGCTTTTAATGGCCTTGAAACCTTAGTAGCTGATTTATACACGAGCGTAGATCCAGATATTCGTATTTCTCCCGCCAAGGGAAAAACCTTTGACTTAGATAGTGCTCAATATGCTGAAATAGCGCAGTGGCCAGAGATTGCAGCTACCTCACCAACGCTTGAAGAAACTGTGTTTTTGCAGTTTGAAGACCAGCAAACCATTGTTTCGATTCGTGGAATTAATCCATCTTATTTGCCAAATCTTGGCTTAGATACGCATTTGATTGAAGGCTCTTTTGCCTTGGAATATGAAGGTATTCCTGGAGCAATTTTGGGCTATGGTGTGGCCGATAACTTGAATCTTTTTGTGCGCGATGCCACTGAACGAATCAAGGTTTTTGCTGCGAAGCGTGATGGTATTAAATCGCTCAATCCTGAAAGCAAATTCAAAACCATGGCTATTCCAGCCTACGGAATTGTGCAGCTCAATCCAGAGTTTGATTACAAATACTTATACGTTCCTTTCGCTTTCGCGGAAGAGCTTTTACAGTATGAACACCAAGCTTCGTTCATTGATATTACGCTGGCTAATGATAAAGACAAAGAGCAAGTAAAGGCGAAGCTCGAAGCTGCTTTGGGCGATAAATTTGAAGTGAAAACACGCGTTGAGCTCAACGATTTGCTTTTCAAAACTAACGCTACCGAAAAGTGGGTTACCTTTTTCATTCTGTCTTTTATCCTGATTGTTGCCACTTTCAACTTGATTGGCAGCCTTACGATGCTGATCATCGAGAAGAAGAGCGACATTTCGCTTTTAAGGTCAATTGGCACAACGGTTACCGACATCAGAAAGGTGTTTTTGTATGAAGGTTTGCTTATTACCGCAGTTGGCGCCATAGTGGGTTTAGGAATAGGCGTTACGTTGGTGCTATTGCAGCAGTATGTTGGCTTTTTTCCGCTCGAAGGCGGATTGGTAGAGTATTATCCCATGCGCTTTAGCATTACCGACTTAGCGGCAGTAATAGCCGTAGTGTTTGTTATTGGCCTCACCGCAAGCTTTATTCC
>JANRBI010000220.1:9246-17528 GCA_030727625.1 Salibacteraceae bacterium
AGTTCTTGAGGGTCGTCAATAGTTACCAGTCTAGTGCGGGTTTCTTTAAAGTGTGGAATTCCTTTAAAGTAATTGGTATAATGCCTGCGAGTTTCAACCACACCCAATTTTTCACCCTTCCATTTTATAGCGCGTTCGAGGTGTTCTTTTGCCAAAGCCGCTCTTTCCTCGATAGTCGGCAAATCCTTTATTTGGCCCGTTTTCATGAAATGCTTGATCTCATTAAAAACCCAAGGATAACCTATGGCTGCGCGGCCAATCATTACACCATCTACACCATAGCGCTCGCGCATTTCAAGTGCTTTTTGCGGTGTGTTTATGTCACCGTTGCCAAACACAGGAATGTGCATGCGCTGGTTGTTTTTTACTTCGCCAATTAAAGACCAGTCGGCTTCGCCCTTATACATCTGCACGCGTGTGCGACCGTGTATTGAAATGGCTTGTACACCAATGTCTTGCAAGCGTTCGGCTACGTCAACGATATACTTTGTGTTGTCGTCCCAGCCAAGTCTGGTTTTAACGGTTACCGGTAGATGAGTGCTCTCAATAACTGCTTTGGTCAAGCGAATCATTTTTGGAATATCACGCAAAATACCAGCTCCAGCATCTTTACAAACCACCTTTTTTACCGGACAACCATAGTTTATGTCTATCACATCTGGATTGGTGCGCGTTACTATTTCGGCACTTTCGCGCATGGCATCTTCGTCTCCTCCAAAAATCTGAATACCAACAGGACGTTCATCCTCGTATATATCAAGTTTTTGAATGCTCTTTGCGGCATCGCGTATGAGTCCTTCAGAGCTGATAAACTCTGTATACATCATGTCTGCTCCATGCTTTTTGCACAGTGCACGAAAAGGAGGGTCACTCACATCTTCCATTGGTGCTAAGAGCAATGGAAATTCCCCGAGTTCTATGTTGGCTATCTTCACCATTTTTGCGATTGCAAAGGTAAAGCCTGCGTTTCAAATCAATTCAAAAAAAGCTATGCGTAAAGAACTCGCTGCACTTCATCCTGTAATTCAGTTTTTACTTTTCCTTTTGGCTGGCGTGCTTGCGATGAGCATCTTAATGGTGCTCATTATTGCAGTTCACATTTTAACCTCTGGTAATTTGACTGATTTGACAAAAATTGGTGGTGATGTAAGCGCATTGCTGTCGGTTGATGTGCTTAAAGCCCTGCAAATAGCTCAGTCAGTTGGGTTATTTATGGTGCCCTACTTTATTTATAAGTGGGTAAATCGTGATTCATTGGCTTACGGCTTAAAGCCCACTAGCAACACAGGCGTGTTAGCCATGATTTTCGGCTTCACCATGTTTGTAGCCTATCCATTTATTAATGTGCTCGCGGTGTGGAACTCGGGTATGCACTTGCCAGAAGCTTTTGCTGCAATGGAAGCTTGGATGCGAACAACAGAAGCTGAAGCTGAGGTTTTGATTAAACAATTTTTGGTGATGGAAGGTCCAATGGATTTGATAATAAACCTTCTAGTGATTGCCGTTTTTCCTGCCATTAGCGAAGAGTTGTTTTTTCGCGGATTTTTACAAAACACGTTGTTGAAAATGGGTCGGAATCACCATGTTGCGATTTGGGTAACGGCCTTTATTTTTTCAGCCATTCACATGCAGTTTTTGGGATTCTTTCCTAGGCTAATTTTAGGTGCGGTTCTCGGTTACTCGGCCATGTATAGCCGATCGTTAATTGTTCCGATTATCGGCCACTTTGTAAATAATGGCTTAGCGGTTGTGCTCACTTATTACATTGGAATGGAAATGATGGACACACCCGAAAGTTTGGGTGCATTATCTAGCTCAGAATTAGCATTAGGCGCTGCTAGTGCAGTAGCCTTAGGGTTGGGTATGTGGGTGATGAGGAAGAGGGCGGTTCCTATAGAATAAACAAAGCATAAAAAAACCCTGACGACCTTTCGGTGTCAGGGTTTCGATTTACACAAATCCAAATGTGCTAGAAGCTATTCTTGTCGAGTTTTTCTCTCGTAGAATAATTGATTTTTAAAGCTTGAACCTTTCTAAGTTCTTGTTTCACTTCTGTAACAATACCCATTTTGGTTTCTTCATCTACTTTAAGTGATACGGTTACCAAACCTTGTTCTGCTTCGCTTCTTTCAGCGCGCTTTTCAAGAATGTAGCTCTGAATTTCTTCAACTGTGGCAAAATCATCTTCAAGCTGAATTTTTGGTACAGTACCATATAGTTGTGTATTGATTGGCTCACCGATGTAGATATAATCTACCAACGATTTGTTTTCGAGTTTATCAATTTCCGTTGCTTCTGGCTGCTCCATTTTTAGTTGGAGATCTACCTCACGCATTACAGTAGTAACCATGAAGAAGAACAAAAGCATGAATACGATATCAGGCAGCGATGCAGTACTTACTGCAGGCAGTCCTTTTCCTTTTCCTTTTTTAAACTTCGACATAACTTAACTTCCTATATCTTTTGGTTCAGCTTCAGAAATTCGCTGCGGATAAACCTCACGAATTGCTTTTACGCGCTCATTATCTAGCTCGGTTGCAGCTTCTGCTTTCGCAGCTTCTTCCAATTGCTCGTAACTAACACCAAATTTTTGTGATGCTAATTCGTCTCTCAATTCATTATAAGCCGCGGCCAATTCGTTTTGAACTTGTATGTAAAGCTTATAAGAGGTTCCGTTGTCATTTTGAAGAGAAATTACCTGCTTAGAAACTTGCATTTTGCCAAGCAACGGTATGTCTTCTTCTTTAAACTCGGGCAGATTATCCTTACGTTGAGGGTTTGCGATGAATTCTTTCGCTGCAGCTCTCAAGTCGCGGATTTCCAAGATTTCGCCTTCTACCAACAATTGATCATTGGCATTTGCAAGAACCACAAACACGTTGCGATCTTTAATGGGGGGCGGATCTGGTTGGTTTTCGAGCAATGGTGGGGGCAACTTACGCGCTAAACCCCAGCTGGTGTCCATGGTAGTAGTTACCAAGAAAAACACCAACAATAGGAAGGCGATGTCGGCCATCGATCCAGCATTGATCTCTGTAAGTTCTCTTTTCTTTCTAGCCATCTAAATGCTATTTAAAGAATTTTGAAACACCAGTATAAATGATCGCTAAGATAGAAAGCGCAAAAAGGATGTAGAAGGTGTATAAACCAGCATCGCTCCATCTTACAGCAGTCTCGGTTACAGTTGGTCCATATACTTTCAATACTGTGCCATCAGCTAATGCATAGCTAATACCAACAATTACAAGCATACCACCAACACCTATTAGAGATCCAACAATTCCTTTAGGATCAGAAACGGCTTTCATTACTACCCCAACAAGAGCAGCAACTAAGGAGCCGATTAGCAGAAAGTATGAGAAATAGATAAATCCGTTTACTTCCCAACAATCTGTACAAAATTTATCATCTGGAGTTAATCCTGATGTCATGGTAAGTAGCATGAACACAACGCCCACAGCTATTAGCACGAACATCAAAATGTTATTGATTTTTCCGAACATATAATCTCTGATTATTTAGCTACTTGATTCTTAATCAAGATATCGATTAATGAGATAGAAGCATCTTCCATATCGTTTACAATGCTATCCACTTTTGCTACAAGATAGTTGTAGAAAACTTGAAGAACCATTGCCACCAAAAGACCAGATACTGTTGTAATAAGTGCCACACCAATACCACTTGCCACTACACCAGGAGAGATGTTGTTTGCAGCAGCAATTGCATCAAATGCTTCAATCATACCGATTACTGTTCCGAAGAAACCAAGCATTGGAGCTAGTGCGATAAATAATGAGATCCAAGAAAGACCTTTTTCTAAAAGACCCATTTGAACTGAACCGTAAGAAACAACTGATTTCTCAACCATTTCAAGACCTTGGTCAGCGCGGTCAAGACCTTGATAAAAGATGCTGGCTACTGGTCCACGAGTATTGCGGCAAACTTCTTTAGCTGCTTCTACACCTCCACTTTTCAAAGCATCTTCTACTTGTCCAATAAGTTTTGCTGAGTTAGTTGTAGCCATATTTAAGTAAAGAATTCTTTCAATACTCATTGCTAAACCTAAAATCAAACAGATTAATACGAAAGACATGAAACCAGGACCACCTTCAATAAATTTTTGTTTGATAGCTTGGTGGAAAGATTTTTCAACTTCTTCCGGTGCTTCTTCTACTTGCATTGCGGTTGCCTCTGCTTTTTCGGCTTCCATTTTAGCAGCCTCTGCTTCAGCTTTTGCTGCTGAGTCAGCTGCAGTATTTTCAACTGAATCTGCGGTGTTTTCTGTTTCTGCGAAAGATGTTGCAACACCACCAACCGTAAGGGCTACAGACATTGCAAGAGATAAAAAGATACGTTTCATATTAACTAATTTGGATTTGCTTGTTGAATTGTTCAGTTTTTACAAAAATTTCGGCCGTAAACATATAAACGTCAAACGACACGTGGTTTTAATATTACATCAATTTTTTGCTTTGGTCAGAAAACCCTTGCCACAAGCCTGATTCATTTCGAACACGGCAAGTAAAGCAGAGTAACTGGCGTAAAGGCGCCCAAAAATATAAATAGATGCGGTACTACAAGGGTTTGACAATAATTTAGCTGTTTAAAGAGCTGTAAATTATCTGCAGTGAAATTTATTTGGGGTCTTTTACTACAATCGTATTGGCCCATCGGTCGCCAAATCGCTGTTGCGACTCAGAAAAAACCATTAAAGCATCAATAAGATCGAAAATTGGAATAGCAAGTGAAACTTGACGAAGCACATTGGTGCCTATATTTCCAGTGATTGGATCTTGAGTGTCGGCTTTTACGACTCTAATATTCATTGCTTTTTTACCAAAACTTTGACCGTTTAGAAAAGGCAAAGAGTCTTTTGTGAAATAATACGCAAGGCCGAAAAACCAGCCGATAAGAGGAATAATACTTAGCACGATTTGAATAATTCCGTCAATAAGCGAAGCTAGGAATCGCTGCCCAGCGGTTGCTTTTTCTTTGTGCTCTTGCACTACATCATCAATAATCATGGTTGTTGGTTTTAATGTTTAGAGAAGCAATAATAAATCGCATTTCAAAATCTGGCTACTAATAGATTAAAATTTAAGCTAGAGTTTAGTCCAAAGCATGACAGCAAGCCCAATGATAACTACCAAAATAAAGACAAGGTATTGCCAAATGTCAATGAAGTATTGACCATATTTTTGATAAAGCGACTTTAGGAAATTCATTGTTCGAAATTAAGCACGTTTTGTTGTGATGAACATTCTAATTTATAAAGTAGTAGGGATGAGGTTAAATTTTAAATTCAATTTTAAACCCACCTTTGCATTTTGAAACCCCAAATGTTAATCCGCGTTTAAAACCATTACCAACCAAACCAATAGCTACGTGAGAGATTCATTTTACCAACTGTTTTTCACCCTCTTTTTCATTGCGTACTTTTCTGTTGCGGGCTTTGCGCAGTGTGGTCAAGCAATTGATCTTGGCACTTGGGTAGAAGAAGGCAACGTTGCTAATGGCGATTGGCAAGTGGGCGGAGGTGGTTCTAGCGTGTCGCAAGTAATAAATGGCGACCCAACTTTTTTGGTAAGTCCTGATAGTTTTATCAATGTTATTATTACAGGAACCATTCGTGTAAATACTGCTGCTGATGATGATTGGGTGGGTTTTGTTTTCGGTTATCAAGGCCCAGATACATTAGATTCGAATTACTACGATTTTTACTTGTTTGATTGGAAACAAGCCGATCAAAGTTTTTCAGGATTTTTTGGCGCAGAAGGTTTTGCACTCACAAGAATGCAAGGAAATATTACCAATTTGCCACAAGCTTTTTCTGGAAAGCAAGGTCCATTTGCAAATCTTCTAGCTTCAGACTATGGCGTAACAAAGGGTTGGAATGATCTTACCGATTATGATTTTGCGCTAACATATACCAATACTCGAACCGTTATTTCAATTGAAGGCGACACGATTTTTGATATTTACGGTTGTTTTGGCCCTGGTAGATTTGGGTTCTATAACTATTCGCAATCTGACGTTATTTATTCTGATTTCTCGTATCGAGTGGCGGCTTCTTTTGAAGTAGTAACACCCGAAGTTTGTGTTGGCGACACTGCGTTTTTGCGTGCTTTGAGTGACTCATGTTTTACCAATGCAGGCGTGCAAGTAAACAATACCATTGTAGCTTGGGATTGGGATTTGGGTGATGGAAATACGAGTTCTGACACCAATGCCCGACACGTTTACAGCACTGCTGGAACCTTTGACGTGCGCCTTGTAGTGACAGATTATTTGGGTTGCACAGACACCGCTTATAACGTTGTTGTGATTCGCGAAAGCAACACAAATCTTGGACTAGACACCGCGTTTTGTGCTGATACTTCCGTTATTTTTGATGCGGGAACTCCAGGTAGTTCTTATGCTTGGAATACGGGCGATACAACCCAAACCATTACGGCAACCACCACCGGAACTTACCAAGTTACACTCACTGATATTTATGGCTGCGAAAGTTCTGATACGGTTTTAGTTACAAGCTACAGCTTACCAACCAAGGAATTACCGGCTGACACTAGCATTTGTGCCAATGACAGCGTTTTGCTAGATGCAGGAAATGCAAGCGAAAGCTATCTGTGGAATACGGGTGACACCACTCAAACCATTACCGTAAACATTGCTGGTAGCTATCAGGTTACTATTACTAATGCAAACAATTGCCAAATAAGCGACACATTTCAGTTGACAATTTTGGCAACTCCCACCTTAAATGTTGGTGTAGACACTAGCATTTGCGATGGTGATTCATTGGTTTTAGATGCAGAAAATCCCGGTGATACTTATGTCTGGAATGATGGCTCTGTTTCTCAAACGCTATCAATTTCATCATCTGGATTATATTCTGTTACCGTAACAAGCTCAAGTTTTTGTTCTGTTTCAGATTCTTTAAATCTTGAAGTTTATAATCTTCCTATTGTTTCGCTTGGCGCGGATACAAGCATTTGCGCAAGCGACACACTTTTGCTCGATGCTCAAAACCCAACGGCAAGTTTCGTTTGGAACACAACACAAATCACACAAAATATATTGATAAACACGGCTGGATCATATCAGGTTACCGTAACCGATACCAACGCCTGTTCAGTAGCCGATACATTTACGTTGTCCATTTTCGCTTTGCCAATAGTTTCGCTTGGCGCGGATACAAGTATTTGTGATGAAGATACTTTAGTGCTCAATGCTCAAAACCCGACTGCAAGTTTTGTTTGGCAAGATGCTTCTACCAATCAAACTTTGGCTGCAACCACCGCAGCCACCTATAGCGTGACAGTAACGGATACAAACACTTGTTCAAATTCAGATGAACTGGTTCTGTCTATTTACAGTTTGCCGATTGTGAACCTTGGGCCAGACACCAATATTTGCTTGGGAGATAATTACACACTCAATGCGCTGAACAATGGTGCTAGCTATTTTTGGACAGGTGGTTCAACCAACCAAACACTGATCATTGACACCGCAGGTACGTATGGTGTTACCATTACTAATGCCAATACCTGCTCAGAAACAGACGAAATGGCTTTAGTCATTAACCAGCTGCCTGTGTTGAGCATTAGCCCAGCTGATACCAGCATTTGCTTGGGCGAATCGGTTGTGCTGCAAGCTTTTGGCGATGCGTCTATCATTTGGTTGAACGGTGTAGGATTTTTCTCAAATGGAGCAACCAATAGCCTATCACCAGCAAACACCACTACTTACACCATTCAGGGTACAGACTCAATTGGTTGCGTGAATACGTTCACTACAGACATCAATATTTTGCCTTTGCCAAATATTAGCATCACCTTACCGAAAGACACCATTTGTAAGAACGATACCGTTTCAGGTTTTGCTACTGGTGGCGTTTCATATACATGGGCAACAAATACAGCGCAGCTAAACACATCTGGAGCTGCGAACAGTTTTTTCCCAAATCAATCCACCAATTTTCAGGTAACTGGAATAGATGCCATGGGCTGCCAAAACAGCTTTGATACAACCATAGCCGTGCTTGCACTTCCGCAAATTTTAGTGAGTCCGTTTGGAGATAGCATTTGTGTTGGCCAAAGCACTAACATGATTGCTTCGGGTGCCGAATCTTATTCTTGGTCACCAATCACAGGGTTAAACTTTATAACGGATGATACACTCATAGCTTCGCCTACAGATACTATCACTTACACCATTACAGGAACGGATAGTAACCAATGTGTAAATGATACGAGTATTGTTATAAATGTTACTCC
>JANRBI010000221.1:0-1699 GCA_030727625.1 Salibacteraceae bacterium
ATCAAATTACATTTGCGCTCAAATCTCGATATATGCTTAAGTATTTAGTTCAATGCTCCGAAATTGGAGCAGGCACAAGAGGCAGCAGCCTTGGTCCCGATGCAGTGATGCTTGCATCGCTCAATTCAAGTAGTGAATTGTTTAACCGTTATCCTTTTGAGCAAATCCCAGATTTAAACGACTCTCTCTTTGAACCTACAAATACGCCAAATGCACTTCGCATCAAACATGTATACACTACCTGGGCTGCACAAGCTGAATCAGTGAGTCGAAATTTGAAATTAGGTAATACTCCGGTTGTTATTTCAGGTGACCATGCTTCGGCTGGAGGTACTATTGCAGGAATTAAAATGATGTATCCTAACAAGCGCCTTGGCGTGGTTTGGATTGATGCTCATGGAGATTTGCACTCGCCCTACACAACGCCTAGTGGCAACGTGCACGGTATGCCTTTAGCAGCAAGCTTGGGTTTTGACAATTTCGAAAATCAAAGAAATACGCCTACCGAAGAAACCGTAGACTTTTGGGAACGCATGAAGTTTATGGGAGGCAGTTCACCAAAAATTCTGCCTCAAGATTTGGTTTTTGTTGGTGTAAGAGATACAGAAAAAGAAGAAATTTATCTCATTGAAAACAACAATATCACGAATTACGAAGTGGCAGAGGTGGATGATATGGGGATGACCAATATTGGAAATGAGATACTTGAAGATTTGAAGGAATGCGATATTCTATATGTTTCTTTCGATGTAGATAGCATGGATCCTGATGAGGTAAGTTATGGAACAGGAACACCTGTGCAAGATGGTATTACTCCTGATCAAGTAAATAAATTACTTTCCATTTTACTAGCAGATCCGCGTGTGGTGTGCTTTGAAATGGTAGAAATAAATCCCTTGTTGGATAAAAAAGGAAATAAAATGGCCGTTACTGCACTCGGCATCTTAGAAAAGGCAGTTGAAACGTTAGAAAATCGATAAAATGACCATTATTCAAGAAATTGCAGAAGCCACCAAAACCATGTTGGCAGAGCAATACAACTATCAAGTAGAAGACAAGCACATTCAAATAGACAACACTAGAAAAGAGTTTGAAGGTGATTTTACGTTGGTGGTTTTTCCTTTTGTGAAGCCAATGCACATTGCTCCTGAAAAGGCTGGGGAGGCGCTAGGCGAGTATTTGAAGGCCAAGCTTGAAAATGTGTCTTCTTATAATGTGATCAAAGGATTCTTGAATATCAGCTTGACTTCAAGTTATTGGACCAATCTCTTAGCGACCACTTTAGCTGACGAAACTTGGCACAGCAACAAACCATCAAAGGATGTGGTGCTAGTGGAGTATAGCTCACCAAACACGAACAAACCCCTTCACTTAGGACATTGCCGAAATATCTTTTTGGGCGATGCAGTGGCAAGCATTAAAGCTTTTGCAGGCTCGGATGTGGTTAGAACGCAAATCATCAACGACCGTGGTGTGCACATTTGTAAAAGCATGCTCGCTTGGAAGCTTTATGGTGAAGGCGAAACTCCTGAAACTTCTGGTTTGAAAGGTGATAAGTTGGTTGGTAAATATTATGTGAAATACGATCAAGCTTTTCGTGCTGAAGTTGCTGATATAGTAGCACAAGGAATAGAAGAGGAAGACGCGAAAAAACAAGCGCCATTGGCGGTTCAAGTTCAAAAAATGCTTCAAGATTGGG
>JANRBI010000221.1:1799-23736 GCA_030727625.1 Salibacteraceae bacterium
GCGAAAAAACAAGCGCCATTGGCGGTTCAAGTTCAAAAAATGCTTCAAGATTGGGAGCAAGGCGAAGCTGAAACACTAGCGCTTTGGGAAATGATGAACAGTTGGGTTTATAAAGGATTTGACGCCACTTATAACAGAATGGGTGTTTCTTTTGACAAGCTTTACTATGAATCAGAAACCTATAAATCAGGAAAAGAGATTGCCGTAAAGGGTCTTGACAACGGTTTGTTTTTCCAAAAAGAAAACAACTCTATTTGGTGCGATTTAGAGCCAGATGGCTTAGATCAAAAATTGTTGGTTCGTGGAGATGGAACTACTGTTTACATGACGCAGGATATCGGAACAGCTGTGCAGCGTTTTGAAGATTTTCCTGCCTTAAAACAAGTGATTTACACCGTTGGTGATGAGCAAGATTATCACTTCAAAGTATTGTTCCTCATTCTACAGAAACTCGGATACGATTGGGCTTCTGCTTGTAAGCATTTGAGCTACGGCATGGTTGACTTGCCAAGCGGTAAAATGAAATCGCGCGAAGGAACCGTTGTAGATGCTGATGATTTGATGGAAGAAGTGGTAGCTGCGGCCAAAGCTTCTTCAGAAGAAAAAGGCAAGCTTGACGAGATGAGCGAAGAAGAGCGATTGGCGCTTTTTGAAACCTTAGGGATTGGTGCATTGAAATTTTATTTGTTGCGTGTAGATCCGCGCAAGCGCATGATGTTCAATCCCGAAGAATCAGTTTCATTAAATGGCGATACGGGTCCATTTGTGCAGTATACGTATGCTCGATGTCAGGCGGTTTTGCGTAAAGCAGAAGATTCAGCCACGGCAGATATGAATGCCGAGCTAAATGATAAAGAGCGCTTACTGATGCGCGAACTCATTGGTTTTAATGCCATGGTTGCTGAAGCGGCAGACACGTTAAATCCAGCTATGGTTGCGAGTTACTGTGTAGATATTGCCAAGCTGTACAATCAATTTTATCACGATACGCCAATTCTCAAAGCAGAAGGTGCTGAGCGAAACTTAAGATTAGCACTCACCAAATTGACAGGCGAAACCATAAAAACGGCAATGAAGTTATTGGGCATTAGTGTGCCTGAGCGCATGTAATTGACCGATGTTTGTTATTGTTTTCTGATTTTGAATTCAAATCATTGAAATTCGTTGGATGCGTAAAATATTGACATTTCTCCTTTTGATGAATTGCTTTTGGGCAGTGGCGCAGCACAAATGCGCTACTACCGAAAAAATGCAAGAGGCATTGAATCATGAAGATGCTTATAAAGCTTCTATTGCAGATTTAACGGAGCTTCAGCGTCAATTTGAAGCGGGAGAAATTGCCAACAACACACGTGACGATGGCTCGATTTACACCATTCCAGTGGTGGTTCATGTAGTTTACTATGACGAGGTAAACAATATTTCGATGGAGCAAATCCACTCGCAAATAGATGTGCTTAATCGAGATTTTAACCTGAGAAATGCCGATCAATCGGAAATTCCAGCGGTGTTTTCAGAAGCTAAAGCTTCGGTTGGATTCAACTTTGTATTAGCAGATAAAGATCCAAATGGAAGTTTTACAACAGGTGTCACTCGTACTAAAACAACAGTTCAAGATATTGGTGATACCGAGTTTTACTACAAATCATTAGCTGGTGGAATTGATCCTTGGCCACAGCCCCATTACTTAAATGTATGGGTGTGCGATATCGGAGGTTTGGTGCTTGGTTATTCATTCTTGCCTGCAACCGAGAAAAGTAAAAGAGACGGAATAGTGATGGCTCCACGTGCTTTTGGAACCATTGGCACCGCTGTTTCGCCATACAATTTAGGCCGAACCATGGTGCATGAAACGGGACATTATTTTGGGCTTCAACACCTTTGGGGCAGCGAGTCGGGCGATTGCAATCACACAGATTATATGAGCGACACGCCAAACCAGTTTGGGCCAAATAATGGTTGTAAAAACTTTCCTACTTACAGTTGCCCAAACGAAGCCACTGGCGACATGTTTATGAACTATATGGACTATGCAACAGATGGTTGCATGTATCTTTTCACAGAGCGTCAAGCATCGTTTATGCGTTTGGTTATCAATACATCACGTGTTTCATTGCAACATTCTACCGCTCTCACTTCAGTTCAAGAAATTGAAGTTGAAAATAAGGCAGTTCTGTATCCTAATCCTGCGTCAGACTTAGTACACCTTGAGTTTTTGAATCAGATTTCTGACCAAGTAAGTTTGATAGATGTGCGCGGTGTTTTAATCAAAACATGGCGTCCAAAATCAAAACTAGAAGCTATTGATATGAGTGATTTGGATACTGGAGTTTATTTTGTGAAAACATCTTCAGAAACCCTGCGTTTGGTTGTTCAATAATGGCAAGCGAATTTTCTCAAGTTGTATTTTCCCTTCCGGGGAATGATTTTTTCGAAACGATAATTCCTGAGCTTAAAGGAAGTGCAAGCTTTGTGTGGCGCGGTTTTGAAAATGAATCTCCCTTGAATAGGATCGTTGGAAAACGAAAATACTTCGACCTTGATCAACCGCTTGAAATTCCTTTAGCAGAAATGCCATTTCGAGAAGATGTTTCTCAAAATGAATATGAATTACTTGTAAAGAAAGCGATTGATTTTTCTGGCCAATTTCATGGCAAAGTAGTGCTGAGTAGAAATGCTCATAAGAGCATCAAAGCTTTTTCCATCAATGATACTTTGAAACGATTGAAAGCTTCATTTCCCAATGCATTGGTTTATTTATTAGCTACCGAGAACGATGGTGTTTGGATGGGTGCTACGCCCGAAACACTGGTAAAGCAAACCGCATCTGTATTTGAAACCATGGCACTTGCAGGCACAAAATGGAACAACGAAGCCTTTGAAGAAAAAGAGTTTTTTGAGCAAGAATTGGTTGTGAAAAGTATTGCAGAAAAGCTGGGTGAAGAAGAAGTGACTGTTGGCGAAAGAATTAGCCATCAATTTGGAGCGATCAATCACTTAAAAACGCCTATAACTTGGCTAGGAAATAAGTCTATAGATCAGTATGCACAACTATTGCATCCAACGCCTGCGGTTTGCGGCTTTCCGCAAATGGAAGCCTATGACTTCATTCTAAAAACAGAAAATTACAAGCGTTCGCTTTACACAGGCTATCTCGGTTTGGTTGATGCGAACGAAAACAGTCATTTGTTTGTTAACCTGCGGTGCATGCAGTTATTTCGCAACCACATTTTGCTCTATGCAGGTGGCGGCATAAATGAGATGAGCGTGCCGCAAACAGAGTGGGAAGAAACCATTAGAAAAATGAATACGGTGCTGAGCGCCATGAAGATAAATGACTGAAATTTCGTCCATACCATCTGTTAGATCGGTGGTGCAAATTGCACTTCACAAGCAAATTACAGATATAGTTTTGTCTCCTGGAAGCCGAAATGCACCTTTCATACTTAGTTTTTCGGCTATTGAAGCTTTTCATTGTTTGAGTGTGCTAGACGAGCGTTCCGCAGGATTTATTGCGTTGGGCATGGCTCAGCAAAAACGCAAGCCAGTGATGCTTTCATGCACCAGCGGAAGTGCTATGATCAACTATGCACCTGCAATGGTGGAGGCGTTTTATCAGAATATTCCTCTCATTGCCATTACAGCTGATAGACCAACAGAATGGATTGACCAAGGCGAAGGACAAAGCATTAGACAAACAAGCCTTGTGGATGGTGTTTTTATCAAGAATTTCAATTTGGTTTGGGCTAAAGATGCCGATGATATTTGGTACAACGAGCGCTTGATTAATGAAGCTTTTGAAACAGCTCTGGCTGAACAAAAGCCAGTTCAAATCAATGTTCCGCTGCGCGAGCCTCTTTATGAAACTTCCGCTTTAAGCGAAAATGATAAACCGCATTTGTTTCAGAGAGCAAAAAGGCTCTTCCATGTAGAAGCCAAGTACTTGGGAAGTTTGCAGGAAAAATGGTTCAGCGCTCCTTCCATTTTGATTTTGATTGGACAAACAGCACATCATCCCGGTCTCGAAGATCAATTGCGATTTTTAATGGAAGATCATCGGGTGGCGGTTGTTACTGAATCCACTTCTAATCTCTACCAATTTGGTTTTGTGAGTTGTATTGATCGCACCATTGATGGCTTTTTAGGAAAAGAAAATGAAGTCAATTTTGCGCCCCAGCTTTTAATCACCATTGGCGGAAATTTAATTAGCAAGAAGCTAAAATCATTTTTGCGAAAGCACAAAAACAAGATTCAAGAACATTGGCATATTGGAGCTGAAGTGATGGATACGTTTCAATCATTGACGCAAATTATTGAAACGGAACCAAGCGAGCTGTTTCGAATATTGAGAACAGATAAACCCGAAGGCGCATTCGATTTTGGCACAAAATGGAAACAGCAATTCTTTAAATCAGAGCAAGTTCACTTAGATTTTTTAGCGAAGACCGAGTATTCAGATTTGAAAGTATTTGAACTTTTGATGGATTACATTCCTGACGATGCTCAAATTCAGATGGGCAATAGCAGCGTGGTGCGCTATGTTCAATTATTCAACCAAATCAGATCGGTGAAATATTTTGGAAATCGGGGTGTAAGCGGTATTGAAGGATGTGTGAGCACGGCCGTTGGTGCAGCCATCGCAAGCCAAGATTTAGTGATTCACATAAGTGGCGATCACGCTTTTAGATATGATAGTAACGCACTTGGAATTAATGTTTTGCCATCAAACTTGCGAGTGATTGTTATCAATAATAATGGCGGCAATATTTTCAGAATCATTGAAGGACCCAAGAAATACGAAACCAGCGAAACGTTTATCGAAAAAGTAGATGAACGATCGATAAAGAAACTGGTGGAATACCATGAAATTCAATACTTAAGCGCACAAACGCTTGACGAAGTAGAAGTAGCCATGCAGCAATTAATTTCACCAGAAGCCAATGCGCCAATGGTGTTAGAAGTGTTTACTCCAAGAGTTTCAAGTCCTGAAATTTTGAAAGCTTATTTTCAAAATATCCGAAATAACGCTTAAGGTTACTGATCGCACCTTTAGATGCTTTCATCTAAATCTGAGCTATTCTTAAAATGTAAATAGAAGGCTCCTGCGTTCCTTCAACACAAACGGGTTGAAAATTAACCCAATTGGTCTTCAGTGGCCTTTTCGGTCAGGCTACATTAGCACATTCCTAAAACTGTTTAATTACGTGCGAATAGCTTCATTTATTACAGCCTGCTTAATTGCAATTCCGACTTTTCTTAGTGCGCAAATGACCATGTCGTTTGATAACGATTTGGTAGCCTACAACAGAGGTCTTGATCTGCTTGAAAAGCAAAAATATGGCGCTGCCAAAGAGCAATTTGAGCAAGCCATAAAAACGGTAGACAATCCGAATTCAGAGATTAGCGCAAACGCTCACTTTTATGTGGCGCAGTGCGCTCTTGAGCTGTTTCATAAAGATGCTGAGTTCTTGCTAAAAGAGTTTGTCAGAAATTATTCAACTAGCCCTAGAGTGAACGATGCGTGGTTTGCTTTGGGGAATTATAACTACCGCAAAAAGGACTATAAAGACGCCATTGAATACTACGATGAGCTAGACGCAAAAGACTTAGAAGAACCAAAGCGAAGCGAGTACCTTTTTAAGAAAGGTTATAGCTACTTTCAGGAACAGCGATTAAGCGATGCTGGTGATTTGTTCTTTCAAATGAAGGATCAAACCAGTGTTTACTTTGCACCAGGGGTTTACTATTTAGGCCACGTAAATTTTGAAACTAAGAAATATGCTTCGGCCTTAAAGCAATTTCAAAGCTTGGAAGGACACCCACAGTTTGGCGAAGTAGTGCCTTACTATATCGTGCAGATTTACCATTACCAACAGCAGTTTGACGAATTGATTGGTTATGGAACTCCACTTTTAGAAAATCAAGACATCAAGCGCAGAGACGAAATCTCAAGATTGATTGGTGAAGCGCTTTACAGCGAAGGCGAGTTTGCTGAAGCTACGCCATTTTTAGAGCGATACATGCTTTCGCCATACAGCAAAAAGCCTGAAGATTATTATGCTTTAGGATATGCGTATTTCAGAAGTAATCAATTTGAAAAAGCTGCGGAGCAATTCTCAAAAATCAGCTATACCGAAGATTCTTTGGGGCAAAATTCATTGTATCACTTAGGTGAATCTTATTTGCGTTCAAACAAAAAATCGTATGCCCGTAATGCGTATCGCGCAGCTTCAAAAATGGATTTTGACGGAAAATTAAAAGAAGATGCATTGTTCAAGTATGCGCTTCTTAGCTTCGAGTTGAGCTACGATCCTTATGATGGAGCTATTTCAGCATTTAAAGAATACATCAAAACATATCCAAACACCGAACGCACGCAGCAAAGCTTTGATTATTTGGTGCACATTTATCTTACTTCCAAAAACTATGACATGGCGCTTTCATCCATTGATGAATATCAAAAGCCAGACATCAGATTAAAGGATGCTTATCAGCGAATAGCTTTTAACAAAGGTGTTTCGCTTTATCAAGATCGTTTGTTTGCTGAAGCAATAACTTATTTCGATAAAGCTTTGAAATACGATCAAAGCAGCACGCTTACGGCAAAAGCACTTTATTGGAAAGCCGAGAGTTATTACAACCGAGCTGAATTTGCAAATGCCGTAAAAGCTTACGAAGCGTTCATCTATAGCCCAGGTGCGGTGCTTACTCCTTATTTCAATTTGGCCAATTATAATATTGGTTATGCATATTTCCAACAAGAGCGCTTTAAAGAAGCGCCAGGCTGGTTCAGAAGATATACCGCTTATCGTCAAGAAAAAGACGCGACAAAATTGGCTGATGCCAACCTAAGAATTGGCGATAGCTACTTTATGCTGAATGATTACAGCGCAGCAAACGATTATTATAATCAAGCCATTACAGTAGGTAAGGCTTCACGTGATTATGCTTTTTTTCAATCTGGCTTAACAGCTGGCTTGATGAAAGATTATAATGGCAAGATTTTGAAAATGAATAAACTCATAGCTGAATACCCAAAATCTAGCTACATAAGTGCTGCTTACTACGAATTGGGTAAAACCTATGAATTGCCTCAAGTAGAAAACTTAGACAAGTCAATTGAGTTAATGCAAAAGGTAATTGACGAATATCCAGGAAGTAGCTATGTGCGAAAAGCGATGGTTAGTATTGGCCAAACCTATTACAATCAAAATAAAAACGATAAAGCGCTTGCCGTTTATTTAGATGTTGTAAAGGGGTTTCCAACCTATGAAGACACGCGTGAGGCACTTCAAGGGTTGAAAAATATTTACACAGAAAGAGATGAAGTAGCTAAATACGAAGCTTTAATTGCTTCGCTAGATTTTGTAAATATCTCTGAGTTCGCGCTTGATTCTATCAATTACAATGCTGCAGAACAACAATATTTTAATGCACAATGCGCTGCCGCTGTGCAAAGTTTTGATCGATACTTAATGCGCTTCGAAAAGGCCATTTTCGAATTGAATGCACGCTCATACCGAGCAGAGTGCTTGATGAAGATGGGCCAAGTAGATAGAGCAAAAACGGATTTCGAATTTGTGGCAGAACAACCAAGAAGTAAGTTTAGTGAAAATGCATTGCTTAATGCCGCGCGCATCAATTTCGAAAGAAAGAACTACCCAAATGCGCAGGCATTTTATCAGCGATTGAGCATGTTGGGCGAAACCAAAAGCAACTTGAACGAGGCTGCTGTTGGTTTGATGCGTTGTAATTTTTACTTGAATAATTTCCAAGGTGCTATTGCAAATGCACTTTCAGTTTTGGAAAATGAAAACGCTAACAAGAAGCTTAAGAATGAAGCTAATTTGATCATTGCAAAAAGCAATTTACAGTTGAATGAAAATAGTGAGGCAATTGTGTTTTTGGCAAAAGTGGCCGAAAATGGAAGCCCAACTCAGGCAGCTGAGGCATCATTTTTACAAGCGGAGATTGAATTCAGAAAAGACAATTTAGATTCGGCCGAAGCATTGGTGTTTAAGCTGGTAGAAAACCATCAAGCACAAGCATTTTGGTTGGGCAAATCATTGGTCCTTCTAGCCGAAATCTATGTTACTCGAGGTGATTTATTTCAAGCGAAAGCTACTTTACAGAGCGTGATTGATAATTATATTGAAGATGATGAAGTCAAAAGAAGCGCCATCGACAAGCTTAAGCGAATTAAAGAAATTGAGGCACAACCAGAAGAGGTTCAAATACCAGATATCGAAATTGATTTTGACGAAAATGTTAGCCCTGAAAACCAAGTTGCACCTCAAGACACTTTAATAAATGAATAAGCAATTTATCATCGCCATTACCGGTTTGTTTTTAGCGGTAAATGTCTTCGCTCAAACCAATAAGAGATCGGGTAAAGAAGACACTCTTAATAATGAAATATTGGTTGTAGTTTACTATAAGCCAACTATTGCTGATGCACGTAAGCTAGTGGAAACACCAAGTGTTATTGATACTGTGGTAGCTAAGCCATCGGTAAGGTATATGTTCGGAAATGAACAATATAAAACTGAATTTACTCCCGAAGCCATCAAAGCAGCTAGCATGAAAGGTGAGCCGTTAGATCCACTTTATCGCGGCTATGCCAAAGCAGGATTTGGAAATGGAATCAATTATTTGGGAGATGTTCATTTGAATACATTGCGATCTAGAAATGGAGCCCTTGGTTTTAAGTTGAATAGTATAGCCACTCAAGGAAACTATGGCGCAATAGCTCAACCAGCGCCATACAATCACACGAATACAACTGTTTATGGGAAGAAATTCTTTAAGAAACATGCGCTTGACGCAAATGTTGGCTACGATCGCGAACGAGTAATGTATTATGGTTTTGATGAAACCAATCCATACTATTCTGGTATTGAGCCCGATCTTCAAGACAAAGTATTTAAGCAAGTGTATAATGATTGGTCAACAGATTTGAGCTTAAAAAGCTTTTACAATGACAGTTCTAAACTGAATCACAAGATTGATTTGGGCTATCATTTTTTCTCTGACTTATACATGGCTAATCTTGAGCATAATGTCGTTGGAAAAGGAAATATGAATACCTATTTCGGCACGCACATGTTTGACCTTGATTTGTTGGCTGATTTTAATGCTATCAGCTATGCAAGTCCTTTTTCATTCCAACCTTTTGATTCTATACCTGAGGTAAACAATAACTTCATTGCTAAGATTTATCCAAAGTTTATCACACAAAATGATAAGTGGAGGGTAGAAGTAGGCTTAGAGCTTCAAGCAGAAATGTCAGCAGACGGAACCACGCCATACATTTATCCGCGCATCAGTGGAAAATACAATTTGGTGAAGGAAATTATCATTCCGTATGCAAGCTTTAGTGGTGGATTTGGTCGAGGTGTTTCAAGAAATAATTTAAACGCGCTTACAGGCACCAATCCGTTTTTATGGACCAATCTAACCGCACTTCAAAACACGAAAGAAGTATACAACCTAAAAGGTGGTTTTAGAGGTGCTTTCACCAATCGATTTACGTACAACTTGTATGCAAATCTGTACAAGCAAGAAAATGCGCCATTGTTTACCAACTACAACGCATCGCAATTCAATGCTGGGCTTTCAAGATTTGGTGAAAATTATTTCGTTGTTATTTATGACACTGTTGCTACTACCGAAATAGGTGGCGAGCTTACTTATCGCATTGATGAAAAGCTGCAAATTGTAGGAAGTGGCGTGTTCAGATCATTCAGCACTACACGCGAATTCGAGGCTTGGCAAAAACCAAGTGTCGAAGTTCATTTGAGTGGTTTTTATCAGATCAGAAGCAAAATCAGTTTGAAAGGTCAACTGCATTTCTTTGGTCCTAGATGGAGCAAGTCTTTTGACAACACAGCCGAGTTTATTGGATTTCAAGATCAAAACGTATACGGAAATTTATTACCAAGCATTTTTGATCTTTCACTTGGTGCAGAATATCGTTACACAGAGCGCCTTTCAGGCTTTATAAACTTCAATAATTTAATTGCGCAGAAGTATCAGTACTGGAATCAATTTCCGACTCAAAGATTCAATGTGATGTTTGGTGCTACCTTTTCTTTTTGGAAAGAATAATTAAGTGTTAATTCACTGTTGATAAAAGTCATACATTCCTAGTAAATTCAAGGGTTTTAACCCTCTTGAGTGAACTATATTTGGACGTTTTAGAAATAACGAAGTATGAACGAAAACGAAAAATCTAATAGTGAGTATTCAGCGTCCAATATTACCGTCCTTGAGGGATTAGATGCTGTTAGAAAACGACCTTCGATGTATATCGGTGATGTTGGGGTACGTGGACTTCACCATCTTGTTTACGAGGTAGTAGACAACTCAATTGACGAGGCGCTTGCAGGTTATGCAGATGATATATATGTTACTATCAACACGGATAATTCTATCACTGTAAAAGATAATGGGAGAGGTATTCCAGTTGACTTGCATGAGAAGGAACAGCGCTCAGCCCTAGAGGTTGTGCTTACCGTTTTGCACGCAGGTGGTAAATTCGACAAAGGTTCTTACAAAGTATCTGGAGGTTTGCATGGTGTGGGGGTTTCTTGTGTGAATGCACTTTCTACAGACTTGAAGGCTACCATTTCTCGTGGTGGAGAAGTTTGGGAACAAGAATTTAAAATCGGTGTGCCTCAATATCCAGTTCGTAAAATTGGAACTACTACTGAAACAGGAACTGAAATTTGGTTTAAACCAGATAGTACAATATTTTCTGAAACCGAATACAATTTCGACACATTAGCTAATCGTTTGAGAGAGTTGGCTTTCCTTAACAAAGGAATCAGCCTTCGCTTAACTGATATGCGTGTTTTGGATGATAAGGAAGAACCGCTTTCTACCAAATATTATTCAGATCGCGGTTTGGCCGAATTTGTGGAAATGATTGACGCTGGTCGCGAAAGATTAATTCCAGAAGCTATTTGCATTGAAGGAGAGAAAAATGGAATTCCAGTGGAAATTGCGATGCAATACAACACTTCATTTTCTGAAAACCTGCATTCATATGTAAACAATATTAATACGCGCGAGGGTGGTACACACTTAGCCGGTTTTAGAAGCGGTCTTACAAGAACTTTGAAAAAGTATGCTGACGAATCTGGCATGCTTTCTAAATTGAAATTTGATATTGCTGGTGACGACTTTAGAGAAGGAATGACGGCTGTTATTTCTGTTAAAGTAATGGAACCACAGTTTGAGGGTCAAACCAAAACTAAGCTTGGTAACCCTGAAGTTAGAGGCGCTGTAGATCAAGCAGTAGGAGAGATGCTTTCAAATTATTTGGAAGAGAATCCTAAAGAAGCTCGCATGATTGTAGAAAAGGTAATTCTTGCTGCAACAGCTAGACATGCAGCTCGTAAAGCGCGTGAAATGGTTCAGCGTAAAAACGTAATGAGCGGTTCTGGTTTACCAGGTAAACTGGCCGATTGTTCAGATAAAGACCCTGTGAACTGCGAAATATTTCTTGTAGAGGGTGATTCAGCAGGTGGAACAGCCAAACAAGGTCGCGACAGAAAATTTCAAGCAATTATGCCTCTTCGTGGTAAAATCTTGAACGTGGAAAAAGCCATGCAACACAAGATTTTTGAAAACGAAGAGATCAAGAATATTTATACCGCACTTGGTGTTCAAGTTGGAACAGAAGAAGACAGTAAGGCATTGAACATGGCAAAACTTCGTTACCATAAGGTAGTGATCATGTGTGATGCTGATATTGATGGTAGCCACATTGCCACTCTTATTCTTACGTTCTTCTTTAGATACATGAAAGAGTTGATTGAGCTTGGATACATATTTATTGCTGCACCGCCCCTTTATCTTGTAAAAAGAGGTACACAACAACGCTACGCTTGGAATGATACAGAGCGTGACGCAATCATAGCCGATTTGAAAGGAAGTGGAAAAGAAACGGGTGTTGGTGTGCAGCGTTATAAAGGTCTTGGAGAAATGAATGCCGAGCAGCTTTGGGAAACCACAATGAATCCTAGTAACAGAACACTCAGAAAAGTGACTATCGACAACGCAGCTGATGCTGATTATACCTTTAGCATGCTTATGGGTGATGAGGTTCCTCCTCGTAGAGATTTTATTGAGAAGAATGCGAAATATGCTAAGATTGACGTTTAGTGCGTTTTGACAATAATTCAAAAAGAAAGGCCCTAGATGTATCTCCGGCCTTTCTTTTTATAGCATGTTTTCTAGATAACTAGAAGATCGTTATCTGTTGTTGAAATTTCTGTGTCTTACCACATTCGTCTGTTGCCATAATTTGGGCCACAAATAATTCACCTGATCTTGCACGCTCATTAGAGTTCATTATTGTGCCATCCCAAGGCTTCAATTCCTGAGTTTCGAAGGCAACTTCACTATTGACTAGTCTAATAACTTTCACTGAGAATGAAGCCATTTTATCTAGGTTAACAGGAAACCAAGTGTCATTTGTGCCATCTGCTCGGTTTGGCGTAAAACCAGTAGGAGTGAAGATGGACAATCCTTCGCCCACTTCATAAGACACTTTTTCAGTATGGCTGCAACGAAACTCGTTTACTGATGTAATTTCAATATTATACCAGCCAGCTTTTAGTCGTCTTTCAAATTCAGCATTGCTACCAGCTGATTCACCGTTAATTTGCCATTTATAAGCATTGCTGCTGGGTAAGGCACTAAATGAGACTGCTCTGTTAAAACAACTCAAGTCAGATTCAGCGGTTATGTTTAAATCAATTTTTGGATTTGAATAAATAGAAATCAACTTAACAACTTCCTTCTTTTCACCTTTTGAGTTTGTATAAATCATTTGAGCTTTATGCTCTCCGGGAATTTCGAATTTGTATTCAGCTTTTTTTCCATTCAGCACATATAAATCGTCAATGATCCATTCTACTTCGCCCTTGGTAATCGACTCGTTGGCTTGAAATTTAATTGCTTTTCCTTCGCATTGAATTCCTGATGCCACAAAATCAATAGTGATATGAGATTCATCAAGAGATAGATCATTCTTGTTCGAAACGGCAGTGTTTCCAGCGTTACTAACGTTCTTTTCTGAATCAGTAGTAAGTTTTGAGCTTGTTGATTTTTCAGAGATCGTTTTATTCGATCCTGTATTTTGTTGCACCACTAAGAGCTCAATTTCGTGCTCTTCTTGAGGAGTGAAAATGGCTTTAGTTGATGTCTCTTTTTTAGAAGATTCATTCACATTGATTTCTTTTTGTGATACCTGATAACCATCGTTTACCTTTTCTTTTGAGAGTGGTAATGATGATATTGATAATGCGATTGCAAAAATCGAGCTTACCGCAACACCAGCAAACAAGCTGGTGTTAAATGAATTTGAAGGCTCACTTTTAGGCGCGTGGAGTTCTTTTTCAAGTCTAAGCCAAGCATTTTCATTAAATGCAAATTCTTGGCTTGCCAGTTTTTCTTTTATGATATCGTCAAAATTTTTCATAAGTGTTATTCTTGACTTATTCTTTCTATTAGTGGTGTTAGGATTTTCTTAAGGTTGAATCTGGCCTTTGATAGGTTTGATTTTGATGTTCCCACGCTTATTCCTAACGTTTCTGATATTTCGTTGTGATTATAACCTTCTAGCACATATAAATTAAATACCGTTTTGTAAGCAGGAGATAGCTTTTGAACAGCCTCCATTACCGCACTAATTGGTATTTTTTCATAGACGCTTTCGTCTTCTAATTCATCCTCAAGTTGATCGCCCATGCGGTCAGTGAGTTCAGTATCGGTTACAACAGGTCTAATTTTCTTTCGCCTGTAATTATCAATTGCCGTATTAACTATTATCCTTTTTACCCAACCTTCAAATGAACCATCTCCTTTGTAATTATCTATGCTTTTAAAAACTTTGATAAATCCATTCTGCAGAATATCTTCTGCTTCATCTCGGTCATCAGAGTATCGCATACAAATGGAGAGCAATCTACCATATAGTTTAGAAAACAACTCTTTTTGAGCTATGCGGCTTTCACGCTTGCAGCCTTCTACTAGCTGCATTTCCTCATGTTTCTGCCACATCCCCATTCCTCTCGCTTATGACGATGAATAATATTTAGGTTGCCAAGGGTTTCGTGGCTTTATCTTAATCCGGTTTGAACTCCTGAATTTGAAATTACAATTTGACCTGTAATTACTTTTGGTTCATTGTATTTATCTAGATAATGCACAATGTAGCCATAGCTACCACTTTGAATGAACCCACCGGTAGACTTATCATATCCATCCCATCCATCTTCAGGATTAGTTGTATAAAATAAGCTATGTCCCCAACGATCGAAGATTTCTAGTTCGAAATTGTTAATATCAATTCCTTCACCTTTCAATCCCCACTTATCATTCAACCCATCTCCATTCGGAGTGAAAGAACCTGGAAAGTAAAGTATAGTTTCTAGGTAATTGTGAAGGTATTTCGTGATGGTATCCTTACATCCATTGCTAGCAACAACTGCTAGTTGCACTTGATAAACACCAGTATCTCCAAATTCATATTTGAAAGAAGGTACTATAGAAACAGAGTTACTATCAACTAACCAGTTGAAGTTAGCACCATTTATAGAAGTATTTGTAAAATGAACGATTGGCTCTAAGTTGCTTGGATTGCTTGGATCATTTGTGAAGTTTGCAATTGGGCTGGGTAATATGTTTACTAAACACTCAGCCATTTGCAATGACTTACATCCAAAGTCAGTGATTACTTCTAATTGCACATTGTAACATCCGGCATCGCTATAACTATGATAAACAGTGTCATTTTTAGTATTGAGTATGCTATTTTCATCACCTAAAATCCAGTTATAAGTATACTGATCATTGTAGTCCTTTACGAATAGTTGGACTTCTGTCTCTTTACATGAAACTTCCGGATTGGCGTCATATTCAGGAAATACTTTATCACCAACATAAATTGTTATAGTATCTAAACCAGGTTTAGAAATACACAAATCAGTTATTGTAACAATATATTCTTGGGTTGTTTGAGGTGTTATACTTTGAATCGAATTAGTACCCCAAGATGCTTTGCTCCATTTAAATCGATATTCTTCAGGACCTCTAAATCCGCCTCGGCCAATAGCAGTGAGCACAACGTTCTCACCAACACAAATACTGTCATCTGTTAGCTCGATGGTAGCTTGAATATCACTGTAGCCTCCAACTTGCACAAAAACTGAATCAAGGTAGGTTGGTGTGCCGCAAGCATCACTAACAGTTACATAGAACCAAGTTGGAAGATCTGGAGAAACTGTAATTAATGATCCAAACTGACCAGAACTCCAGCTAAACGTATAGATGCTGTCTCCACCTACACCGGCCACTTGAATGTTAATGTCATCATAAGGACAAATGGTGTCTAAATAAGGTAATTCAACACCTAGTTCGGGTCTTACTTTTATTAAAACAGAAGCTGTGTCGCCAGGACATCCATTTGCATCAATACTGTACGCGAAATATCTTTTGTCAATTATTGGGTTGACAATGATGTTTTGAAGATTTCCAACAGTGTCGCCTTCTAAACTATCAATACTCCAAGTATATGAGAATGGTGAAGTTCCTCCAATGGATGTTGCTACAATTGAAGCAGAGTTAGAAATACAAATGAGAGTGTCTCCAAAACCAGTTGTAATGATGCTATCAGGAACCTCTATTATGACGAAAGCCGAAGTGTCACATCCATTTGCATCTGTTATTGTAACCCAATTCGTATCAGGGCATAATGCAATTGCAATCTGAGTTGTTTCACCTGAAGACCACTGGTAAGAATAAGGAACAACTCCACCAAAACCCAACGCTTGCGCAGAAGCATCGCAGCTTAAGACACCAGGGCAAGAAGTAGCCGTAGGACTAATAATTGTCGCTTGAAGTATTGTGGGTTCAGTGACTGTAACCGTGCCAGTTTGTATCAAACAGCCATCTATGGTTACATTATAAACACCAGCTGGAAGATTCTCAAGTGTGTCTGAATTATTGGTACTATTTAAAGTGGTATTTCCATTTGACCATTCATAGGAATAAAATCCATCCCAACTTAGTCCAGTGTAGTTATTAGTATCAACGGCTATTGCCTTTCCTGTTGCTGTACCATTACACAAAACGGCTATCATTGAGGTAAAAGCGGGCACAACAGCCGGTTCATGTACAATCGTGGTTCCTACGGCAAATTCAGAACTAGAAGCGCAAACAACGGTGTAGGTTCCAGCAGGAACATTGAACAAAGTGTCTAAGGTGTTTGTGGAAGGATGATTACCTATGGTATCTCCTGTTGCTTGATTTATGTAATAATAAGTGTAGGGTGCATTTAATGCCGATGAAGTATCTTGAGCAATTATCCATCCTGATGAATCACCAGTGCACTGAACATCAACCGAATCAACAATAAGATTAATACAACTAGAGGCGACAAATACACTATCAACCATTGTATCACCGTCACATTGAATTCCTGTGGCATAAACATACGTAGACTGCAATACTGAAGCATATAGGTCGTTGCCAATTCCAAGTTGTTGTCCATTAGGATAAGTCCATGTGATTGGAGAAGTTGGTATAAATCTCAAAGACTCATTACTTGTTGTAAAAGGAGTGTCATTTCTGCCAGTAACCGCAACTCCGTAGGTTCCTGTTGGATTGTGTATCCCATGCGTTCCATCTCCGCCTACCCAAGATAAACAAGCAGGCATGTTAGTGATATTGGTATGAATGATGTTGCTCGTCTCGTGAACTACAATTTGAAAAGTGCCATAAGTGGTTGTACAAGAAAACATCGGTACAGCACTCCAGGTTACCACCAGTTTTCTGTTTGGTGCAACTCCTAGCGTCTGGTATGTTATGTAAGGTCCGCCAGAAATTCCTGGATGCCAATCTCTCCAAACACCCATAACCGCATTTTTTGGAACATTAGCAGCTACACTTGGTATCTGTTGCGGTGTAAATGCGGCTGTAGTAGTTTGAAAACCAATCCAACCGTTCGAGCAGATGTAGAAATTGGTATAGCTTCCGCAAAACCAAGAAATTTCAAAACCAACAGGGTATGGTCCTAAAACTTGGTCATCGCCCATGGCAACAGATGTTCCTCCTACAGGAATGGTGTAATAGGGAAGAGTATCGTATGTGTATGTCGTAGACTTTAGGGAGTCTGCGAACAGAAAAAGATGCACGGAATCCGGTGCACATCCTTGGTAAAGCGTGTCCGTTGGAATATAATAGGTCTGCGAATAAGACGAATAGATCGTTGAACTTATCAAAAGAATCGCTAGAAGGTACTTTCTCATAGATGCGAATTTAGTCACTTAGTTTCTCAGACGATTCAATTAATTAAAGTTGCTTGATAAGTTGCATACATTAGTTTTGCACATCCTATCCAAAACATAAAAAAATAAATATGAAAGTAACGGTTGTAGGCGCTGGAGCTGTTGGTGCTAGTTGTGCTGAGTATATCGCTATTAAAGACTTCGCTTCAGAAGTAGTTTTAGTTGATATAAAAGAAGGATTTGCCGAAGGAAAGGCGATGGACTTGATGCAAACTGCATCACTGAATGGCTTTGATACCAAAATCACTGGAGTTACCAATGATTATTCAAAAACAGCCGGCAGCGAAGTGGCTGTTATTACATCTGGTATTCCTCGTAAGCCAGGTATGACGCGTGAAGAACTTATCGGTATTAATGCAGGTATCGTAAAAACGGTTACTGAAAACCTATTGAAGTTTTCTCCAAATACTATCATCATCGTTGTTTCTAATCCAATGGATACAATGACTTATTTAGTGCACAAAACTTCAGGGCTTCCTAAAAATAGAATTATAGGTATGGGTGGGGCTTTAGATAGCGCTCGTTTTAAATATCGATTAGCCGAAGCTCTTAATTGCCCTGCTTCAGATGTAGATGGAATGGTAATCGGAGGTCATAGCGATGTGGGCATGGTTCCATTGATCGAAAAAGCGGTTCGTAACAGTATTCCAGTTTCTGAGTTTTTATCTGCAGAGAAAATGGATGAGGTAGTGGAAGAAACTAAAATTGGTGGCGCTACACTTACCAAGCTTCTTGGAACTTCAGCTTGGTATGCGCCAGGTGCGGCTGTTTCATCTTTAGTGCAAGCTATTGCTTGTGACCAACAAAAGATGTTCCCATGTTCTGCTTTAGTCGAAGGTGAGTACGGTTTGTCAGGATTAGCTATCGGTGTTCCATGTATTCTTGGAAAAAATGGAATCGAAAGAATCGTGGAAATTGAATTGACAGAGGGAGAAAAGCAAAAACTTTCTGAAAGTGCTGAAGGCGTTCAGGCTACAAACGATTTGTTAGACTCAGTTTTGTAGTATATCATTAATAAATTAATTTAAAAGGCACCCTTTTGGGTGCCTTTTTTCGTTCATAATAGATCATTTTTTACACAACATGTGCATTACTGTATTTGAACAAGTTGAAATTCTATATTTGCACGCCCTTTTCGGAGGGTTTTTTAATAATATCTAAGTAATATGCAGAATAAAAGTGCGATTTGGATTTTCACCATCTTACTAGCGTTGGCTTGTGTTTACCAGCTTTCGTTCACGTTTGTAACCTCAGGTGTAGAGAAAGATGCTACAGTTGAAGCTCAACGCAAACTTGACAGTTTGATGATTGAAAATAGTGCCTTAACACAAGTAGAACAGGAACAGGCATTCCAAAAATTTGAGCAAGATTACTTGCTTAACATGAACAGTGAAGAAGTTTATCCTTTAATCGGATTTACTTACGATTACTGTAAGAGAAATGAAATTAACCTTGGTCTTGACCTTCAGGGTGGTATGAACGTGACGTTGCAGGTTTCTGTAAAAGAAATGCTGATGGCAATGAGCGATGGTAGTACTGATCAGGCTTTTTTAAATGCTATTTCTAAGGCTAACGAGATGCAGAAAACATCTCAGGACGACTTTGTTACTTTATTTGAATCTGCTTGGAATGAGTCTAACCCTGATGGTTCTTTAGCCGCAATTTTTCACAACAGAGAAAATAAAGAGCGTTTTCCTCTTGAAGCCTCTAACGAGGATATCTTAAAGACGATTCGTGAAGAAACGGATGCAGCCGTAAGTAGAACTGAGCAAGTGTTGAGAAAAAGGATCGACAACTTAGGTGTTGTTCAACCTACAATTCAGCGCCAGCAGGGTACAGGCAGAATCATTGTTGAACTTCCAGGAATTAAGGATAAAGATCGTGTGCGTAAGCTTCTTCAAGGTGCCGCGAAACTTGAGTTCTGGGAAACCTATGAAAATGCAGAGGTTTATGGTTATTTAAGTGAAGCAAACGAAATGCTTGCTCAGAAAATGGGTCTTCGTGAAGAAACCGAAACTGAAAGCGCTGATTCAACTGATCTAGCTTTAGTGGAAGGTGATTCAACCATCACTGATATTGCTCCAGATTCAGCAACTTTAGAAAGCAATGAATTGGAAGATCTTGTTGCAGCTGATGGTGAAGAAGGTTTAGATGCTGATGCTCCAAAAGATAATTCTAAACTTCAAGCAGATTTCGTAAAGAATAATCCACTTTTCGGTAAACTAAGCCCAGCTATTTACCAAGACGAAAATGGTCAGTACAGAGCTGGTCAAGGTTCAGTGGTAGGATACGCTTTAATTAGTGATACAGCAGAAGTAAATAAGCTTCTTGCTAGAAAAGATGTTCAAGCTATTTTCCCAAGAAGAGCCAAAGTTCTTTTCCGCTGGGATGCCAGATCGAATGATGAAAATAAGAGGTTTTTACGTTTGCATGCAATCAAAACCGACAAAGACATGCGAGCTCCCTTAGAAGGAGACGTGGTAACTAATGCTCGTGTGCAGAATGACCAAATGGGTCGTCCAGAGGTGTCCATTACAATGAACGCTGATGGCGCTAAAATCTGGAAAAACATTACAAAAGAAGCAGCTGGTTCTCCAGACTCCCAAGATGACAACAAATGTGTTGCAATTGTCTTAGACAATTTGGTGTATTCTGCTCCAGTGGTGCAAGGCGAAATCCCAGGCGGTAACACGCAAATTTCAGGTTCATTTACACTTCAAGAAGCAGAAGATCTAGCTGCGGTACTAAAAGCAGGTAAACTTCCTGCACCAGCAAGAATTATCGAAGAAGCTATTGTTGGTCCTACATTAGGAGAAGAAGCAATCAAATCAGGTTTCATGTCATTTGTTTTGGCTTTGATTCTGATTTTGATCTACATGGCTTTCTATTATTCTAGCGCAGGTATTGTTGCCGATTTAGCATTGTTGGCCAACTTGTTCTTCGTATTAGGTGTGCTATCATCGTTAGGTGCTACACTTACACTTCCTGGTATTGCTGGTATCGTACTTACTATTGGTATGTCAGTAGATGCGAACGTACTTATCTATGAAAGAATTCGTGAAGAACTTAGAGCAGGTAAAGGTGTAAGATTGGCAATTGTAGATGGTTATAACAATGCATACAGTTCGATCATTGATGCGAACATTACAACATTGCTGACGGGTATTATCCTTTACATTTTTGGAAGTGGTCCTATCCGCGGTTTCGCTACTACATTGATCATCGGTATCGCAACTTCATTGTTCGCTGCTATCTTCATTACAAGATTGTTGTTTGAATGGAGATTAGACAAGAATGCTAAACCTTCTTTCTCAACTAAAATGACAGAGAATTTATTGACCAATGCAAACTTTGCCTTCGTTAAGAAAAGAAAGATTTTCTATATCATTTCAGGTCTTGTAATTCTTGCTGGTTTAGGTTCTTTGGCAACCAAAGGCTTAAACTATGGTGTAGATTTTACAGGTGGTAGAAGTTATATTGTAAGATTTGACGAGTCTGTTAAAACTAGCGAAGTTGCTGCTGCACTAGCTGATCAGTTTGTTGATGAGGGCAAGAAACAAATGCCAGAAGTAAAAACGTATGGTGCTTCAAATCAAGTAAAAATTACAACAAAGTATCTTATTGAAAGTGAAGATGAAAATGCAGATGATATCGTTGAGGCTGCCCTAAGAGCAGGTTTAAACAATGTTTCTTCAACTAACGAAGTGATGAGTTCACAAAAAGTTGGACCTACCATCGCTGATGATATCAAACAAGGTTCTGTTTGGGCAGTATCTCTTTCATTGTTGGTAATCTTCCTTTATATCTTCTTACGATTTAGGAAATTAGGTTTTGCTGTAGGTGCATTAATTGCAATGTTTCATGATGTGCTTATCGTACTTTCTTTATTCTCTATTTTCTATGGTATTCTTCCTTTCTCTTTAGAAATTGATCAAGCATTTATTGCTGCAATTCTTACTGTAGTTGGATATTCTATTAATGATACCGTGGTGGTCTTTGATAGAATTAGGGAATATGTTGGTCTTCACAAAAAGGCCGAATATGAAGGTGTAGTGAATAATGCATTGAATTCTACTTTAACAAGAACAATCAATACTTCATTAAGTACATTGGTTGTATTGTTAATGATCTTCATCTTCGGTGGTGAAGTAATTCAAGGTTTTGTTTTTGCGTTGATAGTAGGTGTTGTAGTTGGTACTTATTCTTCACTTTGCGTGGCGTCTCCTATTGTTGTGGATTTGTCAGGTAAGAAGAAAGACTAATAATAACTTACATTATTATAATATTTAAAGCCACGCAACTTTGCGTGGCTTTTTTGTCTCATACATTTGCATTCAAATAATATAAGATGACACTGTTGTTTTTTAATCTTGGTGGAGGTGAAATCTTCGTGGTATTGCTTTTCGTTTTATTGTTTTTTGGTTCGAAGAGTATTCCTGATGTGGCAAGAAACCTTGGGCGAGGAATTAGACAGTTTAAGGATGCGACAAATGACATACAAAGAGATATAACAAACTCTGTAAACGATGTCAAGCGCACAATAGATAAGGATAATGAGTGAAACCGTTCTTAGCTGGATA